>PLBR01000102.1 GCA_003135435.1 Nitrospira sp. | reverse complement strand
ATGGCCTTGCGGCGATCGCCGAATCCAGGGGCCTTGATGGCTGTCACGTTGAGCGTGCCACGGAGCTTATTCACTACCAGAGTGGCCAAGGCTTCGCCTTCCACGTCTTCAGCGAGGATGACGAGCGGCTTGCCCATCTTGGCGACTTGCTCGAGGATCGGTAGCAAGTCCTTCATGCTGCTGATCTTCTTCTCAGAGATGAGAATGAGCGGGTCTTCCATGACGGCTTCCATCCGCTCGGCGTTGGTGACGAAGTAGGGGGAGATGTAGCCGCGGTCGAACTGCATGCCTTCGACTACGTCCAACGAGGTGGTCATGGACTTGGCTTCCTCGACCGTGATCACGCCATCCTTGCCGACTTTCTCCATCGCTTCTGCGATGAGGTCGCCGATGGTCTTGTCGTTGTTGGCTGAAATCGTTCCGACTTGGGAAATCTCGGTCTTGTTCTGGCAGGGCTTGCTCAGCTTCTTGAGCTCGTTGATGACGACTTCGACGGCCTTGTTGATTCCCCGCTGAATTTCCATCGGGTTCGCGCCGGCGGTGATGTTCTTCACGCCTTCACGATAGATCGCCTGGGCCAGCACGGTAGCGGTCGTGGTTCCGTCGCCCGCCGTGTCGCTGGTCTTGCTGGCGACTTCACGGACGAGCTGAGCACCCATGTTCTCGTACGGGTTCTTGAGTTCGACTTCTTTGGCCACGGTCACGCCATCCTTGGTAATCGTCGGAGCGCCGAACTTCTTGTCGAGAATCGCGTTGCGGCCCTTCGGACCGAGTGTTGCCTTAACGGCGTCGGCGAGCTGGTTCACCCCTCTGAGGATGGACGCGCGCGCGGCGTCACCGTACATAAGTTGCTTTGCCATGGTGTTCCTCCCTTAAAAAGTATCGTCGTTGTAGTAGTGTGTGTGGGTATGGTGATTAGCTGGTGAAGACTCCGAGGATGTCTTCTTCCTTCAGGATCAAACATTCCTCGTCTTCGATCCGGAGCTTGCTGCCTGAGTACTTGTCGAAAAGAACATGCTCACCGACTTTCACATTCTCAACCTTCTTGCCGATGGCTTGGACGATGCCCCGTTGCGGTTTTTCTTTCGCGCTGTCCGGCACATAAATCCCGCCGGATGTCCGGTCCAGTTCCTCGGTGTAGGTGACGAATACCCGGTCACCCAGAGGTGAGAACCCCTTGGTTAAGTCCTTCTTCTCCTTGGCTGCAGTGCTCATAACGACACCCTCCTCGTAAAGTTAATCCCGTGAATTTAAACGATGTAGAACAGGTTCGAACTCGATGGCGTAACCGTGGTACTCCCGAACGAGCAGAAGCCCTGATCCGCTGAACACGAGAGTAGAGATAGCCTCGGGTTCGTCCAAGTCAAGGGGGAGAAATGAGGAAATTCTTCCACGCTATCAAAATAGGGACGGCGAGGATCGTAACCTATCGAGAATGGGTTGTGTCCATGATTCCTCCGTGGGTTACGAGCATAACCGATCCATAACATGCCACAAGGCACGAAAGCAACCACACAGAAGGCCTCTAGCTGACTCGTGGCTGAGTCCAGATTCCTCATCCCTCCACATATGGCCTCTCATTTTGTTGATTGGCGTGGGGGTGCCAAAATGAGGGCCTGTAATCACGTAGTTGGAAGGTATGTGTTTTGGAGGTGAACGCCTGGGTGCCTCACCGAGGACGGTTCGAGAACCTCGACTGGCTCCAGGTGAATACAGTTTGGTACACATTTGGGGAGTCAGAAATTACCGGTCGAGGTCACTTCGAGGTACTGTTCGTATACCGTAAAGGCGCGATATACAACATGGTTTCACCAAAATAATTTGGAAGCAAAAGTTCGTTTGGGGTACGTCCTACGTCCAAGCCGCCAAACCCCCCAGAGCCCCAGCCAAAACCGCGTCCAGGTTACCTCCCAGGGCACCACAACAGGTAGGGTCTGTTGCCTGATCGGTGACAGCACAGCCACTAAGTCAGCGATAACATAGAGATCATAACGGATGAGAGATCCGTTAGCCTATCCAGAGCGGCATCATTCTGACACTCCAACCAGGACGGTCGGCATCGCGTCTACACCTCTTCATTTCCAGCTAGCCGGGGTCTAAAATGCACATCCCACGAATGGTTCTAACTAGAACTATCTCAAAGCCAAAGCCCTGCACAGTGCGTGGCTGTGAGCGTTTACGCCATGTTGCCGAAGTCCACTGCTTGGCACACCACAACGCCAGCACCAAGAACGGTAACCAGAACGGTATCTCCTTGGGACGTTCCTCACGCCTCCCTTACATCCGATCCTGTCAGGCTATCCTGAAGCAGCTCCTTCGCCGGCATGATCCAGCCACGATAGGACTCCTGCACGCCCTCACCGCCATCTTCCGCCACCGGATCGACCGGACTGTGACCTTGGCCCAGTGGAGGCTCCTCAAGCCTAAGCTTAAAGCTCAAGCCGTCCTCTTGAACATTCATCACCGCTACCCCATCGACGATGACGCGGCTCTGGTCATAGCGAGCACCGTGTTAGGCGTGATCGTGTGTTGTCGAGTCGAACCAGACGTGCCAAGGGACGAGTGGTTCTGTCGGTTCGCCATCATGCGGGCTGTGTCGTCCCTGATACGACGTGAGGGTAAGCCCTCCCCAGGCTGGAAGCGGCCCAGGCCCTTTCCTACCGGGCGACTCATCGTGGGCAGGTTGCACGATCTCCTCAGCCGTGACATCCGGTTCTTCTTACGCGAATCACCACACTTCGAAGCCGCTGTGCTCACCCACATGCTAACCAGCACCCCGCAACGAGCGATCAAACTGAACCCAGATAAACAAGGGAGAATGAGACCATGAGTGTTAAGAGTGACCTCCTCGAACTCGAACGCAGCCGGAAGCGCGAGACAGCCATTCGTGAAGTACTCAGGAACATGCAAGGCGGCAGCAACGAGGGCCTTGCGCCAGAAGAGAAAGAGAACGGTAAGGAGAACGGTAAGGAGACGAGTAAGCTAACGGCAGGAGACGCGACAGAGCCGGGTATATCTGAACTCCCGCCTTATACCGCCAGCACTTCGCCAGCCCGCGTAGTCGATGCTTCTCCCGCACAACCATGGATGCGCAACGGTAAGCAGTGGCGTCCAATGTTCAAGCGCGAACTCGAAGCCGTGGAGATGGCACGGTTCGACAAAGCGATGCTGAAGCAATGGGCCGATCACGGTCTCAAGGAACAGCGCAGTTATGACGAGAAACTCCTCCTCGACGCCAAGCAAGCGAAGCGGATGGCACGCGAGAAGAGAACCGGACTGAGACGGCTCCCCGGAGACAAGCGCGCCGATGAAGAGTTCATCAGCATGGAGGAAGCCGGGAGACGTGGGCTCCTGTAACCTCACCCTGCACCCTTAAGGTTTACTTGAACAAGACGACATACTAAACCCGTGCCAACTAGCCTCATCGCCTACGCCCACGCCACGATTCAACGCAACCTTCTAATTCTACTTGAATGTTTGCACGTAAGTCGTGGTGTGGGCAGGGTGCATTTGCAACTACTTCCTCTGTGGAAGAGAAACATTTTTTCATTTCGTCTGAGCCGGTCACCCGGCGACCTTCAGCACTGCACTTGCTATGTACTCATCTGTGGAGATCATCATTCGATTTCAGGACACACTCCTTGGAGGATCATCATTCGATTTTAGGACGTACTCTGCGGACCACTAACACTTTTTCGCAACAGCCTGGTCCATGGACCACTCACATTCCACGGTTTTTTCAATGTTCCCCTCTGTGGAGATCATCATTCGATTTCGCCTGGTGCTCTGTGGACCACTTACGTTCCTCCCCGCTTACTCACCCGCTGGCTCATGCTGGCGGGTAACCATTCGGATTCATGCACCTTTTTTCAGCAAATAGTATCAAGCCTCCCTCACCATCAACCTACAACAACAGGAGTTCTTCACATCATGGGCAACCACTACGTCCCCACCTCTGCCAAGCGCAGACCGAACACGATCAAGGGCACCGACGCCCGGATCTCCATCCTGCTTCCAGCCGCTGACAAGGCGGCCCTCGACCAGATCATCGCACGCTGTCAGGTCCTTGTACCAGCCGTGAATCTCTCAAGCTTCGTGCGGAGGGCGCTCCAGGAATATGCGAAGCACCTCGCCATCTATGCCAGCGACAACGAAGACCTGGACGTGGGTATGCTGCGAGCCGAAATCCGCCTGATGGTCAAGGACACCTACGCCGACGAGACGAAGGGATAATACATCATGGCCAATCCATTCAAACGTCCAGCCATTGCCGACGAGATCGTGCAAGCTCCCGACCTCCAGCCGCAAGCCCAGATCATCGGCGCACCATACAAGGCTCCCACTGAAAGAGAAGTTGCGCAAGTTCCCAACGTCAACCAGCTGGAACAATTCGCGGCTGGTCTCTCGGAACTCAATCCTGCACTCCAACAATATGCGGGCCGGCTCGGTCAGCAGTCCACCGCCCAACAACTCGCCAAGGCCGACGAGGATCACCTTCGCACCCAGAAAAGTTATGGCGATGCCGTGCGAGAAGGTCTCATCGAGCCCGGTCAGTCACGTTTCTATGAAGATCGCTATAAGACGCTCGACGCCAAGCGATATGCCGATGACTACGCCGCTGACCTGACAAACGCCTGGTCACAGTCCGGGGTCGCACAACTCGATGCTCCTCCAGGCGCGTTCGAGAAGTTCTCGACGGACCATGCCGCACAGTACAACAAGGATCACCTCTACGACGGCGCGACGGCGAAGTTCTCCCCAAAACAGCTGGCTGACAGTCAGTACGGGTTCATCCAACACGAAGCCATCGCACACCTGAACGCCCACAACACCTCGGTGATCGTGGACGAGCGCACGAAGAAGGGCGAGGACACGCTTGCCTCAAGTGTCGAATCAGCCATCGGGCGCTCCCTTGTCGGCACGGATGGACAACCGCTAGAGCCGCATGCGCGGAACTTTGCGCCAGCTGCTGTAGAGATCGCGGCGACTGAAAAGGCCATGCGGGAAACCGGCATGCGCGGCACCCGAGCGACTCAGATGGTAGTGCTTGGAATCGCGCAGGCGTCGAAGAACGCGAAGGACTCCACACTCGTCAACACCATCGGTCAGGCGGTTGATCAGGAACGGAAGGAGCGTGGTGTCGCACCCATCACGAAGACGAATGATTTTATCACCATGTCCGGGCCGGTGAGAGACCACATTGTGGCTCAACAGCATCAAGACTTGGTGGCGAAGAACTACCTCGAAGACCAAGCCATCCTTGGCACAGACGAGCAACGGATCGCCGGCAAGCGTTCAGCGGTGGACGCCTCGCGGATGAAGAACGATTGGGAGCGACAGGACCTCCAGCTCAAGCAACTCACCCAGGCGCACACGAATAACGTGTTCAACTTCCCCGATCTCCAAGCGATGAGTCCGGCAGATGTCGCAGAACAAGACCGGCGACTGGAAGAGGTACGCAAAGATAGCCCGGCACACGCGGAGCACCTGGGGGAGCAAGTGATGAAACAACGTGAGCATCGCGCAGACCTCGGGGATAAGGAAGCGTTCCCGCAAACTGAGATGCAACTCCGAGCAGAAATCACACAACACCCAGGCACCACGAAGACCACCGGGATGATTGATCAGGCCATGAAGGATCATCGCATTGGCGTGGAAGGCTGGCTCCGTTCGCATGAACTCAACAAAACAATGGGGCAAGCGGACCTAAAATATCACAACTTCTTATCTGATCCAGGCTATGCCGTCCTCGAAAGCGGAGTGGGCAAGGCGAGCTTGAAAGATGAGACCGCGTTGTTTGGAACAGGCAACATAGCAGCCACGCTCGCCCAGTCAGATTTTAGAGCGCAAGGTATCGAATACCTCGATCACCATCCCAACATCTCCCAGGCTGCGTTTACTGCTGAGATGCGGAAGCGCGTCGAACCGACCGCGTTCAACTACAACGACATGGCCCGGGAGGAGAAGAAGCGACAGGACACCGAGAAGGCGAAACAAAAGATCATCACGGATCTGGCCTTGTCAGAGACGGCGGCGAAGGCGATCACACACAACAGTCAGATCGGTGGAGATTTCAAGAACAAGAACGGCGAGTGGGTACATCAAGGCCCTGACGAGGAGCTGCAGGTGATGAAGGCCCAGGCAGAGACTGACCGGATCGCCCTGATGGATCGTGCGAACGCTTCTGGTATCCTTAAGGAAGGTCACGATGCGGCCCGCAGGTTTAACGGGAAAGAGCCTGTAGCCGATCACCAGCCCGCCAACTTCGATCACCTTCGCACGAAACTCTCACCAGCCGACGAAGTAAAGTTCCAAGAGTGGAAGAAGGTCTACGCACCGCGAGACAGTGGTCAAGACTACGATCTCCGTGGGGCATTCCAAGCGGGAATCAAACCTGATCCAAAGACGGGACACTGGCCGGATACGTTCAAGCTTCCTAATCATCCCACGTTCTCCGACGAGTCGAAGTATGCGAAGTATGGGAATCCTGGTCACTGGAATGGCGACACGTTCGTGCCAGCCAAGCCACTCACGCAGGCGGAAGCGGACACCAAAGAGCGAGCCGCGATCCGCGCAGAGTTCGACAGGCGGTTCCCACAGGCACCAGCCGCACAACGAGAACTGGCTACCGAGGACCTGATCAAGAAGCGCGTCAAGGCACGGTATATGGAACGCGCTGCGAGAGAAAACGCCTCTACAGACTTTGGCTTTGGAGTCGGAGGATCACGGCAGTACGATAGCCTCGACACCATCGCCAATCCTCCCGCGCAGCAGTAACAGTCGGCCACAACAACCTCACCACATAAAGGAAAAATTACTATGGCAGGTGTCATTCCCGGCAACTATTCCCCGGAACTCCCAGGCAACGATGCTACGCAAGACCCCATGATCTACGGGCAGAAGGGAGATCTCCGAGTGTATAACACGACCACGCTGAAGTTTGAACGGCTTCCGGTGGGTACGAATGGTCAGATCTTGACCCTCGATTCATCGACCGCGCTTGGCATCAAGTGGGCATAAGAAGTTCACCCTCTAACGAATTAAGGAAACAACCAGCATGAGCGCCATCGTTCCATCCAACATCTCAATCCCCGTCACGCCCGCCGACAGTCACCCGGACACCTCAAATTATGCGCAGAAGGGTGACCTCGTGTGCTGGAACCCGGTGACGAACAAGTGGACCACGATCCCCGCAGCCACCGACACCCAACGACTGACAGCTGACAGCACCCAACCTTTAGGCATTAAGTGGGCATAAGCGATGAGTACAATCGTTAACGGCGTCCAAGTGTTCCCAGTAGGCCAGACTGTCAGGATCGATGCAGCATCACCAGCCACGAACGGTCAAGATGCAGCGCACCAGTCGCCAGTAGTCAGCATTATCCCACCTGTGATCCAGACGGAAGGACAGGCTGGTAGTCCTCCCAACGAAACGACCACGCGCACGGATCACTAAATGCTGCACGGTTTCACATACCTCGTCTTCTTTGTCACGACTGCGCTGATGTTCCACCATCGCAAAGTGTGACTTAGCCTCGACCTCTCTTCGACGTGTTCCTTGGTGCCAATAACGGCGCTGTGGGTTCCTTTCACGTTGGGGAGGGGAAAGGGTTTTCGTTTCCCGTGTAATCACACTCTTTCACGCATTAACACTGGAGGTTTTTAACGATGCAACCAGACCGCGCCCCTAAGATGAAGTATGGCAGCGCTGCAAAAAACCGTCTCACAATGGAACTGGACGCCGCCGCCGTTGCGAACTTGCTGACCATTCAAGACCTACTCAGACGTGGCAGCGATGCACCCACGGTTCCGGTCTCGCGCTCAACTGCAGCAAGGCGAGCGTTCGCCGTCTATGCGGAATCACTCAGTCGTCAAGACGTTGGCACCATCAGACATGAATGCGCCCGAGCCACAGACTCAACCTATATCTCGAAGAGGAAATAACTAGATGCCACCGAAACCGTACACACCTCCCACCTTCCCCGTATCGTTCAGCAAGCCACCCGCCACTGTGGACGTGGTCGCAGACACGATGGATTCTATTATCCTGTCCGAAGACAGTCACTCCAAGTGCGAACGCTTCGCTTCTGGAACGGTTCGCGTCACACGCAAAGAGAGCACACCCGAAGAGATCGCCACAGAGAAGCAGGCGGCACACGCTCGCCGCTCCGACGCATGGCTCAACATGGGGTCATCACAGACCGGCGACGAGACAGCGCCTACATCACCCCTCACACCACAGGAAGGAAAGTAACCATGATCACCGTACCGAAAGATAACAAATGGCTCCTAGACCGCACCACCGGCCAGATGCTCGACCCAGAGACATGCGCGTTCAACAGCGATGAGGAGATGCACCAAGTCCAGCGGATGAAGGAATATCAGACTGATCCCTCGCTCCGCTTGCTGTGTTCCAAGATGATCGAAAATAGAATGAAGAACGAAGCGGCTGCGAAGGTGAACGCTCCTTCTACCGTGGTCAGTGGTCGTGAACTGGCGCGGGCGATGAGCGATCCTGAAGGCGCGAGGAAGCAAGTCCTGCGAGAGATCGCCAACGAACACGCGCAGAACCTCTTCATGGCGAAGGACGAGCAAGGCCGGCTCAAATACGAGCACTCTCCAAGCTACCGGGAAGAGGTTCGTCAGTGGTTAATTGATCACAATGATGAGATCGACTCCGTGATGGGCGACCGGTTCGTGGATAGGACGGCTCAGAAGGTCAACACGAAGGTGCGCGTTGAACTGGGAAACGGCAGTGCTCAATCCATTCGAGATGAGCAAGCTGCGTATCGAGCGTTAGCCGATAAGAAAACAATCCAGGAGAAGCACGACAGAGTAGACGCTGGTCGCTCTTCTGAGGCAGTAGATCTGGGCGGGATTAGATCGTGAGCACGACCAGGACCGACCACGGCACCGCTGCCAATGGCTCAGATATCGTGACGACCATTCCAGACCGAGACCAAAGCGCGTCCATGAAAGATGGAGTAGCTCGGCTCGTCCAAGGGGTCGCAGTGGCAGCGACTGATGCGGCCGTACTCAATGCGTTCAACGCGCACCGGGACGCGCACTGATGGCACTCCAAAAGATCGGCACGCACGCAAAACTCACGAAGCCTCCAAAATACTGGCGACCGCAGAGGCAAAGCACCGAGCCGGAGACGCGCTCTCCGCTGGAGGTCCTGCAAGGGAACCCAAGGGAACGGTCACGCAGACTGGCGATCACGAAGCTAGGCAGCATCGATCATGGGTTCATCGAATGGTGGCTCGATAGGGCTCCGACCCAGACGCGACGAGCGACAGCCAACCATGAGCGACCCAGTACGTTCGAGGAATACCACGAACGCGGGAAGCGGCTTAAGCTCACACGTAGTAGCAACATGTCACAAACAGATGAGAGGTGGAACACATGGGCAACCGAATCAGATCCACAGTGGTTAGAGGTGCTAGTGTCTCACTTGGGATTTTGCTCGGTGGTTTGATCGGGGCTGGTCTCGCATTGGCCGCTGACGAGGACCTCGACAACCGAGCGTTCCAGGACACCGTGAGAAATGAGGCGCTGCAAGCTGAACAACGCGATCACGAATATAAAGCGGAGCAACACAGAGAGGCTGAGGAGCGAAGCCGCGAAGCACAGCGACAGGTCCAGCGGGACAGCGAACGGAACCATTCGTATAGCCTGGTCAGTCCGTATCAGAATGGGGGACGACCACAGACATGCACCACGAACGGGAAGCAGACCTATTGCCAATAACGTAGAATAGGCAATAGCATAGGTAGTTGGGGCCTCACTAGGAAATCAATCCTAGTGGGGCTTCGGCGTGTCTGGAGACAATCCGTTAGTGGATGAACGACCACAAACAAACAAACAACAGAAGGAGATCAAACCATGTTCAAACTCATCACAGCTATCGCGCGCGCTCTCCCACTCGCCCTCCCCGGCTGCAGCATCTACAAGGCTGCGACCATCACGATATTCAAGGTGACCAAGAAGAACGGGCTACAGGGATGTACGTAACAGCGTAACAGAGCAAGGTACGGGTCGCCTCCAACCGCAAGGCGAGGGCGTTAACTGACGTTTCACGACCCGTTCTAACAACCACTGAAAATGGAGCATATCGAGACATGAACATCACCGCACTCAACAAAATTCTTCCCCGATGGAAAGCTGCAAGCAAGCGCACGCACTCCGCAGACTCCAAGGTGGCGTTCTGGGCCGGTAAAGATAAAGAGAAGATGCTCCCGGCGCTTGTCGAAGCGTGGACGACACAGACGCCAACGGCAGATGACGTGACGCGGCTTGCTGTTGCCGTGGACGACGAGGACGACACCGCCCGCAAGGATTTTGACTATTACTGCATCCCGGCGACCCCCGCGATGTTCTCGCTGATCGAACTCTGTTGGGAAAAGTTCATCCGCTACCAACGCCACTTCTGGCAGCGCAAGGGTCTCACACTCTCCGCTGTCGACCTGGCCGAGTACCGCGTACTCGTCGCTGGAGCCCTCTCCGCTGTCGTGAATGCGGAGTTGACCGATCCCACCATTGAAGGCGTGACATTCTCACGGACGAAAGCCTGGTACAGCATCCGTTCACGCTATCGCCCTCTGCACGTCAACCGCCGGTTCCTTCCGGTGATCGATGCCCTCACCGAATGCGGACTGTTCCAACAAGTTCGCGGACAGGCCTGGAGAAGCCACACAAGACCAGAAAGCGGCGTAGATAAATCCCTCATTCGCAGCACACGCACCCTTCGCAATCTCATGGTCGACTGTCACGTTACCTCTCCACTCGATACCTCCTGGGACCGCACAGGCCAGGAGATCATCCGGCGCAAGAAGGACAAGACCAGCGCCTTCGACGAGTACTCAGATCTCGACGTGCTCGCCAACGGCTACCGGCTGGAGATGCAACACGTCAACGAACTCTTGTGGAAATCCAACATCCTCGTGATCAATCGGGAAGGGCTCCCCTTCATCGACGTACGAGACCGATTCCTCCAGCGACAATTCACCTATGCGAGCTGGACATCAGGCGGAAGGCTTCTCGGCGGATTTTGGACGCCGATGTCTAAGGTGGATCGACGCGAACGGATCTTACTGAACGGAGAGCGGACTGTGGAGCTTGACTACAACTCCATTCCTTTTCACTCACTTTATGCCTCCGTCAACGCAGCACCACCAGCGGCCGACATCTACCACATCACCGGAACTGATCCAGCCAGCCGCTCAGGAATCAAGACGCTCATGCTCGCCCTCACCTTCGATAAGAAGCCGAACCGTCGCAAGTTCCCCAAAGGTAGCGGAAACAAGTTCACCAAAGCCGATAGAGCCAAGGGTGCCAGGAAGATCATCGAACTCATCAAGACGCAACACCGGCCCATTGCGCACCTGCTAGGCGACAACAAAGGGCACGGCCTGCAGTTCATCGAAAGTCAAGTTATTATCGCCGCGCTCTCGCAACTCAAGCAGGAAGGTCTGATCGGTCTCCCGGTCCACGATTGCCTGGTTGTCCCAATCTCTCAGGCTGACCGGATCTCAGTAATTATGCAATCAGTCTCCCTCAAGATCACAGGGTGTCAAATTCCGTCACATGGAAAAGTTGGCCTCATAACCTGTTGATCTATAAGGGTGTACCCCCTCCTACTTGAGGATGACTATAGCGAGGCCTGTTTTCGGTACCCTGCTGGACTGTTCTCTCACCGTTCTGCCACCTGTTCGACATCAACCCAACAGAGAAAGCTCAGGGTCTTACTCTGGGGTATTGGTTAGACCAGCGGCAGAGGGTACCGCTAACAGTCCAGCAGGGTACCGCTCATGGTAAGAGTAGAGTACCGCGCTCATCTCAGGCCAGTTTCACGCCAGCTGTCCATCTGGTCAGTTCTCGTGAAACCAGTTTCAGTCCAACCATCAAATCCAACAGGAGAAGTGAAACCATCATGGCGCTTACTCGTACAGAGCGAACGGCCAGCCAGAAGAACGCTAGGGCAGAAGCAAAGCAGACCAGGGCCAACGCAGGTTGGAAGGTCTACACCGATGCCTGGACCGTCGAACGACAGGAGCGAGCAGCGAGGATGACCAGGGTGACCCTTCTCCACCGGATCGATCGCCTACTGACCGATCATCCCAAGAAGTTCGTACTTTTCCAGGGGCTCATCAGTGAGATCAACGCAAGGCTCCGGGAGAAGGTCTAGGCCTTTTGGTTGGGTATGTCCTTATCCGCCTCCAACGGAACAACGATGGGGGCTTTGTCCTGCTGGCGTGCGTTCATAGCCTGAATGTTTTCTTCCCAGTTCTTCCATAAGAACTTGTTGAGTTCTTCGAATCCGTGGAACCACGTCCACGCGGCTGCTGCCGTCAGGAGAGTAAGCAGACCAACAGTAGATGCCTTGACGACTAAGACAAGGTTCGGCCACGGTTTTAGTAATTCACTCTCTCCCACTGAGTCACGAATGTAAATGAGAAAGAGGCCCTGAATGAGAAGAATGGCCGAGTGTAGAAACTTCTCTCCCGCATATTTAGCTGTGCTGGGATTTTCGGAAACCCTCGCCATGCTGAAAGAAATACCAGACAAGGCCGCCGTCACGCCGAATGCTGACAGCCCTATTGGGAACGCGCGGGCTGCTGGTTGAAAGATAGCATTCTGGATATAGACAAACGTACAGATGTAAAGTAACGGAGTCGCAACCCAGATGCTAGCTAACGCATAGAGTTTGGGGAACTCTCGTCTTTGCAAGAGCTTCAAGAGTTTGGGAAACTTAGGTTTCACCAGAAGCCTCGTAGGTAGGAAGGCGTATTGTAGGAGGGTTGCGAACGGCGGCGCAAGGTCTATAGGTCCGGGAGAAGGTCTAGCCGGTGTGATGGATACGTGTCCGACTTTGGGGTAGACTGCCCCGCAGCACACGTTAGAACCAAGGTCGGGGCCATAATGCATACTGCGATTCCTGCTACAGCGATAGTCGCAATTGCTACGGTAGTCGCGGCGCTAATCACTGGCGTTATCGCAATAGTAAATCTGACCCTGAGCAAGGAGCAAAAAGTTTCCGAAATGCGGCAGGCTTGGATCGATGGTCTGCGAGAAGACTTGGCTAAGTTCTTTGCTGGGTTTCGATATTTGGCAAATGCCGTTCACGACGTTCTAGAGGCAGGCAAGGATGGTAGAACCCGCCCATATCCTGCATCCGCTGATCACATTGCGGATTCACTTATGACCATAGGTGAGACGCGATACCGAATCAAGCTTAGACTAAACAAGATGAAGACCGAACATATCGAGTTGGAGCGTCTAGTGGATGCTGTCGTTGACCAGTACAACGCAGAAGGTTCCAACAACCCCAAGATGAGAGAAAACGTCTTTGCAGCAATTGGGCTTGCTACCAATCAGTCACGAACCGTTCTGAAGACAGAGTGGGAAAGGGTTAAGCGCGGTGAGGAACAGTTCAACAGTCTCCGCCGATGGTTGGCCCCTATCATTTTGGTTTTCATGATTGCATTTGTGGCGGCCATCCTTCTGACTGCCTAGTCCACCCCCAAGTCCAACTTGTCCACCGCCTCTTGAGTATCTTCAGCTGGACGGTGTCTCTCTACGCCGGGAACCGCACCCTTCTCCACTCTCCCTCAACAGGAACAACAACTATAACGAGCCACTTCTACTTTGCTCTTTTTTGTATTTAAGATATACCTCTCCGAAGTTGCCAAGTTCTTGAGCCATTAGGCGACCCGCCTCAATTCCAGACTTTGAAACCGTTGCAGTAATGCCTTCTATTATTGCTAGTGAAAGCGAAAGGCACACGTTGAACTCAGCTCTAGCAGTCTTAACATATCCGTCCTTAACAAGTTGATCTTCAGAGACCTTCTTCCCATCTGTTGCCTGTGCGGTATATGTGTCCATCCCGACTCTAAGATGAACGGTTGTCGATAGTAGGTTCGCCAAATGTCGGACGGTCGTATCACCAAAATCAGCGGGCTCCATCTGATGAGCAAAGCGATTCCTAAGCTTTCGGAAAACCTCAAGATCAGAGTGTAGTGATGAATTCAAGAGACCGAGGACATTTGCGAGGTGCAGTTTCGCCCAAAAACTTGAAAGTGGTCCATTAGGCCCAAATAACTTACTGATCGATTTCTTTTGGACTGGTTCTTTAGAAATGAACGCGGCCCTCAAGAGTCGCGCTAAGCTCTCATCGAGCATAGCGGCTCCAACGAGAACGGCACCACGGTCAGACTCGTGTTTTAGCGCGTGGTCTGAAAGTGGAAAGTCCATTGAATTGACCAGCTGGCAAGTGCGCTATAGAGAAGGGTCAGGGCTCATCGCCGTCCTTCTCAGAATGATCGGCGAGGATCTCGTAGGGCTCCCCCCTCACGACTGTATCATCTGCCCGGCCTCGCAGGGATCAGCGAGATGCTGACGAAATGGGAAGGCGAGAAGGCACCGAAGCCCTGTCCGTTCCCCGCTGCCTAGCCATCCAGGGCCTTGGGCAGGGTCGGTAGGTCATGCCGAGTCAGCCGATGATGTCTGACAGATCGACCCGATGCAGGTGGAATAGAGAAGCTTCAATCAAGTTCAATCAATTCATCGATCTTCTTCAAGGTAATTCTAATCAGTAAATCCGGGTGGCCCTCAACCGGGCCTGACAGTTCAAATCCCTGATCATTTACGATGCCGTTGAGTATAAGTCGGAATCGGTCCAGTGGGCCAACGACTGAAGTCTGGACTGGTGAGTATTTGACAGCCTCTATCGTTCCTGAAATTTGATTGCTCGCGTCTAGCCTGTATTTTCCTCGGTAGTAATATGCTGCATCCCCACCATGGATTGCGTTCCCTGAGAAAACAGCAACACCGCGGCCCATCATGTCCTTGTTTGACGTAAACTCGGCTGAGAAAATTCCAGAGATCATACGCACCCCTCTTGAGGCCAACTCTATCCCACAGTGTTAAAAGCTGTCAACGCGACCTGCGACCTCGGCTCGCCCCAGGCGGGCTCGGAGCTGTCCTGAGTCCTCGCAAGGGCGGTGATCCCGAACTTGCCTGGACAGCCTCTGTCAGTTCTGCCACCCTACGCCCTATCTGATTGGAGGGTGCGCGATGGTTTTGCTACGGAAGATTCTTGGGTTCTTTGGTTTTGTTTTCACGGTTATTGGCATAATTGATCTCCCGGAACAAATCCAAAAGTGGGCGAAGTATTTCATATCTCTGGCAGGTGTCGTCGTAAACTGGGATGCGAACATGCTTGGCAATGTAGGGCGCTCGATAGTTACCTTTATTGGTGTGGTCATGCTTTTAATCGCCTATGAAGTGCCAGAAAAGCTGTTCGCTCGCCGGAGAACAGGCAAAGACGAAAGGCAAGCAGATGTGACTACGGCATTGCCTGATGGACTAACTAAGTTGGTTAAGACACAGCCTAAAAAGAGTGAGAACCCGAACCTTGATATTGTTTTACAAGCTGGTGCCCACGATGCTATTTATGAGGTGATGGACAGCGGGCCTGAATACCTCGTGGGGTTGTTAAAAGGGCTTACAACAATACAGACTCAGAGACTCAAAGAAAACCATTTAGGAAAATGGATGAAAATTACTGGACGAGTAAAGGATGTTACAGAGCCCCACGCGGACAAGAACCGAATGCGCCTGTCCATAGAGGGGTACGATAAAATGGGATGCGACCCGGTGCCGAGTCAACACCCGTTTCTCTATTTAGATTTTAATAGAAACACGTGGTATCATCGTCTCCTTCAATTGAAGCGAGGAGATCCTGTCATGGTCCTTGGGCAAGTAAAAGATTTTAGTTTGCACCATATCTCTTTAGATGATTGCGAGCTGACCGCAGAGTGTTAAGTCGCCCTACGGCACACCTTCGCCGGACAGTGGGAACCTGACTTTTTCCACTGCCTCCGCTAGCTCCTTCACCGGATAACTCAGACTCTGCAGATACGTCGTCCCCTCTACTCCTCTCCCAACAAGCGCATGTCCCAGGATCTTCGCCATGACGGACGGATGCACCTTGGCTCGTTCAAGGTTGACCGTCATGCTGTGTCGTAGGCTATGCGCCGATACTTCAGGACGCTTCACTCCACAGCTCTTGAGGAGATCACCGACCCACCTACTCACCAGCGGTACGCCAGCCGTGCTCAGCAGCGGGAATGCATGAGGAGTCGTGCCGGCTGCGAGCCAGTCCCGGAACCCCAAGCCGATGAGCTGCGAATGGATCGGCGCCTTCCTGTGAGAGGACTTGGTCTTGATGTTCCGCCCTTCACTAGACTTGATATCGAAGCAGTGGATGCCTTCCACCGGGCGAATGTCGATGGCCTTGATGTCGAGGAGCTCTGACATGCGAGCACCTGTCACCATCAGGGACAGCAGCAGCCAATAGAACTCTCGCTTGTTTGGTTGGTCGTGATCTCTGAACGGTGCGAGGGCGCTCACGATAATCGCCAGCTCGGGATCTGTGAAGGCTTCTTTGCGCGTCTTCGAATCGGCCACCACACGAGCGGGTAACAGCAGTCCTCGCATGGGGTCGAGTGCGAACCCGTGAAAGTCCTGAGCGACCAGCCAGCGGGTGAAGTGCCCGAACGCCTTGAGTTTCTGTTGTGTCGAGATCGCCTTCCGTTTCCTTCCGATGGTCTGATTCAACAGGCTCGCCTTCCATCGCTGGCAGGCTTCACGGTCGATCATCTGTATCGGTAAGTTCTCATGGAGCTTCAAGGCCGTGAGGAACCCGTTGATCGTGCTCTCATACTGGTAGCGTGTGGTCGGTCGACGGTGCTGGAAGGCTTCGTTATAGGCGAGGATCACTGGTCCGATGAGGTCGTAGTCCTCTTCACTGGGATCTGCTCCTGCACCGACCTCCTCGTACTCTGGTGGGAAGTCCAGACGCTGGTCGGTGGGCCGCGGGGATACATCCCATCGGCTCTTGTTGGGTCTCTTCTTGCGTTGGCGCTTGGCGAGCACCGTGAGGGCCTTTTTCTCAGTGACCATCTCTTGGAGCATACCCCGAAGCTCTTGTTTAATCAATAAGTTGAGACCGGCTGACTGTTCTACTTGGTCTAATCGAGAATTGGATATTCTAGACTTTATTTCGGTGGGGATTCGGCAAATTTAGATCCGCAAATTGTTGAAATCTTTGATGTCTTTCTTAATGTAGTCGCGCAAGCGCTTGATGATGCGTGCTTCCAGTTGTCTGGTTCGCTCTTTGCTGACTGAGTACTTGACGCCGAGGTCCTCCAGGGTTAGAGGGGTTTCAGAGAGAATTCGGTTCCGCAAGATGTCTTCGTCTCGTTCGTCGAGGGTCTTGATGAATTCGGCGAGCTTGGTACGGAAGAGTGTCTGTAATTGGGTGTGCGCAAGCTGCTCGTCCGCTGGAACTTGTTGGGATGGGAGTACATCGAGGAGGCTGCCTTCCTGGTCCTCGCCGATCGGCTGATCCAGGGATAGTTCCCAGTTGCCTAGCCGCTGCCCCATCTCGATGACGTCACGCTCCCGCACGTTCAAGCGGTCGGCGAGTAGTTTCGTGTCTGGAGCAAAGCCTTCCCGTTCAAGCTTGGCCTTTTCTTTTTTGAGGTTATAGAACAGCTTCCGTTGGTCCTGGGTCGTCCCGATCTTGACCAGGCGATAGTTGTTCAGCAAATAGCGAAGGATATAGGCCCGAGACCACCAGGCGGCATAGGCGTAAAAGCGCACGTTCTTCGACGGGTCGAACTTCTTGATGGCATGCATCAACCCCACGTTGCCTTCTTGAATGAGGTCCATGTGGTCGGCGCCGGTATGGAGGTATTCGGCGGCAATCGAGAGGGACACGCGCAGGTTGGCCATGATGAGCTTTACGGCGGCGTCGCGATCCCCGTGTGTTCGATATTCATGGAACAGGCGCAGCTCTTCTTCTTTGGAGAGGTAGGGATAGCGCCGGACTTCGGCCAAATATTGCTGGAGCGCCGTAACCGGCACCACGGCTGTGGCGTCGGTGGCGTGATGATCCTCCGGGGCTGCGCGGTGAGACACTTCGGGAGGCGGACTGATCTCGGCAATCTCCTTCTCGGACGGGTCCAAGACCTCCGGTTCGATCGGTTCTTCGTCGAGATCCTTGTTGCGCGGACTCATGACGGTTGAGATTATCATAAGAACCTCTAGCCTGGCTGCTGAAAAAGTCCGCCAGGGCCACAGACCGTGGCGCGTGACATGCGAGACATGCGAGACTGGCGGGACGAGTTGAACTGGTTTATCCGGTTAGTCTGGTTCAGCCAAATAAACAAGACAAACCGAATATACGAGACAGACCAGACAAACCAAACGAACAAGACAGACGCGCTTGAGCGGCTGGCGGTCTTTTTCAGCATCCTGTTAGGAGAATGTGATGACTGGCATGTTTCTCGTGCTAACACGCGGGCATTGGCCGAGCGTGATTGGTGCCTGGCTCCATCTCGCCGTCAGTTTTATGGTATGGCTGCTGATGGGTGCGCTGAGCCTGACTTTCGCGCATGACCTCCATCTCAGCCAGACCGACACGGCTATCATGGTGTCGCTCCCGCTGCTGAGCGGCGCGTTGCTTCGCGTCGTCGCGGGGTGGAGCAGCGATTGGTATGGGGCCAAGCCGACGGGGACGCTCATTCTGGTGGGCGAGTTGGCGGTCGTCGTATGGGGGTGGCTGGGCGTCCATAGTTATGCCGAGTTGTTGCTCGTTGCATTCTTGCTCGGTATCGGTGGGGCGAGCTTCGCGGTGACTTTGCCGCTGGCGGGCCGCTCTTATCCAGCTGCCCATCAAGGATTGGTGTTGGGAATAGTTGCGTCGGGCAATGTCGGCACCGTACTGATTCTCTTTTTTGCGCCACGCATTGCGGCCACGGGTGGATGGCACGACGTGTTTGGGTGGATGATTCTGCCTATTGTCGCCAGCTTGGCAGTTTTTGTGCTCCTTGTGCGTGACGATCGACAGAGCCGGCGAGCCGAGCGCGATGCGCATTGGTGGCACAATGTGGCGGTGATGATCCGGCATCCGAAAGCCTATTGGCTCTGCGGGCTCTATGCCGTGACGTTCGGCGGGTTCGTTGGACTCTGCAGCATTCTTCCGCTCTTCTTCCACGAGCAGTACCTTGTGGACGGCATCGCCGCCGGCTCGATTGCTGCCTTGTGTGGATTGGTGGGCAGCCTCATCCGTCCGTTTGGAGGCCACGCGGCCGACCGGATCGGCGGTCTGCGAACACTCATACTGGCATTGCCCCTTGTCGTGGGGGTCGTCGCGGTGCTTGGCGAAGTCACCAATATCAATGTCGCCGTCGTGCTGATGGTGGTGGCCGTGGGAGCCATGGGGGTCGGCAATGGGGTGATTCTGCAACTGGCTTCAGAGTGGTTTCCCAAACAGATTGGTCTCGCGTCGGGTGTCGTGGGGGCGGCCGGCGGGATTGGAGGTTTTCTCTTGCCCCTTTGGTTGGGAACGCTCAAAGAGGTGACCGGTTCCTACCGAACCGGGTTGTGGATGTTTGCTGTGGCTACGGGCATTGCCTGGGGGGCGGTGCTGCTGGCAGAACGACGCGCACGTCGAGTCATCAGTAATCCCATGGATGCACCAGGCCGTTTTTCCGTTGAGAGTGAGGGGCCAAAAAAACGATGTTAAATGTGCAATGTTAAATCACGAAAATCTGCCAGGATGCCCCGCTCGGAAGAGCGGGGAGGAATGGCAGCCCGTAGCGTAGCGAGGAACAAGAACCTTCCTGGTTCAAAAAGCCCCGCCCGGAAGGGCGGGGATCACCCCGATGCCCATGCAAGCGACGCTCTTTGCCACGTGATCTTGGATCAGCAGCCGAGGCAACCTCATCTGAGATTCGGAGCCAACGCCGTCTCACACGCAGAATGTACGCAGGGAGGACCCTAAAGAGCAGATTATTTTGGACAGCAGTGCTTTTACCAGATAGTCCTGCGCACCGGCCTGAATTAACCGCACTCCCGGCGCTTCATCCTAGATGCCGGTCAGGACGACGATCGGCACGTCCTTCGCGGCCTCATGCAATCGAACCAACGTGTCCAGTCCTTGGCTATCGGGGAGCGACAGATCCAGCAGCACCGCATCGAACCGTGCTTCAGCCAGGCGCTGCCTTCTTTCAGATATTCCTGTAGCAGCCGGATATCGCCGGGATTGTCTTCAACAAGTAGGATTCGCATACATCTGACTCACACGGCATGGCCTACCCATTCTTCGGTAGCACCACGATCCCGAGCCAGAAGTCCTCGATCGATTTCACCACCTTAATGAACCGGTCCAAATCCAAAGGCTTCGTAATGTAGCAATTAGCGTAGAGGTTGTAGCTCTTCACCACGTCTTGTTCGTTCTCAGAGGTCGTGAGAATGATCACGGGGATGCGTTTCAGATTGTCGTCGGCCTTGATCTCAGCCAATACCTCTCGACCATCTTTCTTGGGAAGGTTGAGGTCGAGCAGGATGAGATCCGGGCGCGCAGCGTGTGCGTGCTGCCCTTGCCGACGCAGCAACGACAAGGCTTCTATGCCATCTTTGACGACCGTGAGCTTGTTGAGCACCTTGGCCTCTTTGAGGGCCTCAATCGTCAGACCGACATCACCGGGATTGTCTTCCACTAAGAGAATCTGCACTGGCCTAACATTCTTGGACGTCTGCATGCGGTCATGTCTCCTTGTGTGAACGTCATACGTGACACATGCGCCCTGCGGATCGTGTCACGTATCACGAGTCATGTCGGCTCTGGCCGACTATCGGCAGTGTGAAATGAAAGGTTGCCCCCTGACCTGTCTGTGATGCCACCCAGATTCGTCCGCCATGGCGTTCAACAATCTTCTTGCACAGCGCCAGGCCGATGCCGGTGCCGGGATATTCTTCTCTGTTGTGCAGGCGCTGAAAAATGACAAAGATACGCTCGGCATACTGGGGGTCCACCCCGATGCCATTGTCGCGAACCGAGAAGAGCCATTCGCCGGTTCGTCGCTCAGCCGACACGTAAACTTGGGGGGGATCCTTGCCGCGAAACTTGATGGCATTGCCGATCAGGTTCTGAAAGAGCTGCACCAATTGCCCCCCGTCGGCCATCACGGTGGGAAGAGGGTCGTGGGTCACGACCGCCCCGTTCTCCTCGACCGCGATCCGTAAATTGCTCAGTGCCTCCTCCAGAAACCCATTGCAGTCCACCCGTTCAAACACTTTATCCTGCGCGGTCACACGTGAGTACGTCAAGAGGTCATTGATCAGCCTTTGCATGCGGATGGCCCCACCCACGGCGTACTCGATGAACTCGTCGGCATCGGAATCCAGTTTGCCCTTGTAGCGCCTCGCCAAGAGCTGCGTGTAACTGGCGACCATCCGCAGCGGCTCCTGTAAGTCGTGTGAGGCGACATAGGCAAACTGCTGCAGATCGGCATTGGAGCGGGCCAGTTCGGCTATGGACTCCTCTAAGGACTGCTGCGCGCGGACCAGGTCGCGCTGCTCGCGAACCAGATTCCACGACGCCCACATTCCGAAGCCGGCCAGCGGCGTGACGAGCAGGAGCCCAACTCCACCGACAGTCCAGATAAGCTGGTTGATCGGAGCATAGGCACGCTCACGGTCCAAGCGAACCAACACGGTCCAGTTGAATCCTGAAAAGTTTCTGTAGCCTCGTGTCCTTGCATAGCCGGTCACCACAGGAATCTGCCGGCGCTGGCTCAGTTCCTCCACAAAACTGGACTTGTCACGATCCTCGGCTGCTCTTCTTGCGTCAAGCAGTTCCATCTCTGACAGGCTGCTGTCCATTCCCTTCACTTGGTTCTTCTCGATGATGACCGCTCCTTGACGGTCCAGCACCAACCAGTTCTGGGCTTCTTCTCCATGTTGGAGTTTCCCTTCCTGCTCAAGAATGGTTCGTAGCTTCTCAATCGGGACCCGGCTCGTCACCACTCCGCGAAAGTCCCCTTGTGGCCCATAGATCGGAGCCGAGAGCCCCACCGCCATGATCCCCTCTGACTCTGGTGAAAGCTGAGCCTCCGACAGATGCACCTGCCCTGTCTGGCGCACGATCTCAAACCAGTCTCGCCGATTGAGACCCAGACCACCCTCTCTCGTCCCACCTGTATCTGGCCCGGCAAACAAGTTGGTCGCCGCGACGATTCGACCAGTCGCATCGGTAACTCCTATCCAGGAGTAGTACCAGTACAGCTTCTTGTATTGCAGTAACCTCTGTGTCTTCTCGTCCGCGTTGCCCTCGAAAAGGATTCTGTCATTCGCAAATATCTGGATATCACCGAACCGCTCAAACAAGACACGATCAAGCGTATCCGCGGCCCTGGCAGCCGTTCTGGCGAGGTCTGCGCCCCTCTCCTGGACCAGCACAGCTCTCAAAGAAGCCAACGAATAGAGTCCCACCCCGGCTGCTATCGCAAAAGACAGGAGAAACGCCAGAGGAAGGAAGATTCCCGACCACCACGGTCTGGCAAACGTTACGCGTGTCTGATGAGCCAACTCTCTTATCCTCTGGTTCTCGGAAGTCCAGTCCTGCTCCCTACGATTGTCGCGTTGAGGCCTATCTATGGATACACCCGAAGGATCTGTCGTAGCGAGGATGCGGCAGAATCGGTGGCGGGTTCTCCATCAGCAAGTCATCCAGGGTCGTACAGAGGAGGAGAGTCGGGTACTGACTGGAAGGGACAATGCGCTGATGAGTCTTGCGCGGGGTCCGCATGCCAGTTCTCAGCTCACATGAAAACATAGCTAGCAGGCTGCGGAAAAACCCTCCGTTCCCCCTTCGAGGGCCACAGGGCGAACGGAAGGGCCATTAACAATACAGGGATTTTCCGTTCGTGCTGAGCGTATCGAAGCATTCAACACGAGTTATTCCGCAGCCTGCTAGGGCACTCGACTATTACAAATCAGCGAAAGGATAGCAGGCTGAAAGAGGTCAAAACAATAGACGGAATGTATCGGTGTCCATCTGTCGGAGATCCGGCTGACACACCCGCTTCATGAGTGTTCCTGGAAACAGGCGTTGGCCGGGAGTACCATGAGAACCACGCGGCTTCCAGGACTTACGACCTGGAGCTTGCAATCGATGTATAATCTCGATGCTGTTGCTGCGCTATCTGCAAGTGTCCTCCCGTTTCGGCTGGAGTCTGGCTAATCTCGTGGCGCTGCTGCGCATGAATCTGTTCACCCATCGCGATCTGATGGCCTGGCTCGACAAACCCTTCGCCACACCGCCTGATCCGCAGGACAACCCCCAGGCCACCTTGGCTTTCGCTTGATCTTGGACAGCACAAGGAGGCACAATCTTGAAAATCCATCATTGCCTGTCCGAAAGCCACATCAAATCAAGTGGGCTTCCACCCGGTCTCGGCTATCTTGGACAGCAGCGATGTTAAATGGTAAATTGATGATCCATTGAACATTCAACATTAAAGTAATGGCTTCTCCCTTTCACAGCATTGAAGACGCGATTCGGGACATCAAAAAGGGGAAATTCATCATCCTCGTCGATGACGAAGATCGCGAGAATGAAGGCGATCTCGTCATTGCCGCCCAACACGTGACGCCCCAGGCCATCAACTTCATGGCCAAACATGCCCGTGGGTTGATCTGTCTCGCCCTGACTCCCCAGCGCGTCGAAGAACTCCATCTTCCGCAGCAGGCGGTTGAAAACACCGCCACCTTCGGCACGGCCTTCACCGTGTCTATCGATGCGCGGAAAGATATTACGACGGGAATCTCTGCGGCGGATCGGGCCACGACAATTCATGTGGCGATCGATCCGAGATCCAAGCCCAGCGACCTGGCGCGCCCCGGCCATATTTTTCCCTTGAAGGCGCAGCAAGGCGGCGTGCTGAAGCGCGCGGGGCAGACCGAAGGCTCCGTCGATCTGGCGCGGTTGGCTGGGCTCACTCCTGCCGGCGTGATCTGCGAAATCATGAACGAGGACGGCACCATGGCGCGCGTGCCGGAGCTGACGAAATTTGTCAAAGTGCACAAGCTGAAGATGGTCACGATCAAGGCGCTCATCGAGTACCGCATGCAGCGCGAAACGTTTGTGCGGCGGATGGCCAGTGCGCAACTGCCGACGATGTTTGGTGATTTCGAGGCGGTGGCATTCGAAAACGAAATCGACGGCATCACGCACATTGCGTTGGTAAAAGGGCGCGTGGAGGGAGGCGATCCCACCCTGGTGCGTGTGCACTCGGGCTGTTTGACTGCCGATGCCCTAGGGTCGTTGCGGTGCGACTGTCGAGACCAACTTCATAAGGCGATGGACGTGATTCAAAAGGAAGGGCGCGGGGTCCTCCTCTACTTGAATCAAGAAGGGCGCGGTATCGGTTTGCTCAACAAGATCAGGGCCTATGGGTTGCAAGATCAGGGGTGCGATACAGTCGAGGCGAATTTGCAGTTGGGATTTAAGGCGGACCTGCGCGATTACGGCGTGGGCGCGCAGATTCTCGTCAATCTCGGGCTGCATCAGATCAAGCTCATCACGAACAATCCACGCAAGATCGTCGGCATCGAGGGGTACGGATTGAAAGTGGTCGAGCGCGTACCGATCGAGATTCAGCCGCGTGCGGCGAATGTGAAGTACTTGCGAACGAAAAAGAATAAGATGGGGCACATTCTTAAAAAGGTATAACGGCTGCTGAAAATAGTCCCCAGCTTCGTTCTCGGTTCGAAACGATCCTCAACGTACCTGACACTGGGAGAGAGCTGTCTTGGCAGCTCGGGGAGGGCGGGTGAGAACGGAAACGCCTCCGGTCGTTTCTCGCCTGCGGCCTCGTTGGGTGACCATTTTGAGTAGCCTGATGAGAACGTAATGGCTGAGTGGAAGGTGACTGTTAGTACATGAAGCTGCGAAAAGGGTCTCAGGATGCGACGGGGTTGCGGTTTGGGATTGTCGTCGCGAAGTTCAACAAGTTCGTCACGACTAAGCTGCTGAGTTCCTGCGTTGAGGGGCTGACTAAACACGGGGTTAAGGCCGACGACATCGAGGTGGTACGGGTGCCAGGGGCGTTCGAGATTCCCTTGGTGGCACGGACGATGGCGCGGACGAAGCAGTTCAATGCGGTGATTTGTCTCGGCGCGGTCATTCGTGGCGACACGCCACATTTCGATTACATCAGTGCGGAGGCCAGCCGCGGGATTGGGCAGGCGGCCCTGGATGCCGACGTGCCGATCATCTTCGGCGTGCTGACGACGCATACGATCGCGCAGGCGATCGAGCGGGCTGAATCGATCAAGTTCAATCGTGGTGGAGAAGCGGCCAGGTCCGCGATCGAAATGGCGACGGTCATGCGTCTGTTACGGGTGGGTGAGGAAGCTCCGCCGAGCGCTGAAGCCCCGCGAGTCCGGAGAGCCCAGAAGCGGGCGCCGCGAAAGCGCAAGGCTTAGCCCGCATGATTCATGAACACTTTTGCTCCAATCGCCGATCCGCTGCTACGACGGGCCTTCGGCCGGCGGGCTCGTCCCTCGGACCCTCAACGTGCTGCACGAGTACGCATCGGGGCCTCGGGGCTCCGCGCGCCGGTCTCGCGACGCGGCTCAACGATTTCGCGACGAACCGTCATGAATAATGCGGGCTAGTGGTATTCTTGGCGCTTCATGCGCTACTATTTGACGATGATCTGAGTGGTCCCTGACCCGGATTATTCTTGAATGCCTTCGCGAGGCGTTCGAGACCGAAGCACGCCGGGCTTCTCGAAAGTAAGGCCGACCTAGGCGTACGTGCAGTCCGTCGAGGAGGCCGAACGAGAAAAGCCCCGCCGGGCGAGAGGGTCGGACGATGTAACAGGTATGCATGAATAGTCCGGACTAGAGCATGACGTCTCCCTACACCCTCTATAGCGATTTCAATTGTCCGTTCTGCTATGCCCTGCACGAACGGCTCCATGATCTGCAGTTCATCGATCGCTGCGAATGGCGTGGCGTGCAACATGCGCCGCAATTACCTCGTCCAATGAAACCTTGGCAGGGTTCGTTGGGCGCTGAGCTGCGCCATGAAGTAACGTTCGTGCAGCGGCTGGCGCCAGGTCTGCCCATTGCGCTCCCTCCTGGTAAGCCCAATACGAGACCGGCGATCGAACAGGCGGTGGCACTCCTACGGCGAGATCGATCACATGGGATGGCGTTTGTGCGTGAGACCTATCGGGCCTTCTGGTGTGAAGGCAGGGACATTTCTGATCCGGCGGTGCTCAGGCAACTGGTCGAGCAGGGAGGAGGCTCGCCGGAGAGTATGGGTACGATCAATGACGAGAGTCGCCGAGCGGTTCAAGAATGGGAGGCGGCCTGGCACGCAACAGGCCAGGCCGGGGTTCCCCTTATTGTCTCGCCGGAGGGTGATCTTCTCGTCGGCTGCGTGCCACCAGAAGAGGTCCGGCGATTCTTTGCCTAACACCCGAATTATTCACGAAGGCTTCTACTGCAACCGCCGATACGCCGCTGCGACAAGCCTGACGGCGGGCGGGCTCGCCGCTCGGTCGGTCAACATACTGTTTCAAGTATGCCTCCCTCCCTCATAGGCTCGCCCTGAAACTTGCCTCGCCCACTCTTACAAGAGGGCCGGCCCCCTTGTAGAATCCCCACGAAGGGGGCACACCCCCTTCGGAACTCCCAGGCGGGGTGTTACCCCGCCTCACGGCTCCGCGCGTCCGTTTCGCTTGGCGTCTTGGCGGTTTCGTCACGAACCCTCGTGAATAATGCGGGCTAGGCGTTAGGTCGTGCGTGAAGCGTCGGTCGTCTCTCGCTGAAAGCCCGAGACGTTTCACGTTTTACCTTTTACGTCTCACGAGGCACGTGCTCGCGCTGCGTGGGGTCCGGAACGCTGACCGGCCTCGGTCATGTGGCGAGCCCGTATTTCTTCAGCTTCGAGAGGAGCGTTTTGTAGTCGATGTCGAGCGTTTTCGCTGCGTGGGTCTTGTTGCCGCCGCTGGCGTCGAGGACGCGCTGGATGTGGAGCCGTTCGATCTCTTCCAGGGACAGGTGCGTGTGATCTCCCGTCTGAAACGAGCTTCGGGTTTTCGGTAACAGCGCGAGGACCTCTTCTCGACTGATCGGGCCCGCTTCATGGCTCATCAGCACAATTCCCTCAAGAACATTGCGCAGTTCACGCACGTTGCCGGGCCAACTGTGGGCGGTAAGCGCCTGCACGGCTTCAGGTGAGATGGTTCGTTTCGTGGTTCCGGGGATGCGAAGGGTCGAGAGGATGTGTTCTGCAAGTTTCGGAAGGTCCTCCTTCCGCTCTCGGAGCGGAGGTACGCGCAGGGTGACGGTGTTGATGCGGTAGAGCAGGTCGTCCCGGAAGCGGCCTTGGTGCACGAGTTCTTGGATGTCCTGGTTCGTAGCTCCGACAACACGGACGTTGGCCTGGAGCGTCCGCGTGCTGCCGACGGGGCGGTACTCGCCACGATCCAGGAAGCGCAGCAGACTCACCTGCATCGGACCCGGCATTTCGCCCAGTTCATCCAGAAACAGCGTGCCCCCTTCGGCTGCGGCGATGAGTCCAGGTTTCGCGGCGGTCGCGCCGGTAAACGAGCCTTTTTCGTGGCCGAAGAGTTCGCTCTCCAACAGTTCGCGGCTCACGGCTCCGCAGTTCACGGCGAGAAACGGTCCGCTGGCTCGCCGGCTGAGGTCATGGAGCAGCCGCGCTGCGATTTCTTTGCCCGAGCCGGTTTCTCCCTGAATGAGGACTGGTGCGTTGGATGGGGCGACCTGCGCGATCTGGGTCTTGAGCTTCTGCCAGGCCTGGCTTGCTCCTTCGATGATGACATCGCGCGTGAAGCCTCCATGCCGGGCCGCGAGGTTCTCCTTGCGGAGGGCGCGCATGGTCTTCAGTCTGGCCAATGCGGCTTTGACCGCTGCGGCGTCGAAGGGCGTATCCTTGACCAAAAAATCCCAGGCCCCCTGCTTGATCGCCTCGACCGCGTCTTTGACGTCGCCATGGCCGGTCAGCATGAGGACATCCACGTCGGGTTGATGCTCGCGGACCCACTTCAAGACGGCTCGACCGTCGAGGCCCGGCATACGGAGATCGGTGATGACGCATTCGAAGGTGGTGGTCTGCAACGCCTCGATGCCTGCCGCCCCATGCGTGACGGCGGTCACATCACAGCCCTCCTCGAGGAGCGCCTGCTCCAGCACCAAGCGAACGTATTCTTCGTCATCGATGATGAGTGTGCGCATAGGTTTAGCTCTCAGTAATCAGCTTTCAGCTAACAGTGTTCAGTCTTGTCTCAGGGCCGAAGCTGAGAGCTGAAGGCTGACAGTCTCTTGGCCATCCGGGAACGCCAGAAAAAACGTGCTGCCTTTGCCGGGCGACGATTCTGCCCAGACGCGGCCCCCGTGTTTGTCCGCGACCATTTTCACGATAGCCAGGCCTACGCCGGTGCCTTCGTACTCCCGGGCATTGTGCAACCGCTCGAAAAGACCGAAGAGTTTCTCCTTCTGGTCGGTGTCGAAGCCGATGCCGTTGTCCTGTATCCAGAGTATACGTTCGGTCGGTGCCTGCTGCCCCCCGATGCTGATAGTCGGAGCTGGAGAATGGCGGGAGAACTTGAGGGCATTATCGAGCAGATTGACCAAGGCCTGACGGATGCTGACCGGTTCGCCATACAGATCGGCGAAGGGGAGATTGACCGTGATCTGAGGTGCGATGTCGGGGAGCTGGCTCTGCCGGTCGACGAGCAGGCCGCTGATCATCTCTAACACGTTGAAACGTGTGCGTGGGAGGTCCTGCTGTTCCAGTCGTGAATACCTGAGGAGGGCGTCGATCATATGCGTGAGGCGTAATGCGGACTTCCTGATGACGTCGATATAGTGTGTGACGTGAGGGCCGCCCTGGTCCACGAATTGCTTCTCAAGCAGCGAGGAGAAGCCTTCAATTTCCCGCAAGGGCCCTTTCAAATCGTGGGCAATCGAATAGGTGAAGGCTTCGAGTTCTTTGGTCTTGCGCATGAGGGCGGTGCCTCGCTCGCGGAGATTTGCAAGCATGGTCGTCAGGGAATTTGCCAGGATACCGACCTCATCTCGTGTGGGCCACGGTTCAAACTGGGCGGTGAGGTCATGGTGGGCGACGCGATCTGCCGTGACTGCAAGCCGCTGAAGCGGTGCGGCCACGAGCCGCTTCATCATGAGGTAGATCGACACGACTAGAAGTCCGAGCAGGCCGACGACGGCAATGACAATGAGCCGTGCCTGCTCGACAAGGCGATCTCCCTCAATCTTCATCTCCACATCAATCTTGCGGTGAAGTTCGATGAGCGAGGCGATCGCATCTGCGGTCTTGGTCGCGGTCTGTTCGTACACCGGTTCTGTGTCTATCAGAGTCTTCGCGCGCTGGCGAGTCGCAGCCGCGAGGCCTTCCCGCTGAGCGCGTAAGGCACTCATGCCATCGGCGATGGCGACGATCGTTTGGCTTTCCTGATCGGCCAGGTCGCCCCGTCCGTGCTGTTGCAACATGCCATACAAAACGGGATGCGTACGGATAGCGTGGGAGGCTTGATAGGTATCCAGTGCCGTGAGTGTTCGGTGCTCGATGTCCACGATGGCCTTCAGGCTGATGGTCTGCTCTGCAGTGTTTTGATGTTCGAGGAGGTGGTGCATGTGGGTCTGCATGTCGGAAAGGTTGCGGAGCATCTCCGACGCCGTGACGACGCTGGGAATGGTGATCCGCTGATGGCGTTCGACATACCTATTCACACGGGAGAGATAGAAGAACGACGCGCTGAGACTCCCGATGAGCAGGATGAGGATAAGGCTGAATGAAAGCGCGAGCTTCTTGCCGATGGAGAGGCGGGCAATCCAGCCGACGGACGTGCGATGCATGGCCAACGGTACCACAGCACCGTAGGGACCGCCAGGGGTTCGGTAGCGACAGATGGCTTAGCGCAGATCACGTTGCCGCTCTGGTTCCAGTACCAGTAGAGGGAGATGTTTGGATAGATGGCGTCGATCGCGTTGTGCCCTGCGACGGTGAAGAGTACGCCTGCCGTAGCAACCCAGGCGTCGCCGAACTTCCATTGGGTTGCGGGTTCGACTCCCACAATCGTGAAGCCGTTCCACTGTCCTCGATCGATCGCATGGCCGTCCGGAAGCGTGGAGTGGGATCAGACATGAGTATTGACTTATTGTTGTCTGAATGACGCCTCAGCTGCCCACCGCGTCCGGTCCTCGTCGTTCGTGAAGTGTCGTTCGTATCTCGTGGTAGAAGCACTCAGCGTCAGCTTTCAGTCACCAGCGCATTCAATCATATCTTGTCTCTCACTGAATGCCCAAACGATTCACGTCTCACATTTCACATTTCACGAGAGGAAAGCCTTGCCAGCCGTCCACCGTGTCCCGAAAACGAAGAGCATATGGCGTATGGCTAATGGCCGATAGCAGGTAGAAGGAGGCAAAAGCTGATCGCGAATAGCTTATGGCTGGTAGCACGAACACATAAAGTCCTGTTTTTTCCAACAGGCCATAAGCCATCAGCTATCGGCCGTATGCGCTTCTCTCCTGCCGGCAGCCATTAGCCATACGCTCTTATCCCCAACGAGATACGCTTCATGAGGAACACGCTTTCGGGCGATTCCGCGATGAACCGTCATGAATAGTGTGGGCTAGCTTTTTGTGGCGGTCAGGTCGTTGGCCAAGTTACGGAAGGTTTCGATTTTCATGAAGCGTTGAAAGGACGAGTCCTGGCGTGGATCGGGGATTCCCTTGTCGTTTGTATTGTGATTCTTGCGATGGCGAAATGCTGTCTTGAGGGACTGCATCGCATGATCGAGGTCGTTCATTTCTGCAAACGTGCAAGCCAAATTGTAATGGAATATCGGGTAAGTGGGATCGGCCTGTATTCCCTGTTCAAATGTGGCCCTTGATTTAGTGAGTTGACCGGTCATCTTATAGGCCATCCCTAAATTGTCGATCAGGACGCGCCAAAGAGTCCTGTCGAGTTGCGGTTCCGCTTTTTCAAGATCGAACGCTTTTTGATAGGGTGGAATAGCCTGGGCGTACTTGTTTTGCAGGTAGAGCGCGTTTCCTGCATTGAGTAATTGCCTGCTGTTGGGCGGTTCTGGCGTCTGGGTCTGTATGGGCTCTGAGGGGCTGGGCTGCAAGCGAATGGTTTTGAGAATCGATTGAAAGAGCGGCGCATCGTCTGTAGTGTATTGCATTTTCGAAAAATGGACGTCGGCGTAGACGTTGTCTTGTGCGATGCAGGCATACATATTCTTTTGATCGAGCCGGACTCCCCGGAACTTGCGCAAGATATATTCAAGAGTCGGTATGTTGCCGGCAGCGTTGAGTTTGATGTCTTGCCCATGGGTGACTAACGGGCCTTTCTGTATTAGTTGGAGCTGTTCCCTGCATCCTTGTGCTGAAGCCTGGGTTGGGACTTTCTCAAGGGTGATCGCCACGTTGAGTCCCGTCTTGGGATGTGAGGCCGTGAGATAGCGGCGACCGTCCGGTTTTACCTGGTCGATGTCTTTCTTGAAACCGGTTAAGTCGATCGAAAGTCCCAAGCCCTTCTCGGGCCACGTCACAAATGTCGGAGGTTCGTCCTTTCCAATAGCAGCCTGTGAGATGCCAGTGGGCTCTGCCTGCACGAAGGACCAGAGGCTCAAGGCGCAAGCCACGAACACCTGTACAGAATCAGCTTGCGTTCTTTGGCTCATCATCTGTCTTCCTGTGATGACACGAAGTCCTTCTTGCACGGCCAGTGTAGGACATGACTGGGCCCCTCGAAAGAGAATTGCTATATATGGCATGTGTGAAAAGGAAGGCCAGGCCGCGCATGGTGGGGATAAAAGGAGACATTCTCCTTTACTGATGTCTCAGCTCCATCAGCCGCCACCGCGTCGGGTCCTTGTCGATCGTGAAGCGTCATTCGTGTCTCGCTGAAAGCCCGAACGCTTCACGAGATACGTGCTCATTTATGTCGCGTGTCTTACGAGGACCGGGTTGGCGCAATGATACGGAACCTGACTTCGTCGACAAGGGTATCTGCGGACGTTTGCTCTCCCGCGAACAACCCACAGTGGTAGAGGCCCGTTGTCCATCCAGTTTTTGGAGGGATTAACATGAAATAGCCGGACTGGTCATTCATGGTCGTCATGACTCGGTCCTGTGCGACGGCGTGTTGCTCTCCGGTCATCTCAGATGTTTCCGGAAAACAGCGTCCTGTGAGGGGCACTGCATCAAACGAGGCCGACACCAGTCCAAAGACCAGGTAGATCTCTTGTTGTGTGGTGGGAAAGCTATCCCCCGGGTTCAGGGGAATAAATTCGTGGGCGCCGGTGGGAAAATCATCCCGCACGACCTTGCTCGCCGGGATGACAAATCGAAACCAACTGAAATCGGCGTCTCTGCCCATGAGCGACGCGCGCGTGTCCAATGGTTTCTGCGGTTTGAACAGTTCGGTAGCTCTTGCATACAGCTCTTCCTCCGGAGAGACTGTGGGAGGAGGAGGATCGCTGAAGGGGACGCGGTTCGCAGCCTCATCAGCTTTCAGCTTTGCCAATTCTGGAACATGAGGCCGCACCTTCTCTAGCCATCGTGCGATTTTCTTTTTATCTAACAGACGGGTGTCCGGTGGGAGTGTAACATTCTTGTTGTGTTCTTCGAATTCGACGGCCGCGTCATAGAGGGTTTGAAAATGGACGAACGCGTCTTCCCACTGTTCGAACTCCACGAGACATTGGCCCATCCGAAAGACCGTATCCGCATAATCTTCGTCGCTGGGATCAAGGTTGGACATATTCCCAAACACGGTCAGCGCGTCCTTGCACCGGCCAAGCTGCATGAGGGTCAGCCCTAATTGATGATTGGCTAGGGGATCATTGGGATTGAGGGCCAGCAGTCTTCGATAGATCGGCTCGGCCTCCTGATATCGACCCATCGAGAAGAGTCTCCATGCGTCTGCGCGAATGGAGGCCCATTCCTTGCGCTGTGCGCCGGTCATGTCTTTGGTCAGAACGGGGTCAAAGCGCCGGCCCCGATCGATGGAGGTTCCATTGATTTGTGAGAGCAGACTCTTGGCCGGGAGCTCCAGCGGAGAACCAGGTGGCACCTTGTGTAATACGTATTGCACGTCAGCATCCGCGCCTTGATAGTCCAGGACGTCAAACCGCGCCCGGGCCAATGTTAATCGCCAGCCGAGCAAATTCGGCACGAGTCCCACGGCCTTCTTATACGATTCGAGCGATTCCTCAAGGCGATCGAATTTTCGGAGTTCCTGCGCCAGCCGCAGATGGACCAAGGGATTCTGAACGTCGATTCGTGCGATGCGTCCTAACTCTGCGATGGATTCCTCTCCCTGTCCCGACCGAGTCAACACACTCCACTTGGCCCATCGGACATCCAACGCGGTTGGTGTCCTGGCGAGGACCGTCTCATAGGCCTCAACCGCTTCTTGGGGGCCTCGGGATGTGGCGAGAATATCGCCGCGTAATTTGTGGAGTGTGAGTGCGTGAGGATGGTCTTGAATCCCTTGGTCCAGGATCTCGATCGCAGGGTTGATCGCACCACTTTCCCACACAGCTTTTGCATGTTCGGCGACTTGCTCCTCTGAACGTAGCGGTGGCTCCTCCGCGAACGCGCAGGGACCCATCGTGAACGTCAATACCAGTGGCACCGCAAGGAGCATGGCGACGGAGCAATATCTTGGCCGGACGACAGTGTCTTGCATATGAAATGGCAACTATTTATGCATGAACAGGGGGACATTGATTGAGAGTTACTATACCAAGAATCCATGCGATGGTGAAATGAACCACCGCGTCCGCTCCGCGTCGTTTGCACGCAGTGGTTTTCCTGGCTTGCGAGGTATGCTTCACGTTTCACGAATTACGCTCCCCAAGGGAGCGGGTGGATACCAGTGGGCCTTTGCAGTAGACTTGCCCCTCAGCGGATGGCTTAGGAATAGCAGTCTCCCATACCAGTCACGCACGGCATGTTCGACGTCATACTCTTTCAACCGGAAATTCCCCCGAACACCGGCAACATCATACGACTGTGCGCCAATACGGGCGCACGGCTGCATCTCGTGAAACCTCTGGGCTTTACGCTGGAGGATAAGCAATTGCTGCGAGCAGGACTGGACTATCATGAATTTGCCACGATTATGGTTCACGAAAGTTGGGCTGATTGCGCTGCTCGCGTGAAAGATCGCCGCCTGTTCGCCGTATCCACCAAAGGCACCCAACGCTACGACCTGGTCGACTATGCCGCCGGCGATGTCTTTGTGTTTGGTCCGGAGAGCCGTGGGTTGCCGGCTGAGATTCTTGGGGCGCTTGCCGAACAACAGCGTATCCGCGTACCCATGGTTCCGGGAAACCGGAGCCTCAATCTTTCCAACACAGTGGCGGTGATCATCTACGAAGCGTGGCGGCAGCTCGGATTTGGAATGAGTGTGTAAAGGAGTGAAGAGCAAATGGCCGATGGTATATGGCTGATAGCGTGTCACAGCACAGATAAAATTCTCTTTGCTCATCTCATGAGCCATTAACGGTCAACTCTCTTTTCCTCTGACATTATCTGGCCATCAGCTAAAGCCATACCCCATAAGCTCTTCTTCCCTGCCACCAGCCATCAGCTCCTACAAATCATTCTCTGTGAGACAGCGCCCGAATCCCTGTTGCTCGGCAAAATAGTAGGCATAGTGCAGGGCGGCGAGGTTGGCAACCCGTTCCTCCGCCTCGTCACGCGTATCTGCATAGATGATCTGGATGCCATATCGCGCGGTGAGGGCGTCGAGGAAGTCTATCAATCCAATCTTGTGATATTGACTGAGGCGACCTCCGGCTTTGCGGTGTTGGAGCGTCCCTTCAATGACAAGAAAACGAGAGGGGAAGGCGAGAAATTGTTCGAGGTCGTGAAGAAAGGGCAGGCGATTGTCGGAGGGATTCGAGAAGATCGTATAGAGTTCTTCCATGCCGATGCTCTTGATGCATAAGAGTTCGGGTGCTTCGGCAATGGCATAGCCTCCGGCTGGAAGGGACTCTCGAATGGCTCCAGCGATGCGCACGAAGCCTTGAAAGTCGTAGGGGAAGTGCTCCCGAGGGTCGACGTAGAGATGAATGGCAGGCACCATGAGTTTGGGTTGGCCTGTCCGTGAGAGCATGATGAGCGATTGCGGTCCGCGTGCCTCCCGTGATCGTGGGGTTTGTTGGCGTGATGGAGTGGATGCGTACGGTTGTGGGTATGGGCGTGGAGACGGCTGGAGAGAGGACGAAGGTTGCACGATTGCGTCGTAGCGTGTGCGTGCGATGGGGTCACTGAGGGTTTGATAGGCCTGGTTGATCAGTTGTGTCCGGGCTTCCGCCTTGCGATGCAATGTCGGTGAATGATTGAAGCGATCCGGATGCCAGACCTGGATTTGTTCATGCCAGGCTTTTTTGATGTCAGCGTCCGTTGCGATGGGTAAGAGTTCGAGCAGCATATAATAGTTGGTCATCCGTTCCTCTCGCATCGGTCTCTCCTTTTCAAGGAGTAGAAGTGTATCGGAGTCTCAGGGGGAGATCTAGCATTCTTGAGCAACTCTGGAACTATGTCGCGGCAAGCGAGCACTGATGGCATCTGAACAGCGCGCAGGATGGTCAAAAATACCGTCCTCGCCGAGCGTGGCTTGTTGAGTTGATCTGGTTTATCCGGTTAGTCTGGTTCAACCAAATAAACCAGACAGCCCGAACAGACCACATGAGCAAGACAGGCTGGCGGACATTTTCAGCATCCTGCTAGGACCGACGCCTCTTTCCGACAGTCGGTACTCTTTCCGACCCATCAGCTATACGCCACAGCCATTCGCTCTTCTCTGTGCAGCCTGTGCTCGTCTTGCTCTGTTCAGGAACAGTCTGGTAGGGTTACGGCTGGTATTGCCATGAGGCTCAACCCACTGCACGGAGGAAGACTACTATGGGAGAGGTCGATACAGCCCCGGAAGTTGCCGCCAAAGTTATCGAGGATCTCACGGCGTTGGAGGTGGATCCGGACAAATGCGAGCGTCTCTATAAGGCTGCGCTGGTTCAGTCTAATTCCGGCGTGACCTATCGCATGTTAGCCAAGGTGCTCAGCACTGGAAAGGTGGATCTCGTCCACTACGGTTGTGACTTGGATGCGGATGGCAAACCGACGACGAAGTGGAAGATCAGGCGCATCCTTGAACAAGCCCCCGAACGGTTTGATAAAGAGCTTGAGGCTATCAAGAAGGGCGTGACGGACGATGGTGAGGTCGTGCAGGGCGCATGGGTGCACGATATGACCGATCTCCCGGACGTGACGGCACAGGGTAAGAGTCTGGACGAGTGGTCGCGGAACATGACCGCAGAGGTTCGGAAGAAGCCGAACTAGCCAACGTCAGGCTGCAGGAATCTGGCAACCTGACATTCAGAACCTCATGGCTCGGGATTGGGCTGACGATGACAACGCGTCGGCTGCGGTTGGCGGCGAGGCACTGATGACAACCGTCAATTGGTGGTGCGCGTCCCGAAGCGACCGCTCCACCTCCTCCGGTGTCTTTCCCCGTGCCAGGAGAAATCCCAGGTAGCGCGTCCCCTCCGGAAGCGGGACCAGTTCATCTCCAGTCTCTGCCGTTACTGTCAGTTCTACAATCCCAGGTACCGCCTTCGCTTCAGCCTGCCCCCGCACTTCACGCAGCCTGCCGCCGTATGGAATAGGAAGCATCATTACTCCCGCAGCCTGTTCTTGCCTGGTGAGGGGAGGCAGTGGCATCCGCAGTGCGTGGCGGAGGATCAGCTCTTCGAGCGACATGCCGGAGGCGAAGCTCAGAGTTCTGGAACAGCGCCCACCGATCGCCCGTGCCGCCAATTCAATGACCCACACCCCCTTCTCGTTCACGCGAAACTCTCCGTGCACCGGCCCTTCCCATAGTCCGAGTGCCTCCGCCGTTCGAGATGCACAGGCGACAACTTTCTGTTGCAGGTCGAAGGCGAGACGGGAAGGCGTGATATAGATCGTCTCTTCAAAGAATGGGCCGTTGAGCGGATCAGGCTTATCGAACATCGCCAAAGGCTGAAGCACCCCCTGTGTGAGCAAGCCCTCCAATGCGACTTCGATTCCCGGCACAAAATCCTCGACGAGGATCCAACGGGCCTGCTCGTCCCGTTCCACCAGACCCAAATTGGTGAGGAGCGCACCAATCCGATGGAACGCTCCACTAAACTCCTCCTCGTCATTGGCACGAATCACCCCACAGCTGGCGGAGAGGATCAGTGGCTTCACGACGCAGGGATAGACGACCTGTTTCGCGAACTCCATTGGATCACCGTCGAGGGGGAACACTTTATGGCGAGGTACGGGAATGCCCTGTCCGGACAGTAACTCACGCATCTGCCGTTTATTTCCGGCGGTTGTGACGGAGGCGAGAGAGTTGTGGGGCAATCCCACAGCCTCCGCCACGGCGGCGGCTGTGACAGCAGTGACATCGTCTACTCCGATCACCGCATCGATCGGATGATCTCGGGCGAATGCAACTACGGTCTGGGCGGCTGCTTGTGGATGTCGAACATCGAGCAGCAAGACATCGTCCGACGAGACAGGAAGGCCTTCGGGAATCCGCTCCATCCCAATGGTCACGGAGAGATGCAGCAGGCCGGCTGCATTGAGGAACGCCTCTGCTCGATAGGTCGTGCTCGGCAAGAGCAGGAGGAGTCGCGGCATGTCGGCTCCTGGAGTGTTAAGAAGGAGTCCCAACCCGGGCTCGATGAAACTTTTCCAACTGACGATTGGCCTCGGTGATGACCGTCAACTTTCTGACCACGTCGGCCACCTTTGAACCGGGAATGGCGAAATAGCCTTCATCATCCCCGAGCCCGGTATAGACGCGGTTTCCGATACAGCCCAAACTCGTGGCCGTGTGTCCCGATTGCAGTGATTCCGGCAGCACGGCGCAGGTCGGCCGTCCCATCGTCGCGCCACCGCCGGCAATACCCGCTGCCTGTGCCGCCTCCGCCAGCAGCATCAGCTGCTTGACGGTCCCGCGGACCAGCACCACGTCCGGGGTGAAGGTGGCCGACGTGAGTGGCGCATACACGGATACGTGAAAGGTCTCTTGGCGACGCGGGATCATTGGAATTTCTGCCATCGTGAGATACTGCATCCCAACCATGGTCTGCACCAGACCGTTCAACTCAGTCGCGACCTGTGGTGGCAGATCCACACCGTGGGTATGGGCCCCGACCGGGCAGGTATAGTGATCCGATGCTTCCGTATAGAAGACCTGACCTTCAGCTGCCAACTTCCAATAGCCGCATCCTGCCGGTGCAGGGGCGGTGACCCGCGGAATGCCCGCAGGGGCCGTGTCTCGAAACGCGATCGCCACTGCCGGTAGATTCAACACCAACAGTTCCTGGATCCGAGTGCCTTGTGTCATGAGTTCAGATTCCACTTCTTGTTCCCCCTCTCAACTATATGTTATTCAATCAATTCTAGATTTCTACCTGCCCATTTTTTAGCAGGGGTTTGAATTGTTGAGTCGTCGGCTCAGCGCAGCAGAACCAAGATTCTGTCAAACGAGGCTGCTTCGGACGATCAGGCTTGCGTACCCTTGTGCGAGTCGAGGACTCAGCGTGACGGCCTGCTATCTCATCGGCAATCGCTCGAATGCGACCACAGGTCATCATTGGATCTTCCTCATCCTTGGCACTGGCTTCCACGATCGCACGCACTGCCTGATGCAGCCGATCCATCCGCTCGTCTGGGTGTGTCCACGGATATTGAAAGCCGGCCTGATCCAGAGGACCGAGGAACCGCTGAATGTCAGACTTAGCGAGAAGAGCCGACCCTGGTGGAATAAGGAGACGAATACTCAGTTGTACTGGATCGGTCGCGTCGATGAGATCGTGCGCTTCCACCATATCTAACATAAGGAGGTAATCGTTCAGGCTGGTCCAGGGCGTGAAGGCGACGAGCGATGGGCGAAGCGAAATGCCGGCCTCGCGCAGAATGCCGAGCGCCGTCATGATATCAACGCCTGTATGCCCTTTCTGAAGCAGATCTAGAACATGGTCGCTGAACGATTCCACGGCAGAGACTATGAACAGGCACCCCTGAGCACTCAAATCTGGCATCAGCGTGCGGCGCTTCAAGAGGTGCTCGATCTTTGCGGTGAAATCAAAAGTCAGGCGTGGGAACTCTTCGTGCATTGCGCGAACGATGCTCATGGAGTGCCCCGGCCCGTTCAAAAAATCCGGGTCCCCAAACGTAATGTGCGTCGCGCCTGCATGCACCTGGCGCCTGATGTCCTCCAGGACGACAGCTTCCGGGACGAGGAAGAAGCGCCCGTCATAGACCGGCACGATCGGGCAATGGAGACAGCGATGGAGGCATCCACGACTGGCCTCGGCGTACCCGACCAACCGCTCCGTGCCATTCTGCTGGAGCCGAGCATAGTGGTCCAACATCGGGAGTCCGCTGCGACTCGGGATTGGGTGCGGGATCGTCGAGGCTGTTGAGGCATAGCCACGCTGCAACCAAGGGCCGACCACCCGGTTTCGAGAACTAACTCCTTCGAGAAGGCTGATTGCCTGCCCTCGATCGAGCGCCTCGATGAGTGAAACCAGCGGGATCTCATACTCTCCGCCCACCACAGAATCGGCCAGCCCCTGGAGCAAATATTCGGCATTGATAGAGGCGTACAGTCCATAGAAACAGATGTGGCAGTCCTGATTCATCGCCCGGATCAGCTCGGCGACCCGCACCCCAAGCCGGAGCGCCGTGTGCATGGGGACCGAGATGCCGACAAATCGCGCAAGCCGGAGGGCCGATTCATCCATGTTCTCAACCGCGATGTCGAGACCGACCGGCGCAAACCCGGCTTGCTCGAGAAATCCCATCGGCTGAGCGATGCCAAGAGGTTGGTGACCCAGCTCATAACATGAAACGAACATGATCGCGCCGGGCTGTCTCAGCAATGATCGTCCTTCTATGGATTCAGCAACTCGTCCCATCACACGGTTCTCCAACTCAGCGGGGTTTCACTGTAACTCACCTCTGAGAGTGGGCGCAATGTGCCTCCCTGGGCGCGTGGGACAAGGTCCAATGGGCATGCCTCAAGCTCAGGGCGGCCTCTCAGCTATACGCTCTTATTCTATACCGCGTGCCCTCCTTTTCCGTGGGGGTTGGACGGCTGACGGGCTCGGGTCGGTAACGTGTTGTATTTCGAGCGAGGCTGGTGGATACGCGCAGAGTTTTGCAGTAGACTTGCCTCCCGGCGGACATGTCCGTTCGCCATGCCATGATGTTAGGAGCCTGTCCGACATTGACCGTTCTACTGCGGCGAGCGATCCGAAGCCATCTGCGTCGTTCTCGGCCAGAAAAAATCCTCACCGTATTCCAGCGAATACACCTCCGGTTTTTTCGGGCCTGCGGCCTTGCATCTGGCTGCGCCTCCTTCGCCTCGTCACGAACGGCAGTGTCGGACATGCTCCTAGCGCAACGTCGAGAGTCGGCGGCGCGTCTTATACAAAAGGAGACATGAGATGAACGATAAAGAAACGGAGCGGGCGGTAGGTATTCTCAACCGCATTATGGAGCATGAGTTAGCAGGAGTCGTGCGCTATATGCATTACTCGCTGATGGTTTATGGGTATAACCGTATTCCGATCGTGTCGTGGCTGAAAGGTAATGCGGACGAGAGCCTTGCCCATGCGCATAAAGCCGGGGAACTTGTCACCTTATTAGGCGGCCACCCCTCGCTGAAAATCGGAACGTTATTGGAAACAGAGAAGCATGATGTGGGAGATATCTTGCGCGAAAGCTTAGAACACGAGAAAGGCGCCATCGCAGCCTATTACGAACTGCTGAAACTCTCCGAAGGAAAGTCCGTCCTCTTGGAAGAGTTTGCAAGAGAGATGATCGTCGGTGAAGAGCTGCATCTGGATGAAGTGAATAAAATGTTGCGTATGCCAGGTGATGTTCAACCATTTCGCTCCTAGCAGGATGCTGAAAAAGTCCGCCAGTCTGTCTTGTTCACTTGGTCTGTCTGGTCTGTCTCGTTTATCTGGTCTATTCGGTCTGTCTCGTGTGTTTGGTTGAACGAAATGAACCAGATAGACCGGATAGACCAGACCAACCAGATAGACCAGATAACCAGACAGACCAGGCTTGTCCCAGACATGCGGACCATTGGATTTCCGGAGGGCTGGCAGCGGTTTTCCGCAGTCTGCTAGTGATGCACGTCACTGTCCGGCGAAGAGGCTCCGTCCCGTGATGTCAGGCGGTGTAGTGATTGGCACCCATCTGACGTGTGTTCAGGATCTGAAAGCGGAAGGATGTGCCTGGTAGATTAGGTGGCCGGTCGATGCCGCGTGGGTCACGCGCGCACTTTATCGCCTCAATCGCAACAGAATCGTTATTAATCCAACGACCAAGACGTGTGACGCACCTTAACAAGAACGCGCGCGTGACCACGAGTGGCCGGCATTCGGCCATGCGCCGCTTTAGGAAGGATCGGTAACGGACACAGATGGTTTCTCCAATGACCCAGACAGTTTCTGACGCGGCACAGCTGAAGATTGTTCCACTCATTGCCAGGGAACTCGGCGTGGGACCCCATCAAGTCGCGGCTGCAGTGGCCCTGCTTGACGAAGGTTCGACCGTGCCGTTTATCGCACGCTATCGCAAGGAGGTCACCGGCAACCTGGACGATACACACTTGCGCACGTTGGAAGAGCGCCTCCTGTATCTACGGGAATTGGAGCTGCGCCGCGCGGCGATTCTGTCTTCGATCGAGGAGCAGGGGAAACTCACCGGCGTACTGCGCGGCACCATCGAGGCGGCCGCGACCAAGCAAACATTGGAAGACCTCTATTTGCCCTACAAGCCCAAGCGGCGCACGCGAGCGCAAATTGCGCGCGAGGCAGGGCTGGAGCCGCTGGCCGATGCCCTGTTCGCCGACCCGACGCTTGATCCGGAGCAGGAAGCGGCGAAGTATTTGAACGTGAAGCCTGCTGCCGAGGGTGTTGAGGCCATCAATGTGCCGGACGAAAAAGCCGCGCTCGAGGGTGCGCGAGACATTCTGGTCGAGCGTTTTGCCGAGACCGCCGAGCTGCTTGCCAAATTGCGTACCCGCCTGTGGGATCTGGGCGTCGTCACGTCCACCGTGATGAAAGGCAAGGAAACGGCCGAGGAAGAAAAGTTCCGAGATTACTATGCCTATTCTGAAACCATCCGCACCACTCCTTCGCATCGCGCGCTGGCGCTGTTCCGTGGCCGCATGCTGGGTGTGTTGAAGATTGAATTGGGCCTGGGTGAAGCACTCGAAGCCGCCGTGCCGCATCCCGGCATCGCGAAGATCGCGGCGCATGTTGGCATCGAAGACCGTGGCCGCCGCGCGGACAAGTGGCTCATGAGCGTCTGCGATTGGACCTGGCGCGGCAAGGTGCACCTGCATCTTACAGTGGAACTGCTGGTGCAGTTGCGCGAAGCCGCGGAGGCCGAGGCGATCAAGATTTTCGGTCGCAATCTGCACGAGCTGTTGCTGGCGGCGCCTGCAGGCCCAAAGGCCGTGCTTGGCCTCGACCCCGGCATCCGCACGGGCTGCAAGGTGGCGGTTGTCGATGCGACCGGCAAGCTACTGGAGACCACGACCATTTACCCGCTCCAGCCGCGCAATGACTGGCAGGGATCACTGGCGACGCTGGCACGGTTGGTCGTCCAGCATGGCGTCGAACTGATCTCGATCGGTAATGGTACCGGCAGCCGGGAGACCGACAAGCTTGCCATTGAGGTGATTAAAGTGGTCGTGGCTCACAAGCCGGATCACAACGTGGCCAAGATCGTGGTGAGCGAAGCCGGCGCGTCGGTCTATTCAGCGTCGGCCTTCGCCGCTGCCGAGTTTCCCGATCTGGATGTCAGCCTGCGCGGTGCCGTCTCCATCGCCCGGCGTCTGCAAGACCCGCTGGCTGAGCTGGTGAAGATCGATCCCAAGGCGATCGGCGTCGGCCAATATCAGCACGATGTGAACCAACGGACCCTGGCGCGTTCGCTCGATGCAACCGTCGAAGACTGCGTCAACGCCGTGGGCGTGGACGTCAATACGGCATCGGCTCCGCTACTCGAACGGGTGTCCGGTCTGAACAAGGTTCTGGCGAAGAACATCGTCGAGTACCGTGATGCGAACGGCCCCTTCCCGAATCGCACCACGATACGCAAGGTGCCACGGCTGGGCGACAAGACATTCGAACAAGCCGCGGGATTTCTGCGTATCAACGACGGCGACAATCCGCTCGATCGTTCCTCGGTCCACCCGGAAGCCTATTCGGTGGTCGAGCGCATTCTCGCACGCATCAGCAAAGGTATCGTGGACGTGATGGGTCAGCCGGCGGCTTTAAAGGGATTATCTCCCGCCGATTTTACCGATGAGAAGTTCGGCGTGCCGACGGTGCGTGACATCCTGACTGAGCTGGAAAAGCCGGGCAGGGATCCGCGCCCGGAATTTAAGACGGCCACATTCCAAGAGGGCATCGAATCGCTGACCGATCTAAAAGGAGGCATGATCCTCGAAGGCGTCGTCACAAACGTCGCCGCGTTTGGAGCCTTCGTTGACGTCGGTGTGCATCAGGACGGTCTCGTGCATGTGTCCTCGCTGGCAAATAAATTCATCAAGGACCCCCATGAGGTCGTCAAGCCTGGCCAGATCGTGAAGGTGAAGGTGCTCGACGTCGATGTGAAGCGCCAGCGCATCTCTCTGACCATGCGCCTCGACGATGCGCCCATCAGTGCTTCGGCCTCAAGCCGCGCGCCCGTCGAGATCTCTGCGAGAGTGGCACGCGAGCCGCATGACCGGCGTCCTCCAGCACCCCAGCATGCTCCGGAGCGCCAGACACAGCCAGGCGGCATGATGGCCATGGCGCTGGCACTGGCGCGCGCCAAGCAGAAGAAGTAGCTAGCCGCGCGGCGCGAGTGATGCGCGACTGGTCTCTCTTGTTTATCTGGTCTGTCTAGTTTGTTTAGTTGAACTAGACAAACCAAATGAACCAGATCAACCCTCGCCCATTGTCTCGTGTGCGTTCATTTCAAATGCTGCAACTGGAGATCGTCGAAGTAGGTGACGGCATCCGACTTGGTCCATAGTCCAATCATCCCGTCGTGGAACGTCTTGTCACAGAGATCGAAGACCTGCTTGTCGTCATAGAAGATGTTCACGCGACAGCCTTGATGGGTGACCCGCAGTGTGTGCCACTGTCTCACGTCAATCGTCTGGTCGAAGTTTTGTAACAGGTGTCGAACGCCTTTCTCGATCCGATACACTCGAATGTTTTGTTCCAACGGGTTGGCCCTTGCCAGATAGTAGTTTCGATCATCCGTTGCCCGCCAGATCAGGCCGCCTCCCATATCCGCTTTGCCTGAGATGGGCAGGAAGGAGACGCGCAAGTCCAGATCGGTGGCCGTCGTGCCTTGGACCAACACGACCTTATAAGCGTGTTCGGCGCCTTTTCCCAAGAGCTGACCAAGCACATGCTTTCCGTGATTGGCCATCTCGGTCTGAAGGATCTTCCATTCCCCAGCAGGCCGCCCATCAAATAGGGTTCCCACCTGGAACTCAGGGGGAAGACTTTCCGGCGGATCATCGTCAAAGGTCCACACACGGGTAGCGCTATCAAGCGAGAACCCAACCACCGGGACAGCCATCGCCACGGCGAGAAGCAGTAGAATGCGCAGGTGAATCGTCTTCAACATTTTGGTAAATTCACAGGGGAGATCACGTGCTTTAGGGCCTGATCAACGTGGATAAGTTACCGGGTTCGACTGGCACATGGTCAACCGGGAGTGGACATTGAATCACGCTGATGATCATGGGGCGGTCTAGGCTCGTATTGATGTACCCATGGGGGGTGTTCATCGGGACCAACAGGGTTTCTCCAGCTTTGATGGACTGTTGCTCTATGCCAACGACAACAATCCCTTCACCCTCCAAACAAAACACGACTTCATCAGAGACCGGATGGCGGTGCAGGCTATTCTGCTGTCCTGGCTCAAAACAGTAAATGTTGCAATGGAGCTTATCCGTTTGCCAGATCCGTTTCCGAACGAAACTGTGCTCTGAGAATGTCTTCAGGCTTTCGAAAGTTTTCTTTTCCATCGGATGAGGTTTCTTCTCCTTATCGCCAGGTGACTTCTTCCCAACAGAGATGGACGAAGGTTTCAAAGGGAGGAAAATTGTTCGCGTTTTGTTCTTTCGACCGGACCCAGAGATCGATTTCCATGCCCGCCGGATCGGTTTCCCCACCAGGCAGCGTGCGCTTCACGGGATAGCGGACCTCATGGGTCTTGGGATCGCGGGACCGTTCCATCACCATGAAGTGGGCATCGTAGTCGGTGTAGAGCACCTGATCGTTCTTGTGCATCGTGGCCTTGCCCCAGCCACCGAGATAGAGCCACGTTTTCGGATACAGCGGATCGCCGTTTCCGGAGTCACCATGTTCATAGAGCCTTGTCGCAATGCCTCCATCCTGGAACGGAGCTTTCGCGGCAAACCGGTCAAAGACGATTCGATAGCGATCGGCGCCCTCGGCAAATTCGGCGATGACCTGGCCACTGTTCGTGAGTTCGTTCACCTCGATGTCGATCGTCCCTTGCACCGGTATGAGGTGTTTGCCGGCATAGTCGAGGTGGTCCCACGGTGCGTGATCGTTCACGCTTCCGATCAGAGTGGTTCTCTGCCCGGAAAGGTGGAATTGTCCACTGTAGTACGGATGTTCAGTGGGCTGAAAAATCCTGGTTCTTTCGTTTTCTTTTGGCGTGCCGAACTGCCCAGCCATAGCCGCGGGCACGAACATCAGTGCCATGGCCACCACGATTGAAGCAACTAACGGTGAAACCGTACTGTGTTGAGTTGCCATGGCAATCCCCCTTTGTTGGAAAATCTACTGGCGCGCTGTTCCCCAGCGGCGATGGAGAAACTGTTCTATCGGAGCAAACAGCGTTTTGTCTACGGCCAGACCAATCACGACGATGATGAACATCACGCCGATGACTTGATCCATCGCATTCAGCTCGCGGCCATAGTGTAGCAAATGCCCGAGGCCAAATCCCGTGAGGACCGTCACGTAGATTTCCGCTGCCATCAGAGATCGCCAGGCAAAGGCCCAACCCTGTTTCATGCCGTTCAAAAGAAATGGAAGCGCCGCCGGCAAGACGACATGTGTCCACGTGTGCAATCCGGTCGAACCCATGCTGCGGGCTGCGCGCGTATAAATGGGTGGAATGGTCCGCACGCCGTTGTCGGTCGCATTGATCAGCGACCAGAGGGTTCCCATCACGACGACGAACAGCAGGGCGGCTTCTGTTTGACCGAACCAGAGCAGGGCCAGCGGCACCCAACAGACGCTGGGGAGAGTTTGCAGTCCTAATGCGAGGACGCCGATCGTGTCCTGGCACCAGCGGGATGATGCGGTGAGAAGGCCTAATGGAAGGCCCACGAGAACTCCCAACCCGTATCCGATGAGCAGCCTTCGGACCGTGATCCGCGTGGCTTCCCAGAGAGTGCCGTCTTCAGCGGCGGATCGGAGATACTCGAAGACGCTGAGGGGCGAGGGCAGTAAGAGGGGAGACCAGATGTGTGCTTTGACGGCGAGATACCACGCGGCAACGAGGAGTACAAAGAACAGTGCTGCGGCCAGCCACCGTGCGATCATCCTACCACCTCGGTCTGGACGTAGCCTTTCAGGACACGGGTGATTTCGGTCGAGTAGCGAGCTAGGTCAACACTGTTGATGTCGCGTGGCCGAGGCAGAGGAATGGCGAATCCCTCGCGAATCCGACCAGGGTTCGGCGAGAACAAAATGACGCGGTCACCCAAGCAGACGGCTTCACGCACGTTGTGAGTGACGAAGACGATGGTCTTACGGTGCTAGCTCCAGATTCGTTGAATGTCCCCGTACAGTTGTTCGCGTGTCAGGGCGTCGAGCGCGCCGAAGGGTTCATCCATCAGGAGGACGCTGGGGTTCGGCGCCAGGGCCCGAGCCAAGGCCACGCGTTGTTTCATGCCGCCAGACAATTCATGAACATTGGAATGCATGAACTTCTTGAGGCCGACGAGTTCAAGGAAATACTCGGCCTTCTCACGGCGTTCCGCCGCACTCACGCTGTTGATGAGTTTGAGGCCGAAGAGGACGTTTCCGAGGACCGTCAGCCACGGAAACAGCGACGCTTCCTGAAACATGACGAGGCGGTGTGGCCCGGGTCCAACGATGGTTTTTCCATCGGCCTGGACCAGGCCGCGATCGGGTCGCTCCAATCCGGCAATGATATTGAGCAACGTCGATTTACCGCAGCCGCTGGGGCCGACGAGACAGACGAACTCTCCTTCTGCAATGCGGAGCGTGACATCATCAAGGGCGTGGACCGTCAGCGTTCTGGTCCGAAACGATTTCGAGACATGTTCGAGGACCAGCTTGGAGGACACGGTATTGGCCGAATTGACTTCAGACGCGGCCATCTCAGTTCAGCCTTTCGATGAGCCGTGACAAGTCGGGGGCTATGCGCATGAATCCCGCTCGCTGGGCATTAGAGATGAAATGCTGATACTCATCCGGGGAGACGTCTGTGGTCAACACGATGCGTTTCCATGCTTGGGCAATCAAGTCCGCCGACACCTCGGCTCGCGTCTCGGCGGCCAATTCCTGCCGGACCATCTGCCTGGCCTCATCAGAATGCGCGAGAATCCATTCGGTGAGCTCACGGTGGGCTTGCGCAAATTTTTTGGCCAGCTCAGGTTTCGTCTTGAGAAACTTCACGCTCGACACCAGGACGGTAATGCTTTCGTGTGACTGTTCGACGAGCACTTTGCCTCCCGCTTCGCGTTCCAGGCGGGACACCCATGGTTCGACGGTCCATACCGCATCGACCTTTTTCTGCTGAAACAGGGTGAGCTGATCTGGGTTGGGGATGGGGACGAGAAAGGCCTCTCCGCCCATCTGTGTGATCTTGAGTCCCCCGTTTGCCAACCAAGCCCGGCATGCAATGTCCTGGGTATTGCCGAGCTGCGGGGTGGCGATGGTTTTTCCGCGGAAATCAGCGGGCTGTGCGAGTCTGGAGTCCGGCTGGACGACCAGGGCTGCGCCGGCAATGATTCGGACTTCCTCGCCGTGGGATTTGGCATAGACATTCAATGCCGGACTTGGACCCACGTAGGTCAAGTCGATAGAGTCCGCCAGGATCGCTTCCATCGCGCTCGGCCCAGCGTTGTAGATGTACCACTCGATTTTGACGTCGGTTTCCAAACGTTGTTCAAACCATCCGCGGCCGGTGCGAGAGAGATGTTGGGCCACCAAACCTTGGACATGCGTGATGTTCGGGAAATGCCCAACACGGATCGTATCCCCTGCGATGGCGGCATGGGCCGAGGTGATGAGTGTCCAGACTCCTAGGAATAGCAATCCGCGCATATTCATGATCATCCTCCGTATTGCAATGAGGTCATTCAGGGCTGAGAAGGTTTGATCTTTCGGTCCTGATCCAGTCCAGGCTGAATCGGCATGGCCGAAAGCGCTTCCCGATACAGAATCTGGAGTTCTTCCCGTTGATCTGGTGCGAACAGCCGTCCTCCGGAACTGACCTTGGCCAGATATTCCTCAGGCTCAAAGGTCACATCGAAGGCTGCGGATCGTTCAGGGACGTTTGGCATCTGCCGGTCATATTTACTGATATCTGGACCTGGACTATGCTGATCATGGACCTCGCTCACTGAGAGGGAGAGGATGGTGCCTCGAACTGCGAGCCATCCCGTGGTGGTTTCTTCCTCTCCTTGATCCGTCGTATGGCTCAGGTGGAAGTAAATTCGCTGGGTAGGTGTGGCCTGTGCCAAGGCCTTTGAGAGTGCCGGGGCAAGCAGGATGATTTCTTCATCCCGGAATGCTCGGGTCCGGTCGGCTTGACCGCTGAACAATTCGTGAATCACGTTTCGCCGTTCCCATGACCGGACGCCTCGGAGTAAGGTCCCAACCTCTGTCGGCGTCAACGCGGTCGGGTGTGTGTTGGATGTCGAGTCAGGATCTCCCTCCACGCGGACCGTGTTGAGCCCCGACTCATAGATCGTCTTTTGAGGCGCGAGGGGCTGGCTCGCACAACTGGTGATCACCGTGAGACCTATAAGGATGAACAGCGCCCGAACTGACCACTGATTGTGCGAATGTACTGAATGGCTGCTGCCGTTCATGATTTGACCTCCTGCTGTTGGGCAAAGCCGACTTCGGATGGCACGCGATCAAATCCATTTTTCTGCAAGAGGGTTTGGATCTCGGGCGTCAACAAGAACTCGATAAAGTCACCGGCACCCGAAATGTTTTTTGAAGTCCATACTGCGGTGACTCCATAGCGGATGGGAGCATGGGAGTCGGCCGGGGCTGTATCGAGAATACGGACATTCGCATTCGACACAGCGTCTGTTCGATACACGACGCCGAGCTCGGCTTCGCCCTTGGCAACCAGATCGAGCACGGCTCGGGAATGTTCCCCGAAGACGTAGTGAGACTTAAGTTGGAGATCGAGCTTGTTGTATTTCAGAAACTGAGCCGCCACTTTCCCTACCGACGAAGACTTAGGGTCCCCGACGGCAATCCGTCGGACCGGGACTGTTCTCAGATCTTGAATGGAGGCAATGGGGGCGGGGTGAGTGGTGCTGGTGATCAAGACCAACGATGTGCCGGCATAGGCCCGCTTGGTTCCTTGAATGATCAGTCCTTTTTTTTCGAGCTGTTCAATTTCCTCAAACAGCGACGGTAGGAAGACATCCACCGGCGCGCCCTGTTCGATCTGATTGCGGAGCGTTTGAGAGGGTCCGTAGATGACCCGCACGTTGATTTCGCGGTGCAGCGCCTCGAAAAGCGGTAATACTTTTCGAAACACGTCTCTGAGGCTGTTGGCTGCGGCGATTGTAAGGGTTTCTGGTTGCGCCTGCACGGGCGGCGCTGTCCAAACGGTCGTTGTCAATACACCGAGGAAGAACAGACTTTTCAATAGTACGCTTCGGCGTGTCATGAAGTACCTCCTGGTCATCGTGATGAAATTCATCATAAGTCTAGAAATAGAACTGGTACTGCACATTGATCCGGTTTTCGATAAGGTCTTGACCGAATCCCGGTTGGCTCTCGAACGGGAACCGATCCGGCGCGCGTCCGCCGCTTCCCACTGTGAGGTTGGTATAGTCGACGACCAATCGGTTGTTGTAAGTGCCGTCGAAGCTATAGTTGATGGCGGCGCCGAACTCTTTGGTCAGGTCATGTTTCTGTTGTGTCGATGGATCCAAGACACCATACCGGACTGCGAGCTCGAGCTTCCGCGGAATGATGTACTTGCCGATCTGGACGTACCAGCCCCAGGCTTGGCCGAGAGATACCGGGGGGCCTAAAACAACCGTGGTCGCCGGGGTGAATGGAATGGTTCCATCATCGGGAGTCCGCACCCGCTGGTGCCGGTAGTACCCTTCTGACTGGAGCGACCACCCCTGGTATTTCGCGATGAGATCCACCTCGTAGGTCTGGAAATCGTAGACCCCTCCGCCGAGAAGCCGACCGTTGTAGCTATTGGTGACTGCCTGGCGATACGCGCGATCGACAATGTCGGAGCGCGTTGAACTCAAATAATTCTGAGCCGGGTTATAGGCATAGCCGGCTCCGATCGCTACTTGAGGCACACGAGAGTTCAAAATGTCTCCCTGGCCATATCCTGGATTGCCGGATATTTTGTACAGCAGCCTGGCCGTGTACATCATCTCGCCGTTCCGGAAGCGGGTGTCGTAGTTGAAGGTCCGCTGCTGCTGAGTGGGAAGGCTGGCGTTGTTGGGAAGGCTCTGGCTGACGGCCGTACCTTCATTCGTGAGGTTCGGCCCAATCCCCCCCCAGATGCCAAAGGTATAGTTGAATTTGTATTGATCCTCATCGCTGAGGATGGTGATGCCGATGTCACGACTATTAATTTGATTGGCGGCAAACGCTTGCTGGACAAGCATATTGTCCGCAAAGGTTGACGTGGTGATCGAACTCACGAGGGCGCGATTGAACCAGACCCGCTGTTGGCCGACTTGGACGGTGGCAACAGGGATATGCCAGGATGCGATATAGGCGTCCTGGAGGGCGACTCTGCCGCTGCCCCCCTCTTGATTAAATGGCGCCTGATCCATCTGCAAAGATATGTTGTAGCGTAAGTCGGGATCGAAGGCATATCCCAGGAATTGCAGACGGGTGCGGGGAACCGTAAACACGCTCGAATCGCTCTGTTTCCTGACACCGCGAAACTCCACCTGGCCTCCCAGAATCTCTTCATTTCTTGAGTCTCCGATCGTCCCCCAGGCTTTATTAAAGGTACTGTAGCTGTAGCGTACCTGGGTGAGCAGCCGGAGTTTCAGGAAAAATTTCTCCCCGACGCGGATGTTTAAGCCATTGTTGACGTCGATAGTGAAATTCGGCTTGGAGACGCGTTCTCTGGTTTCCAATACTCTAAGACCCTTGTCATACTCCTCTTGGGTAATGATACCTTTGAGATAGAGATATTTGAGGCCTGGATCCTCACCGGAAAAGTACTCCCACCGTCCCTCCTTCTTTACGAGTTGGCCTTCCTCGACGGCCTGTGCTTGTTGCGTCAGGCCTGCGAACAGCATGACGACTGCGAGTGTGACAAAAAGCAAACCGGAAATTCTCATGTCGCTTCCCTCCGTGACATGTGAACTTCCGGTGGTCCGGTCAGTTCTCAATTTGACGATTGAAATAGTCGGTCTTGGCCTCCAGTCATCTGGACGGCCGATCGTTCTCCTTTAGCAATGACAACAGTTGTGAAGTATCATCGTGACCTCAGCGCGTGGACGTTGAACCTTCGCCGTCAAAACGTGTTTTTTCCTTGCGCTCAATCTGCACGACTTTGGAATCGTGAACGATGATTTCGATAGATCCAAAGCGGATGCCTCTGAGTGCGAGTCGAATTGCCTGCTCGATTGTTTGATAGTCCTGCTGATCTGATCGTTCTGTGCTTCCCATGATGACGGTCCTGCTCGCTCTCGCGTGATGGGCTATCGCATGACAATCTTCCCGCTCTTGTCCCACATCCAAAAGACGGACAGATTCGGATAGGTGGAATTGGTGGCATTCTGGCCTGCAACGGTAAACAGACAGCCGACGGCGACCAACCAGTTCTGAGAAAAGTTCCATTGAAGCGCCGGCTCCACACCGATAATCGTAAAGCCGTTTCTCTGTCCTGCGTTGATGTCGTGTCCGTCCGCCCGCCAGGTGAGCCCGTGCAAGGTGCTGACTTCGATGTTGTACCCGAACCCGTTCTTGTCATTGAGTATGTGCTCGAAAATCAAGCGCGTATTGACTATGTCGCCGGTGTAGGTGTTCTTTCCGCCGTTCTCTCCGGGTGCGGCGTAGGTATAGAACACGGCTGCGCTGATGCGAATGGGTTCAAGGTTCTTTCGCGTCATAAGTCCTTGCGTCAGCCCATATTCGCCAAATCGCGTACTGGGAAGCCGTCCGAGCGGCGTGAACCCGCCTGGTGGCTTCTCTGCATCGGCCCAGCGGCTGGTGGGTAGCACAACCTGCGTGTAATGGGTTATGGAAGGGCGCCAGCTTCCAGGGTCTTGAATGATTGGCCGGTATTTCATGATGAGCGAGGTGTCGCCCAAGCCTGTCGAACTCGTGCTCTGCCCGTTTTGGGTGGCCCAGAACGAATTCATCGAAAATGCGGCACCTAATTCAATGTGATTGGTCAGTCCGTAGGAGGCATTGATGGAGGGCGACACCTGGTAGAGATGAACCGGTCCGCTTTTGCTGTCGGTCGCAAAGCTGAGGTGATTGCCGAAGCTGCTTTCTCCGATTTGTGAGAAAAGGAATTCTCGGATTGAAAGCTGCCCCTTCGGTTGTATATCGACCGCTTGGAGGAGAACGGGACCATGGGACAGGGGATTCCAGCTTTGGCGGTACTTCTTGATCTCCTCATCTGTCGGGACCCAGTCAAAGCTGTGAGCAGGAATGGGAGAGGCCAGTTGGAGCACTACTTCAAGCAGGAAAATAATGAATAGCTGGTTACGAAATAATTTGATTGTATTCATGATTATGTTTTGCAAGCGGTTATACATCTGTATTCCGATCGTGATTATGACAATATAAATATATTAAGTTAGTTAATTTTGTCAACAATTATTTCAATAGATTATAGATTCTATAATACTTGACTAATGTCATGAAAACTTGATATCTTACAAACCCACTATGGGTGAAAAAAACAGGGCCGAACCATCCAGTAACATTGAGAACCATCTTCGTATGCTCCGCACCGCAAAAGGTCTTTCCCAAAGCGATCTCGCCACCATGTCAGGAATTACACGGCAGGCTGTGTGTGCCATTGAGGCCCATCAATACCTTCCCACGACTGCTGTTGCACTTCGTCTGGCGGGAGCTTTGAATTGCCAGGTGGAAGATCTCTTCCGCCTTATCTCGACTGGTGAGGATGTGGTAGGTGAGTTGATCGCTGAGTCGGGCACTGAGTCTCTGGTTCATCATGCGCGAGTGAAAGTTGTCCATGTCGGAAATCGGCTCATCGTGAGGCCGGTGGCGCACCTCGGTGAAGTGCTGAATTATGCAATCCCAGCCGACGGCTTGATTACTGAGGCAACAAGTGCTTCCCCACGTGGCGACAAGACTTCCCGGCCCGTACGGGTGCGCTTGTTGAGAGATCGTCGGTTGATCGAGCAGGAAATCGCGGTGGCCGGGTGCGATCCCGCCATCTTTCTCGCAGGCGAATATTTACGGCGCTACACGAACACCGCCACGGTGGTTGGATGGACGATGGGAAGCGGCGCCGCGGTAGACGCGTTGAAGCGGGGAGAAGTGCATATTGCAGGTCTCCACATTGTCGATAGCAAGTCCGGCGAATCGAATCTGCCCTATGTCAAACGGCACCTCAAAGGATATGAGGTGAACATCGTGACGTTCGCTCGCTGGGAAGAAGGCCTGCTTGTGCGCCCTGGCAATCCCAAGAGCATTCGTGCGATTACCGATCTGGCACGTGCCGACGTGCACCTCATCAATCGGGAAGCAGGTGCAGGCGCGCGGATCCTGCTCGACCAGAGGTTATCCGCTGCAGGTGTCACGTCACTTCATGTGAAGGGCTATGACCGACTTGCATCGTCGCACGTTCACGTGGCGCGATTAATTGCGGAAGGGCAGGTGGATGTCGGCGTTGGGGTGCGTTTCGCCGCAAATTATTACGGGCTCGATTTTGTTCCGCTCCAGGAGGCCCGGTACGATCTTGTCGTACCCAAAGCCTATATCTCCGCGCACCCCACCGTACAAAGGTTTTTTGACACGATTGTGATGCGTCAGTTCAGGGTTGAGGTCGAGGCGCTCGGGGGCTATGACACGAGAGAAACCGGCAAGCTGCAAACATTGTAGATGAGCCGAGAGTGACGGAGATTCGATGCTGAGGACATCCATGCGGAATGTCGTAAGAATGACCGTGCTGATCGTCGCCGTTCTGCTAGCCGGAGGAATCGATTCAGCCGCAGCGAGCGAGCCGCTGGTTGTTGCCGCTTCTCCGAGTCTGGCCCAGCCTCTTGAAGCGCTTGCGAGGGCCTTCGAAGCCAGTCGTCCAGATGTGAAGGTGCGGCTGTACTTTGATTCCAGTCTGGATTTGCGTCGCACGATCGCAGCGATGGAGAATAGTCCCATGGGACAATACTTCATTGGGTCAGGCCCCATTCACATTATTGCACCAGGCGGCGATGAGCTGATCACTCGCTTGGAACAGAAATATTATGTGCTGCCACAGACACGCCGGCCGTATGCCACCGTCTCATTGGTGCTGGTCGTGCCTGAATCGCTCGTCGATGCGCCGTTGTCGTTTGAGGCGCTTGCCCAGGATACTCGAATACGAGTGGCCGTCGCAGATCCAATGCTGACCGTGGTTGGGCAAAAGACCAACGAACTCTTGAAGGCCTTGGGAATCGCAGAGGCCATGAAAAGCCGGTTGGATGTGGCGATGGATGCCCGCGCAGTGTTGGATCATGTGTTAAACGGACAGGCCGACGTCGGGATTATCTTCGGTCCGGACGCCTATGACAAACGGGAACGAGTTCGCGTTGTAGCTATCGCATCTGAGCAGGCCATTCGTCCAATCATCCATTCCCTGGCGATGGAACGGTACTGTCCCGATCGCCCGCTCTGTGAAGAGTTCCTCGAGTTTTCCCAATCTCCAGAAGCCCAAAGTATCCTAAAAGGCTTGGGTTATGCCTTGCCCAGGCAAGGAAAGTGACGCAGCGATATATTTTTTGTCCAATGTGTCAAGTATACATGTCATTTATATCTGTATTATGGAGTAAGCAAACCGGTAGGAGGTTCGTCATGTCTCACGTGAACGCTACGAGGTTGGCAACCCTCTTGGTTGCCGTTCTCGTTTTGATTGGTCTGGGTTGTGCGCGGATTCCCTACACCACGTCGGTGGTGCATGAGGATAAACGGGTCGCCGTCATGTTGCAGCGGGAAATCACATCGATCGGATATACGCATCCGGTCCAGATTACCCCGCAACAGGTGGCGGCTATTCTCCGCGGCTTTTCTCTGCGCGAGCAACAGCGCCTGCCGCTTCGATGGTTTGCCGAAGAGACTCCGCCGAAGGTGATGTTCAGGGAAGACGAATTGCAGGTATTGGCTCCACAGCTTGCCGATGCGCTGCAGAAGGTTGGGCCCGAGGAACGGGTCTACTTCGAACTCTTCGCTCCCGGTATGAACCCGCGGTACCGACGTGATGTCACCGGCGGATGGGTTGCCGTGCAGGATCAGCGGCTCCATCTGACCATCGATTACTTTCATGTTCAGCAGCCTCTCCGGACATACGACGTGTACGACTACAACTATCCGACACCCTGGACCCCCGAGCAAGCGTACCTCCTGTACTTCGAGCCGGGTCGATTTTATGTGATCGACCCCAGGAGTGACACGCGCGGAGTTGACTTCAGGGGCTTCCTGAAAACTAGCCAGTTGCCTTGATTTTACCTCTCTTTTTCAGCGAGCGGATTCATTCATCGCTGTTCAGTCTCTGTGAATGGCGGATTAAATGGAGGATCTTGGCATGAGCGTATTTGTAGGAAGGGCTTCCTGCATTGCTCATCGAGGTGTGCGTCGGCTGGGAATCTATGTGGTTATGGCTATTGGGTTGCTGTGTGTGCCGTGGTGCCTCTCGGAGGAACTCTTTGCCGCGGAGACCGGACGATTGGTCGAAAAAGATGGCAAATATGTGTTCGTAGAGAGCATGGATCCTGCGACCAAACTGCTGCTAGAGCGTGCTGTCAAACAGGGCACCATCACGCAGGAAGAATATGATGCGGTTGTCAGAGAATCGCAAGAGCGGGCCTACCTACTCCAGCCGAGCTTTAAGGCCTGGTATGACCGCGGCTTCAACTTCTCGATGAACGACAATGCCTTCCTTCTGAAAATCCGCGGACGCCTGCAAACCCGCTTTACGCAGCGCTACCGGATTGACGCGTATCGGAATTCTGGGGATTCCAAGAATTATCCTGAACTGCTCGGCGTCTTCGGCGATTACCGGGCTACCCGTTCTATCGATGAAGCTTCATCCTTTAATCTGAGGACCGCCCGGCTCTTTTTCATGGGGCACCTCTTTAACCCGGATTTCAGATACAACTTTCAAATCGCGGGTGAGACTGCAGAAAACGCGCAAGCGCCGGGTGCCGTAACCTTGCTTGACGCCTATATCATGAGCAGCCATATCAACTGGCTAAATGTCCAAGTGGGGCAGTTTAAGGTCTACTTCGACCGGTCGCAGATCAATTCCACGGCTGCAATGCAGTTTGCAGGCCGCGCTCTCGTGATGGATGCCTTTACGGCAAACGGCATCAACCGTCGCGATGTCGGAATCACCATCATGAACGATGAAGAGGTCTATCCCATCAATTATTACTTTGGAGTGTTCAACGGAGTCGGTCCGCTCGTGAACCGTTTCGCTCAATTTTCGAGCGAAGAGCCGACTGTCGGGTGCTCGGGTGGGCAGACATCAGGTCAGCCGTTTCCTACAACGGCGAACTGTCCCGCAAGTCAGCGGAACCTGAACGGCAACTTCCGAAGCAATGTCAACCAGATGATGTATGCGGCCAGACTCCAAGCGAATATCATGGGTCGGGCCGGCTATGGGGAGGGAGATATTGCCTATTCGGAGACTCCCCAGATGGTTGTTGGGGGCGGGTATGCCTATAATCCAGCAATCAATACCAGTACCGATAACGCGTTTCTGGGGCTTGATCTGGCGAACCTGACCGTTCGACGCGCATTGGCTGTTAATGGAAACGGACGAATCCTGGGACAGGGTGTCGTCGATTTTTCAACGTGGACGTTGGATTACGCGCTCAAATATCGAGGATTCTCTTTGCAGGCGGAATACTGGTTCAAGAACGTGACCCGGCATAACAAGGGTCTCCCATGTCTACAGACGACGGGCGGGGGCGGCCCGTGCACCGCGTTTGCCCCGGGGCAGCTCGGCAACTCGACCGGATGGTATGTCCAATCCGGCTACTATCTCATCCCACGTAAAGTGGAAGTTGCCGCACGCTATGCCTGGTGGGATCCGGATACAAATTCAGGAGGCGATTTGATCAAGGAAACAGATGTCTCCCTCAACTGGTACCCGTTCGGCACGTATGACTATTCGATCATGCTGACCTATAGCAATATAGCCATGGGACAGGGAGGCTACGCGATTGGGCGGAGCAGTCCCTTGCCGAGTACGGGCGGTTCACAAAGTACGGTTCCATGCCCAGCCACATTTCCATCAGGATGTGTGCCACTGGATGCGCATGCGGGTACTCTGATCGAAAACATGATCCGGGTACAGTTTCAGGTCTTTTTCTAGGAATACTGTACAGCCTTGCGTGCAAACAATGGTTGGAAAAATGGCGGGCCACATTGGAAGGAGGAGATGGATTATGTCCCCGCTTAGCAAGGATCACGGTGTCTGGCGAGAGGAACCTAGCGAAGGCGCTGACGAAGCGGAACTTCTGGAATTTAACCCGTCCTCACCCACGCTCAATGTCGTCACCGGTCCCGTGGTGGCTATTTATCAAGGCCTCACGCGAACGGGGATTCGGATGCGGGTGGGAGAGAGAACGGACTTTCGTGTTAAATGGCCGTCCCACCAGGGAGAAGTGAGCGGTGTCAGGATTGGACAATGGGTCATTGCCGCGATTCCTGCGGAAGGCGTACGGTTCGAGGCCGGCGAGTTCAGGCAGGGGAAGAGTCGATGGAATCGGTGGATCGGCCGGATCGTTTTCGTGGAGCCGGAGAGAATAGCGCCGTTGATCACGGCGAAGCTGCATGGGGAGAGCTGGACGCTGAAGAGTACCGGGCCAATCGTGGGCTTGAGCCGACGTCCTCAAGTGTGGGATACGGTGAACATTGTGGTTGATCCAGCTCAAGTACGCATTGCTGTCCGGAATCGAACCATCCGCGCACGGGGCAGTCTGTTTTATCTGAGCGATGCGACGCCCTCGCTCACCAATTAGGGTCTCCAGGGGAACGGGTTAGAGAGTATGTATGTATCAGTACGAGCCGCATTCAGAGAAGTTTCACAGTCCCTCCTGTGTCCTCTGAATCTGGAGAGGGTCGTTTGGTCTACGGAAAAATCGACGATCCTCATTTCTTTTGAAGAGCCGGGATTTGCTTGCTGCCGAAGGCAGCAATTATAGTGACATTTTATTTGCGTATATCTTTGTTGTCCGCGAAGAAGACCACAATTTTAATCTGTAGAAGTCTTTTGAACGTAGAGGAATGCTCATGAACTGGTTCAGAGGAAAAGCAGCTGTTTTCCGAGTCATGTGTACGGCTCTGGTCATAGGGGCCGTCGTGGTTGGGTTGGTTTTGCCGCCTATCGCATTCAGTGAAGACGTGACCATTGCCGCCGCATCAGATTTGAACTTCGCATTCAAAGAATTGGGAGCCGAGTACGAGAAGCAAACCGGCAATCACGTCAAACTCTCATTAGGGTCATCAGGTAACTTCTTCTCACAAATTCAAAATGGCGCGCCGTTCGACCTCTACTTTTCAGCCGATATCGGCTACGCCAAGAAGCTGGAAGAGGCCGGTCTGGCCGTCCCGGGATCGCTTTATCCCTATGCCGTCGGGCGGATTGTCTTGTGGGTCGGCAATGGGTCACACCTGGATCTCTCCAAGGGGCTGGAGATCTTGCTTGAACCGACGATCAAGAAGATCGCCATCGCCAATCCCAAACATGCTCCCTATGGTAGGGCGGCAGTGGCCGCGATGGAATATTTCAAGGTCTATGACCAGGTCAAAGACAAGCTCATTCTAGGAGAGAATATCTCGCAAGCGGCGCAATTCATTGAATCCGGCGCCTGTGACGCTGGAATTGTCGCATTGTCCTTGGCGCTCGCACCAGCGATGAAGGCCGCCGGGCAGTACTGGGAGATTCCAGCGACCGCACACTCGCCTCTGGAACAGGGCGCGGTGATCTTGAAATCATCGACCCATCAGGAATCTGCAAACCGGTTCCTGGAATTTATGAAAGGTTTTCAGGGACAGGAGATCATGAAGCGTTATGGGTTTACGCTGCCCAGTTAAGCAATGGACGAAGGTGATCGGGTTGGCCGTGCTCGTTATCAGCGTCGGCTGTTCCCAAGCGGTCATTCTGAGTCACGAAACGGAGCAAGGCGGCGTTGTGACCTACCTGTTCAAGGAAGACAGGGGCGGCCCAATGGGATCACCACATCGCAAGGACGCCTTGAAACTCATCGAGGAAAAATGTCCCTTTGGCTACACCGTCCTCAAAGACGGGGAAGTGGAGGGTTACAGCAGTATGTCCGGCGTGGAAGGAGCAGAAGGGGAAGTCAGCGGGCGGCGCTGGGGGATTCAGTTCCGATGCAAGTAACGGGGAGAAGCATGCATAGACTTGTTTATTTAATAAGTTCGAGCGTGTTCATGATTGCAGTCACGGCTGCGTCGGCTGAAGAAATGTCACAGACCCAGCATCGTCAGGCCGCCTCGGCTTCTCAGGAACGATCGTGCAAAGTGGCGATTCAGGGCCCAGGTTCTCTTGAGGGATTTGCAAGCGTGCAGGTTGAAACGTCCGATATCAAGCATCACGAGCAATTCTTTGAATCCGTCTTGCACGCGCCGGTTGTCCAACGGATGGATCATCCCCAAGTGGACAGCCTCCGTGGCTATTGTTACCGAGGCGTCTTGATCGTGGTTCGGCAGGATTTACGAACACCGCGTCCGACCGGCTGGGTGCAAATCAATTTCACGGTTTCGAACATCGCCGCAGTGCAGGGCGAACTAGAACAGGCGTATCGGGCATCTTCCGTCTATCAATTGAGCGAAGAGGATCGCGCAAAGATTGTGCGTTTTCGGTTGAAGCCGGACGTGATGCGAGGGGATCGTCAGGTGATACGGCTGGAGGTTGCCGGTCCGGAAGGATTCATGATCGGCTTCGATCAAGACAAGTAGAGGTTGGACGGAAGGTGTACGAAACCGATGGCTGCAATCATTCAGCCATCTTACCAAGGAGGGTACCATGAAACTTAGCGCGCGGAATCAGTTCCAAGGCACGGTCACCAAAATCACCGAAGGACAAGCCATGGCCGAGGTAACGGTGAAAGTCGGCACGCTCGAATTTGTGGCGGCGATTACGGAAGGGTCGGTCAAGAGCATGGGTTTGAAGGTCAATGACTCCGTGCTGGTCNNAAGCCACGGAAGTCATGATCGGCAAATAGCGTCGCTGACTTTCCAGATCGCGGCTTCCTACCACTGCGACAGTTTCGGTAGGACAGACTGTGACAAAGGCGGAATTGTGAATTGGATGGCGATCTGGGTTACGTTCAAACTGGCCAGCCTGACGTCCGGTGTCTTGCTGGTCGTCGGACTGCCCATCGCCTACTGGCTCACGTTCTCCAAGTGGCGATGGAAGTTCGTTGTCGAATCGGTGGTCGCGTTGCCGTTGGTGCTGCCGCCGACCGTGTTGGGATTCTACATTCTTGTGGCCATCGGACCGCATAGTCCCCTTGGCCGCTTCTACACGAACCTCGTGGGCCATCCATTGCCCTTCACATTCGAAGGCCTGCTCCTCGCGTCCATTCTGTACAGTCTGCCCTTTGCGGTCCAGCCGTTTGCCGCGGCGTTTGATCAAGTCGATCGCCGGCTGATCGAAGCCTCCTGGACCTTGGGCGTGTCCAAATTCACAACCTTCTTCAAGCTCATCGTCCCGCTGTCCATGGCGGGCCTCGTGACCGGCGCGGTGCTGAGCNNTTCGGCGTCGTCCTGATGGTCGGCGGCAACATCGAGGGTGAAACGCGAACAGTCTCGATCGATATTTACGATGAGGTGCAAGCGCTCAATTATGCCGGTGCAGCCAAGACGGCGCTGCTGTTGCTTGGGGTCTCCTATGGAGTGCTGTTGCTGGTCTATGCAATGAACAGAAAGGTGTGGGCGGTATGGCCGCAGAAATGACCATCGATATGACCAAGACCTTTTCCGGTCGGACGCCTATTCAAGCCCGTCTCCGCTATGCGGTCGAGGCCTCGACCGTATTGNNCCGTCCGGGTCCGGCAAGACGACCATTCTCCGGTCCGTTGCGGGACTCGAATGGCCGGAAGACGGGAGAATCCAGTTCCTGTCGAGGACCTGGTTGGATACGAGGTCGGGGATCCGAGTCTCTCCGCAAGATCGACTCATCGGGTACATGCCGCAAGACTATGCTCTCTTCCCCACGTATTCCGTTGCCGGGAATATCGGCTATGGATTGGGCGCACTGGCATCCCATGACAGGAACAAGAGAATTTCGGAGATGGTGGAACTGTTCCAGTTGCAGGGGCTTGAAGCGGCGAAACCGCGAGAATTGTCCGGAGGCCAACAGCAGCGGGTGGCGCTTGCCAGGGCGGTCGCGCCGCGGCCGCTACTGCTCTTGCTCGATGAACCCTTGTCGGCGTTGGATGCGCCGACCCGTCTTCAACTCAGGGGGGAACTCAGAACTCTATTGAAACAGTTGGCTCTGCCATCGATCATTGTGACCCACGACTGGGCGGAGGCCCTCACGCTGGGAGATGTGATGGCGGTCATGGGTGAGGGACAGGTCCATCAAGTCGGGAAACCGCACGAGGTGTTCAGTCGACCAGCCGATGCGGACGTTGCGCGCATTGTCGGTGTGGAGACGGTCGTACAAGGCCAGGTGATCGAGAACGCAAACGGGCTGGCCACGGTGACTGTAAACGGAACGAGCCTGAAAGGCCTAGGCAGTGATGCCATCGGCGCAGCCGTCTATGTCTGTATCCGTGCTGAAGATGTGGTGGTGGAACAGGCGGGGAGCGGCATGACCAGTGCCCGGAACCATCTCATGGGGCGGGTGAGCGAAATTGATCCGCAAGGCGTGATGGTGCACGTGACGATCGACTGTGGGTTTTCGCTTTCCGCGACGATTACGCGCGGGGCGGTAGAAGATTTGTGTCTGGTGCCTGGCGCCTCCGTCATCGCTGCGATCAAAGCCGGGGCAGTGCATCTGGTGCCGCGATCGGTTGGCTGAGTGAGACATTCGAACAGCCCTGTGATGCCGGTGGCGAACGTTTCTTTCTGAGTCGTGGTGTTTTCTTCGATGGGCAAGTCTTTCTGTCGTCTAGGAGCCTGTCCGGCAGTGCCGTTCGTGACGAGGCGAAGAAGGTGCGGCCCGCTCCCAAGAACAGTGAAATGTGAGGCGTGAAACGTGAAACGAGGGTCATCCTCGGAGCTACAGCCTCGTATCTGGCTGAGAACGACGCAGATGGTCGCGGATCGTTCGCCGCAGTAGAACGGTCACTGTCGGACAGGCTCCTTAGCACGACGAATCTCATGCCTTCTCTCGTTCAGTCGTTCATACCTCATTCACATCACGGTTTTCATCCTTCTCCTGTTTCGGGCTCTCAGGATGATGGCCACGACTGTCCATTGGGAGACGTCCCATGGACTGACGTCAGATGTGCGGTCATCCATTTCCATCACTGAGCTCGTCACCCAGCGTCTCACCCGTATCGGGCTCGCAGCCTTGCAAAGAAGCCCTTGAATCGTTCTCCCCAGAGCTTAGACAAAAGTCGAGGAGGAAAAGTGAGAAATATGTCTAGAAAGGTCAAGGACAATATTCACAAAACCCTCTCCCCAACTTCTGTGGATAAGTCTGTTAATAAGATCACTCTGGCAGCAAAATACGGCGCATTTCTCTACCCTCAAGACGTCGTTGCCTAAAAATTAGGCATTGGTTGAAATAGGCCCCGTACCACAAGATATGGGGGTGCTTCCAGAAAAATTAGTCAGAAACAACAAAACCTAGATAATGCAGGTGTTTCATGCATCACATCTATGAATTTCTTCACTGGGAGCGGGGTTCGGAGTCAAGTTATGCACAGAGGTCTCTCCTGGACTGTGTTTTCAGCCTCATTATTAGGAGTCCATTAAAGGAGCTTGACAGTGTGTCGCAGCGCGTGTAACCATTGGCTACATTATGAAGCCAGTCGATCTGAAACGTATTCGAGAACAGCTGGGCCTCACGCAGCAGCAATTGGCTGATGCGTTGCAGACGACCCGCGTGTCCGTCGCGCGCTACGAGGCCGGCATGCGCCGTATTCCTGGAATGGTCCAGGTCGCGTTGGACCAGTTGGGGCGATCATCTGAAATTCCCATGGCAGGGATGGTGGCGGCTGGCTCACCGATTGAGCCGGTCCCCCAGTCCGAACTCATCGATGTGCCGCCCAGCATGTTACGTGGTGGGGACACGTTTGCGCTCCGCGTCAAAGGAGAATCGATGAAAGACGACGGCATTCTGCCAGGCGATCTGGTAGTGGTGCGAAAGCAAGAGACGGCAAGAAATGGGCAAACGGTGGTGGCTTTGGTGAATCATGCAGCCACAATCAAGACCTATTTCAAGAAGGACACGCACATTGAACTGCATCCTGCGAACGCGGCGATGCAGCCGATTATCGTGAGACCTTCGGATACGTTTCACATCGAAGGTATTCTCATCGGCGTGATTCGGCATTGTACGGTTTAATTAAAGCAGGGGGACATGATGCTCACAGCAGGAAGATCCTTAGGGACAGAGCGGCTCGTTGACTTAGAACGAACGGTGGATTCCTTGAATGGACAGTTACGCGAGATGCAATGGAAGTTGTATCGGGCCAAGGCGGAGCCACTTCCGGTTCGGTTGTGGCGGAATCTAGTGAGTCTCAAAGGCGAACAGGAGTTCATGTCAGCCGTCTGTAATCGCCGTGCTCGTCCGAACACAAAGATGGTGTCCCATGCTGACCCAAGTGCGTAGGACAGACAATCCACTCGTCGGAGCCTGTTCTGACTGTGGGGCGGTGGTCCAGCGACGAATTACCTGCGTCGATGGGATGACCCATTTAACCGTCGAAATTTGTGAGCGCTGCTGGAGCGCCTCTCGGCAGCAGCAGGTCTTCGCAGGCGGGTGCTGCGGGTAAAGAACGCTGGAGGAGTCTTTCCGACGGCTTCAGTAACGATGCGGATGAAGGGGGACCGTAGGTGTGTATCCGATGGCTTCAATGGCGAGAAGCCAATAATTAGCCGTCGGCACGAGCAAGCTTGGTTTGGTGGCGGTGCCCCGGATTGGACGGGGGACCCGCGGCTTGACGAACCGCAGGCCTTCACGCACGATCGCCTTTATTTAACGGCCAATGCGTGAGCGATGGATTGCTGAATCATGGAAAAGGTAACAGAAAGGCAACACCACATGACCGTCTCACCCTGGAAAGGCACCACCCATGTTAACCAAAATTAAGAGCGTGCTGGCGGGGATCACCCCCGCGCTTCCTGCTGCGTCCCCCTCTCAGGGCCCCTCCTCTCCGGCGTCCACTCCCGACGTGGTGAAGGCGCAAGTTCACCTGAAAAAACCCAGCTCCGCCGAGGGACGACCAAGGCTCAGGTGGTACGGCTCACCACCGACGTGGCCGCCTCACAAAGAGCGGTAGAACAAGCTCGGCATATCCTTGGTGAGCTATGGGTTGAGGGGTTGGACACCGCTGCAGCCACGGAGGCCCTGAGACAGGCCGAGGGTCAACTCCGCGAAGATCAAGAGGCGTTAGTCGTCGCGCAACAAAAAGACGACGAGGCCCAACGCGCCTTGACTGACGCACACCGCCAGGCAACGATCGAGGTAGAAGCCGCGGCCTGTGCGCGTGTGCTGGCGCTGGGTCCGAGGTTTGAGGAGGTGTCCGTATTGGTGCGACAGCTCGCGGTCGATACGGCCCGCGAAACAGAGGCGCTGCGTGTGGCGGGGGGGACGGAAAAATACGCGTTCGCGGTGAACGAGATCAGAAAGCAATTCGGCATTTTCCTACGGTTGTCCGGACATTCATTTACTAACAACGCGCATGTGCCGCAGGCATTTATGAAGTACAACACCTGGACCGCCTGTCTGGAGGCGATCTGCGGCATGCGGGCGAGCGCGTGATAGCGCTGCTGGTCGCTCAGTCTGACATGGTGCGGAAACGAGGCGGATGAAAAACCCAGACACGAAGCGGTTACCAGATCGATGGCGGCGCATCCTGCAGCGCCACGCACGAGGCGAGGACTTCCGGCCTGCGGCGCAGGCTGAGGGTGCAGTGCAAGTTATGCCGCGGTCATCCGCACACGGATGATGAAGAATCCAGAAGCCACCAAGTTTCTTGAGTCCATCCGCAGTGACGCCCGACGAGAGGCGGTGTATGGCCTCGTTGAGGCCATGGCCCAAGCGCAAAAGGGGATTGACCTTGCGGAGCGGCACAAAAATCCGATGGCATTTATCAAGGGATGCGAATTGCGCGCGAAATTGAGCGGCCTGCTGATCGATCGAGTCGAAGTGGCAACCGTGGACTTGAAGGGCAGTCTTGAGCAAGCGAGAACCCGTGTGATCGACGCGCTCAATATTACGCCGCGTCAATCGTGCGTGGAGTTGGGTCCGGCGACAGACCAAGCCGTGAATGGTGCAGCCTATCGCGGCCTCGGTGAACAGGGGAATCCCTTTGCCGAGTAACCAAGAACGAGGCGCTCGTCTTCATGAGTGAGAACAGCGAATGGGACAGGCTGCGCGACGCAGTCGGCTACGCGAGGTCACTAGCGGAATTCGGCTGGACATGCAGGAGAATCAAGTTGACGAAGGGGGGGCTACCCCACCGGCCACCCCGAACGGTGGTCAGGGCAATTGTACCCGCTGCACTGCCGAGGTGTCTGGAGATGAAAACTGTACGATCTGAAATTTTTGGGAATTATTTTGCAGTGAGGCCGAGACCCATGACGTCACTACGCCCGAATTATTTTGTTGTCGCCCCCGTGACGCGGCACTCCTACAAATATTGTTCACCGCGCCTCGTGAGCCCCGCTATGTGTCTCGTGCTCATGCCGTAAATACCCGCATGTCTCAAGGTCCCCGCCGTGCGGGTGGGGGTTGCGAAATGGAGGTAGACCGCTGCCGTGCGAAGCACCGCGTGCCCGTCCTGGAGCCCCAACGCATACCGCTCGAACACAGTGGGCGGCCCCTGCTGATACTGGGTCGTGTGATCTCTATTGAGGAGCGCGTCCCGGAGACCCGCCTCTTCGGCTTGCCATCCTGCACGCTCCAGCTGCGCATACGCCTGCGTGCTCTGCCGTCGGCACCATTCAATGCGCGATGCGATGGATTTGGTCATGGCTCTCCTCCTTTGCTGGATCGTACGAGATCTGTCCGCCTTGTGCGTGGAACGGCGATCTGTCACGCTTCAGGAACACCCTCGGTTGAAACGCAAAGAGGATGCCAGGGGATCAACACCGCGTGTTCGCTCTTTTTGTTTTCGTGCGGAGTGCCAGGTGTCCTATATGTTCCAATCAGTTGCAGGGGTTCGATGGCTCGTCCCGGAGATGACGATCGGATTCTTGAGAACGGCCGGGTGGGGGAATATGTAGGATTACGTATACACCCAATACAACCTATCCGGCTCGACGGGATCGGTGAGTGAGGATCAGGCCTTGATCAATACGGAACGGGATCGAGCACGCGGATGGAGTGAAGAAGTCATGCAAAGGGAGCGCCCGCGTTCACACGTGCAGGCAACTCGAACACGATCACGGAAGAAAACCAAGGGGGTGACCAATGAAAGACCGAATAGTGATGTTGTGCCTCTGTCTGCTGGGGATGCTGGCGCTCGTCGGCTGCACCGAGTGGGTGATTCCACCCTGTGCGGGGATGCCGCCCAAGACGCCCTGTGTCGGGGTGTGTACCATACCTCTTGAGCCAGTCGGGCCGGTCTTTACCCAAGCGACGGTGCCTCTCGCCGTCGTGATTCAAGATAAGCAGGGGACGTTTCACTGCCAACAGATCGAGCCGTAGACCTGACGATTGTTGGTTTGAGTCGCGGTAGGCAACACGTCCGGTGCAGACACACGGAGAGGATTTGTTGCAGGACGCAGGTACCCTTACACGAAAGGACTCACCACCATGACCGATCTCACGCCCGCAGCCGCGATTCTTACCGCCGCGTTCGGCCACACCCCAGCCGCTCCCAGTTCCCAGACGATACCGACAGCCGCCCCCACGGCGGCTCCGACCGCGTCCGCAGTCCCGGTCGAACCGCACTCACACGCCGGTCTGAGCGAGACCGATCACGCCGCGATGGTGGGATGGGCGCGGCAAGATGTCGTGTCCGGTAAATTGTCATCTGAGGACGCCACGAAATTGTTTGACGACCTGGGCGTGCCAGCGGACCAACGGGTGATGCCGACCGATACGCGCACCGAGGAGCAACGCCTGATTGATGAACAATTCTCAGCGGGGCGCGCGCAAGATTTTCGCCTGGCCGATACCGATCCGGGACGACCCCCCCCCATGACAAAGGAGCTGCAGCAGTTCGATCAATCGCCGCGCGCGTGGCTCGTGGGGGCGGAATTTCCGGCGAACCTCGGGAACTCGCTCATCACGACCATCGAGAAGGTGGCGCAAACCACAAAGCACATGGACGAGAATCAACTTGAGCAATATGGCGTCGATGAGTTTGCGAAGCTGGAGCGGGCCTACGGCGGTGAAGACAAACTGCAGAAGTAGCTGCGCGCCGCGGCGGTGATGATTGACGCTCTCGACCAGAAGCAGCCGGGGCTAAAAAATTTGCTGCGGTCGAAGGGAATCGGGGATTCCGCGCTGGTCGTCGCGCAGATTCTTGGGCAAAGCGAGCGCTGGCACGCCCGCCGCAAAGGGCGCTGAGATGCCGACCCGCCAGATTCTCCCCGCGCGCCGGGAGTCCGTCACGCAAAAAGTGAAGGTGGGAAATCGCCGCACGCTGTATTTGTCCACGCATGCCGCGGCCTCGCCGTTGGAACTCTTTGTACGCGTGCGGGGGCAAGATTGCACCGCGGAAACGGTCGCGTTGTACGATTGTCTTGCCAGGCTGGCGAGTGGGCGTTGCAGTACGGCGCCCCGGTGCAGACCGTCGGCGCCCTCTTGCGTGGCGTGAAAGTCGAACCGGCCGGGCTCGTCACCGGACACCCGACGATCCACTTTTGTCGTAGTCTGCCGGATGCGATCGGGCAATACCTGTTGAGTCTGTGCCCGGACGCGCCTCCCGTTCCCCCGCAGGTCTGAGACCTTCCCGCCTTCACAGGCGCGTGTGACCCCGCAGCGTGAGCAGAGCGAGGAGGCGCACTGAACAGGCTATGATGCGAGAAACGCTCTTCTAACTACTCTGGCTCTGCAATGGCGGCTCGACCGGTCCGGCCCATTCGCCGTCTAAGTCATTCAGTGCCACATCGTCTGACGTTGCGAGGTAGGGCCCCTCTCCGTCGTCATCAATGAAATGTATAACTTTCACGGTGTGCCCATCGCACTCACCGCGATACCAATACCACCCCGGCTTCGTCGGTTTCTTTGTCGTCCAGTTCGGGTTACTCATCGCGGGCGCTCTATTGGTCCAGCCCATCGATGGCCGTTGAGATCGAGCAAGGCGAAGTTTTCGCCGCTCGCCGTCAGCGATTTGTTTCCATCGAGCCCCTGATGATTCACACTCACGATGCGCTCGTTGCTCCCGTCCAGTTCACTGAACCAATACCATCCCTCCGTGGTTGGGGCCCGAGTCGTCCAGACCATCCTTCCACCTCTCCTCTATAATCGAATAGCTGCTTCGGGACTAGGGTTTCAGGCCATGAACTCAATTCGTTAGAGTCCACGCAAACCGGCCGCTAGCCGAGCCGGCTGTTCTCGAGAATTAAGGCCGAGAGAAATAGAGCACTGCCAGGACCACGAGGAGGAGGGGCACAAAACTGAGCATGAATTTTATTATACCCACCGTTCACTCACACTTCGATCTCCTCGGCCCAGCAATATGCCCCTCGACGATCAGCGGTTCGCAACGCTGGCCAGAGCGCTTTATGGCTCAGGGACCGAAGCCACCATGAGCGATCGCAAAGCGTGCACTGTGCCATCCGTTACTTCCCCTTCGGCAGGAGGCCCTTCTTCTCCATTTCCTGCAAGTGAGCCTCGACCAAATCCAACAAAAATTGCTTCATCGGTTTGCGCTCGATCGCGGCGGCGATCTTAGTGCGGTGCATGGTCTCGCGCGGGATATCCCTAATAACCCAGGCCCCGCTATCTTGCTCTTTAGGTTCCTTCCCCTTCGCCATGGGGCGAGAACGTATCACACATATCAAGCCGATACAAACAGAACTTGACATGCTATACTATCTAAGGATAACATACTATCTCTAGGAGGTGAGGCGCATGAAGATGTTTCGAATACTGATTCAAGTGCCTCGACCCGTGAAAGCCAAGCTCGACGCGCTACGCAAGCAGGGCACGACGGCCAGCGGCTTCATTCGTAATCTGGTGGAGCAGCATTTCGCCACGGAGAAGCAGAAAAGAAAAACCGCGTGAACCAATCAAGGAGGCTGAGCCATAGAAGACGACCCAGAGGATGACGTAGTCGTTCCAGTCACGTTGGATGAAGCGGAGGTGGCGCAGTTACAACGGCGAGCGGAGGCAGCGGGGCGCACGCTAGAGAAGCAGATTCTCTACGCGGCGGAGGTCTGTTTGGGCCTCACCGTGCCCGATCCCGGCGATGTGGAAGCCACGCAATACGGCCAACTCCGTCGACGGATCCGCCAGCGGCGCCTCCTCTGGGGCTAAGACGCACGGAGGGACCCATGAACTTCAAACAATTTCGACAACCCGCGACCGGGCATAGCCGAACCGCCCTTGCTGGCGGGCGCATTGTCGGGGGTCGTGGGTTTTGCCTGATGTCCAAGATCGGACAAGGGGCCATTGGGTTGCATCGTCTGGAGCAACTGCTCGCCGAGGCCTAGCCACGGGGGAGTCTCAGTGGACGTCACCCGCCGACAACGGCGAAGAAAGGACTGTGAGGCATGAACACCAACACGGCGCGCACACTGACTCCCGCCTCCACACGGCCCCGCCTGCATCCTGGGGCTGCCAGGGCTGCTTCGGCACAGCACGGGATCAGGATGGACGCCTTTCTTGTGGACTACATTCGGAATCACGTCAATCAATTGATGGTCCGGGTGGAAATGACCAGCCTGATCCGGCGCTACTTCACGCCGCTCGCGCCATACGCGCTCGCCGACATCACCCCGCTGATGGTCGAGTCCTGGTTTCACGAGATCGGGTAGCACAGTCAGGCCCAAGTGAACAAGAGTCTCTCGCTGTTGCGCACGATGTTCGAGCGAGCGCGGGACTGGCGGCTGTTCAGTGGGGAGAATTCGGCGCAGCGGTTCAAGAAATACACCAAGCATGCCCGGACACGCTTCGTCCAACCGAAGAAAATGCCCGCCCTGATGGCGGCCTTGCAACGGGCGCGCGAGTATATTCAATGCTTCTTTCTCTTGCCGTTACTCGTCGGCTGCCGGCGCACGGAAGGCCTCACGCTGAAATGGGCCGATTTCGATTTCGAGGGGGGCCTGTGGCACAAGTCACGGACCAAAACGTGTGTGCCGCATACGATCCCCATCCCGCGCGCGTTGTTGCAGCGTCTCGCGGCGTTGCCGCGCACCAATGACTATGTCTTTGCGGATACCGAAGGGGCACTTGTCCAGGGCCCACGCCTTTGATCGGTGGGCCGTCGTTCGCACGGCGGCGGGGATCGATGATGTGACGATTCACGACCTCAGAGGGACTTGCGCATCTTGGCTGGCGTGTAACGGATCCAACCTCGCGGTGATCGGCAGGTGCGTGCTCAATCACACGAATTTATCAAACACGGGAATTTATTCCAGACTGAATACCAGCCCCGTCTCGAAAGCGCTGGAAGAGAATAGTACCCGCATGCTGGGCAGCGGCCCATCCGGGCTCCCCGTCATGACACCTGCCCCCACGACCCCGCCGACGCCCCAGACACCGGCGTGGCCGCCCTCACGCGCGGAGGAGCGGGACGAGTGGCCGGGATAAGAGAGGGGCGAAAAGGGTTGTGGTGGAAGCGACAAAGAGTCTGACGATGCACCGCAAGGCGCCGCACAGCGTGTTCAGGGTGCGATCACTGGCCAAGTTCTACACAGCATGGATGGTTACAAACGTGCAACACGCTGTCCAAAAATTAAGTGCGGCGGTACATCTGCTCGCTTTTCTTATTCATTGCTGGATGAGCCATGTTGTGTCTTGACCAGCGTGGCGATGACCTGTGTGATTCGCTCGGCCACCTTCGGCTCGTGAGTGTCGAACTCCACCCCGAACTTAGACCGCTTGACCCATGTCACGATAGCGCGATCGACCAGCAGCGGCTCCGGGTCTCCCGGCACAAACATTTGCAGGGCGAGCGCCATCCCGACGGAGACCGGCGCATTCCCGGTGATGTAGCTCCCGCTCAGCGACAGATCGTTGATGATTCCTTCACCGGCAATCTCGTCCCCACAGTACCGTACCGGCACCAATTTCTTGAGCCGTTGATGCTTCCGCATGACAAACCCGGCCATGCTGTTTCCTGTCTCTCTCGATCACGCGTGCGTACCGAGCATTCCTCGGATGGTCGCGACCCATGCGCGACGCGATCCTACAAGAACACGCACTCGTCCGTCTGTCATCAATATTACACTCTAAGAGGTGACCGCGTTGACATCTCTTGAGAACGGAGTCTGCGGTGAGTAAGCCCCACCTTTTCATCTCACGGACCGGTTATTTCTGCGGCGTCCTCCCGGCGTTGACGCAAGACCTCACAGTCACCGTATTCGTGGGTTGTTCACCTACGCGTCTTTGAATCTCTGCCACCTGACTATTCGGTGGTGCTCCGTACCCACATAATATTGAAAAAATGGTCGGTCATCTGTCACAAAAAGGAGATTGGTGTCTGCCAGTAAAAGTAGTTGCAGCATGTCATAGAAATCGTTGGCGTCATCTTTCGCACCATCATGTATCATCCGAATGAGCAATTTCAGAAAGTGACTCACGAACATCTTGCCGCCCGCCTGGTCGAAGAACGCGATCACCGCGAGTTTTTGGTCGTCAGGTAGTTTTTCAAAATGAATCGCTTCGTTGCTCGCTCAAAAATCAAGTAACCGTAGAAGCGTCGGAGTAGGCGCCCGCCAGCTTCCAAGTCCTTGACAGGATCTGTGACAGTGTTTCGCGCTTCGGCCACGACCCCGAGAAACGATTTCGCGTCTATTGCTCGCAACATTTTATAATGGGCGGGGCTTATGCCCACCTTCAACACATCCTCAAGCGAGTCCGCTTGTGCGATCACCTTGACCTGGTACTCGATCGACGCTCCATCCACAATCCACATCTTTCCCGTGGACTCCTTCAGGCCGACACCGCGCATGAGCATGGACTCGGCGGATGGCAACACGCCATCAAACAGGCTGTAAACGCGCCGGAATGCCGCGCGATATTTTTCAAAAGGGTTGGCTGTTTTTTTCGTTGGTGCATCGCTGAGGTGGGACAGCAATTTGACAAAGTTCAACATAGAGAAACAAAAACGAAACCCGCACTCGGCTTTCAAGCGGCGGAGCGCGGCTTCGCCTGCATCGCCCAAACCTAAAATGACATTGGTATCGAAGAAGACTCCCGGCGGCCGTGTGGAGTCATACCGTAAGTGGACAACACCATCGGGGTCAGTGGAATCAACGTCTACGCCCACCGAGGGAGGGGAGGGGGAGGCAGGCAGACCTTCAGAAATGGGGATCTCCTCGTGTTACCTAGGTTGCTACCTATTACGGCTGTGCGATCATGTTTGACCACAGTGTAGCTCATAACACATTGAAAAATTGGTGGCGGTGCCCCGGATTGAACGGGGGACCCGCGGCTTATGAGGCTGATTAAGGCGTATTCTTGAACTCCCTGTTTTGACTCTGGTTTCCCGTTTTTCCCTTGGTAGACACGGGGTTACGAGATTTCTATCTCGTCGAGTCTGTTCGATCTGTTTCGGTCTTTTCGGCTGTGTTTTAGCACAAAATTAGCACAGCGCATCGTTCTCTCACAGTCTCAAGCTGTTCATGATCATGCGGCGATCAGACCGGCCGGTGGCTTAGTTTACGATGTGGGCGCTCAGCAACATCAGTTTTTCAACAACCGGGAGCAACATAGGAGGAATTGCCTATGTGGCCTGCCTATGTGTGTCCGCTGATTAAGAGTGGCAGAATGAGCTTCCCCCGAAATTTCGTCTTCTGAGGGTGACGTATAATCGAAGTCACAAGTAAAGGGAAGGCGATGAAGATACCGAAACAGCAATATACATCCGAGTTCAAGGAATTGGCGGTCACGCGAGTTCGCGAGGGCCACTCAGCGGGAGCGGTGGCCAAGGAGCTGGGACCGATTGAGCAGACGCTACGGAACTGGGTCAAGGCGGCAGCGGCTGGCACACTCAACGGTGCTGGAGCCACGGTGGTCACGCCGGAGCAGATGGACCTCTCCCAGCTCCACACGGAGAACGTCCGGCTCAAGCGGGAGAATGAAATCCTAAAAAAAGCGACGGCAGGTTCAAGCGGTGAGAGCAACACCTGCCTCCAATATAGCCGCTGGCGTCTGAAATCCCAACGTCTTCCGCGGACGTTGATTCAACCGTCACGC
>PLBR01000116.1 GCA_003135435.1 Nitrospira sp. | reverse complement strand
CGCGCTTCCAGCACCGTATAGCCATGAAGCCGTAACGTCTCGTGTACGAGACCGCGGACCGCCGGCTCGTCTTCGACCAAGAGAATCGTTTCGCGGCCACGCGCCGGATCAATTGCTTTGACCGCCCCCGCCGTCTCCTGTACCCCTTGCTCGACCCGTGGGAAGTAGATCCGGAAGGTCGTGCCCCGACCAGGAACACTCTCCACGGTGATGCTTCCCCCGCTCTGTTTGACGATTCCATAGACGGTCGTAAGTCCCAATCCCGTTCCTTTCCCTTTTCCCTTCGTCGTAAAGAACGGCTCGAACAGATGCGATTGGGTCTCAGCATCCATCCCATGGCCGGTATCACGAACCGCCAGCAACACATACGATCCCGGTGCCACCCCCACGGCATCCAGGTGCACCGCTTTCCCAATCGTCACATTCCGGGTTTCGATCGTCAGGCGCCCGCCCGTGGGCATCGCATCACGCGCATTGACCACCAGATTCATGATGACCTGCTCGACCTGCCCGGGGTCCGCCTTGATGGCGGCGGTCGAAGCATCGAGTTCGGCACAGAGTTCGACGATATCTTCACCGATGAGACGCCGCAACATGCCGTCCATATTTGCCACGAGCGCATTGAGATCGACGACTTTCGCCGCGATGAACTGACGACGACTGAACGCCAGTAATTGACGGGTCAGCCCGGAGGCCCGGTCCGCCGCTTTTTTGATCTCTTCCATATCTTTCCGCATGGCATCGGTGGGCCCCAGACGACCAAGGAGCAACTCGCTGTACCCTCGAATCACCGTGAGGAGATTATTGAAATCGTGCGCCACGCCGCCGGCCAATCGCCCCACCGCCTCCATCTTCTGCGCCTGTCGCAATTGCGCCTCGGTTTCCCGTAACACCCCTTCCGTTCTAGCCCGCTCGCCAAATTGGCCGATCTTGAGACCAATGTCTTCCACCATCCGCAACAACTCGTCATCGGGCTGCCGTACCTGGCGGCTGAAGAGTTCGATGACACCCTCGATCTCATTCCCTACTAGAATAGGAAATCCAAACGCCCCGTGGAACCCAACTTGTCGCGCCTGCGCTCCACGAGGGAGGCTGGTATCCAGCGCAATGTCGGTTACCCAGCCCGACTTGCCGCTGGCCCAAATACGCCCCGGCAAGCCTTCTTCTCGGTTAAACACTTGCTGCCAGGTTGCCATGGTAAACGGATCGGCCTGCACAGACGGCGCCGTCCACTGATCAAGACAGCGCAGCGACCCCGCCGCCTTATCCACCCGCCAGAACACGCCCAGGTCCCATTCCAGGCTCTCCCCGATTGCTTGGATGATTTTCGGAACAGCCTCTTCCAGGGTCGTCGCCTCGGAGAGGACTCGGGTCACCGCATACTGAGAGGCGAGACGCCGTTCAGCCCGGCGACGGTCGGTGATGTCCCGGATAAAGGCGCTGAAGATGTACGCATCCCCAATTTTTGCCGGTGACACCGCAAGCTCAACGGGAAGCTCCCGCCCGTCCCTGTGTTGCGCAACAACTTCAATCCGGCGGTTCAAAATCGCTCCAGCCCCTGTCCGAAGAAATTCACGGATGCCATGTTCGTGCGCCTGACGATCCCGCTCAGGAATAATGGTCTCGGAGAGGGCCCGTCCCAACGCTTCCTCGCGGGACCATCCGAAAATCGCCGTGGCCTGCGTATTCCAATCGGTCACAATCCCGGTCGAATCGATGGTGACCACCCCGTCAAACGCGGTATCGACGACGGCCCGATTTCGTTCCTGACTCTGCAACAACGCGGCTTCAGCGGCTTTCGCCCAGGCACTTTCCTGTTGTGCCTGTCGATGTTCCGCGCGCAATCGTGCCGTGGCCCAGAACAACAGCCCCAGCATGGGAATCCAGACCAGCCCGCCTGCGATCCCAACTTTCCACATGAAGGCATGAATAGGCGCCAGGATATCCTGCCGCTCCATGCGCACCAGGACCGACCAGCCCAGCCCAGCAAATTCTCCAACGCCTCTGGTCCGCGCGTAGCCAGTCACCACCCGGACATGCCGGCGCAGATGCTCTTCCTCGATAAACCCCGGTGCACCGGCCTCGCTCAGCAACACCGAAGGAAGCCCGAGTTCTTTGAGATTGATGGCCCCCTTGTGGGACAGATCCGAGTCGGCAAACACCCTGCCCTGCTTCGTCAACATTTGGTACTCGACTCGCCCGCCCGCTCCTTGCTGAGCTTCAAGTGAACGAATGGTCCTGGTTATGACTTCCTCCAAAGATGGGATCCCCACCCGCGAAGTCACGACACCCTGGAACGTGCCTTGCGAGTCGAGAATCGGGGCCGTAAACGCGATCGTGTCGACGCCACTCTCCGTTTCCTGCACCGCGACGTCGGCAATGTCGAGTCGTCGCGTCGCACGCGCAGCGGTAAACGATGCGGTACGGCTATAGTTGCGTCCTACCAGAGAGGGATCCGTCGCCACCACGACCGTACCCTGACTGTCCGTGACCGCTAACCACAGATAAATCGGGGAATACTCCGTCTTCATCCATTTCAGATACTCGGAGAAATATCTCGGATCGGAGGCTCGCAACGAAAAGGCTCGGGCCATCATGAGGGCGTCGCCTTGGCGTTCGAACAACGTCCGGTCGAGTTTCTCGACGACTTCCTCCGCTGCCAGCCTGAGTTCTCCCCCCGTCGCCTCCACGAAGCGAGATTCGACGAACCGAATCAGGACGATACCGGCTAGGACCACGAATACGGTCATGGCGATTAGGAGATGGGGCAACCACCGATAGCGGCGAAGATCGAGGAATGATAAGGCCATTGAAGTCTTCATGATTCACGCGCTGGGGAGGCCATGAAGTTAGGAATCAGCATGGCAGGATGATAGGCCTGTTTCGATGCGCGCAATCCAGGAAGACCTACATCATCCATTGTATTCATGTATTCGGCCCCTTCCGCCAGGGCCGTCCGACAGGTCTCCCGAAATAGATACTGCGCCAGACCTGGAAGAGTGCGATCCGCCACCTCCAAGAGGACACAGAATGTCGCGCTCGTCAACCAATAGCCGAAGGTATACGCGCACATCCGACCGTGAGTCCTGACGACCCTTCCCGTGACTCGAAGGACCGACGCTTGCGCCCAGATGACTTCATGAGCCAGCGCCGCATCAGCCAACAGCATCGCACTGAATGCCTCGAGCCCTTCCGCTTGCTTCTGCCGTGACCAATCCACGAGGAGGGCACGACAGTCATGACGGTCGCCAACCCGATAGAAGTCCACCTCAAAAGACTGCTCTCGTTCGAATCGATTGCACAGTGCGCGTTGAGATTTATACCGGTCGCCCGCCAAAACCGCGAGGTCCGTCGCGCGATACAGATAGTCCGGTTCCTTGGGCGTCAGACGATATCCCAGCCTCTCCAACTCTGGTGCCAACTGGGATGGCACGTTCTCGACTCGGCTGACTGGCGAGTCTCCGTTCCAGCGCTGCAGCAGCCCCATCGCGTCAGATAGGGGCGCAACGATCGAGCCGGCCCCGATCGGAGGCAGGGGCATGAACCAGCCGTCCGGCGATTGCGCGAAAAGGCACAAGGTCCCCTGAAGCTCCATCCACCAATAGGCCAGTAATCCATTCCACATGTAGTGATAGACCGGCGAATAGGCCGCGAGCGACTGGGCGCGGCACCACCCCGACCGATCCAACGCCGTCGTCATGCGAGGGATATCGTCCAGCGTGAGCCGGTGCAGGGGCGCAGGCCCCCACTGACCAGCCACGGCTTTGGTGAGGCGCGGAAGGAGGGCGAGCACGACCACGTCCTCTTGAAACCGCCCGATGAGGCGGGGATGCGCGACAACGTGGTCACGGATGTCTGGTTGATCGAGCAAGGCCATCACCCGGTCCGCATGACGCTGGATCTCCCGCGGAATCTCCTCGCGCATGAACGGGCATTTTGTGTCCCACCCTAACAATACCTGGTCGTGCGCCTCATCCCACATCAGCGCCAGTGGATAGAGCTGACAATCGAGCGGACGCTGCTCGTAGATGTGGCAGGTTGAGGTTGCTGCGTCGAATGCCGGGCAGAAATACCCGTCTCCATGGGGGTCGGGAACCAGGATCACCTGTGACCCGCGCCGATTAGGAAAGGCTGTTCCCTCAACGCCCCCAGCCAGAGCCTGGGTGATTTCGCTCTCGGTAAAATACGGACGGAGGGCGCTATCGGGGTCCGGGAACCGACAACAGACATCGCACTGGAGACAGGTGCGGCTCGACACGAGTTGTGGCAGCGCGATCGGTGGTGTCACGGAAGCACCCCCTAACTCATTGGTGTATGCGGACATAGAAGAATTCCAATCGATGCGCGGCTCATACTAGCACCATATTCCATAGAAATGCCCAAGGGATGTCACTGTTTTCACCGGTTCTCCTCTCAGTAAACACCACAATATTTACCGCCCATGCATCCGTTCTATCGGAACTCGTGGCCGCCGCTAATGCGGCGGTCTAGCATCGCTCTCAAGAGCCGTGAAAGGAAGACGTGAAAGGTGAAACGTAGGATTACCGAGCGTTCTTGCTCCGAAACCTTTCACGTTTAACGTTTCACGGGCCGTGGGACGGCTTCTTTGAGCATCCTGCGCGCTATGCTCATGTTGTCCCGGACGTGTAGACCGGTGAAGTTCTGACGTGCCAACGAAGTTTTTCCGCAGCCTACTACGCCACGAAGAGGGCGGGGAAAAACTGCGCACGCATGGCGAGCCCTGCGCCCCCTCCTCACCGCTCTCCTCGCCCCTTGTACGGTCCTAAAGCCCGTGTTACAGTTCTGTGACCTCGTATGAGGGGCTCTCATTGACATGGATACTGCCTCTGTCTGACTTGGCTACCTCCGACCTCCTTCATCGCTGCGCAATCATCCGTGACCAGCTGAGCCAAGCTGGGCTCTTTCCATCTCTGCCCGGGCAGGCTTCGGCTCCCGGAGTAGTCACCGCCACGACCACCTGGCGAATTGCCACCACACCGTTCCCTCTCACGAAAGACCAGTTAGAGTTCTTTCACCAGCTCGGACCGCAGCTCTTATCCTTTTATCGAGCCCTAAACCGCCTCTATACCGATAGTGTACGCGGCCTCCAACCAACCTGGGTCGCGGGATACCTTGACCAAGGAAAACCGGAAAGTCTGCTCACGTACAGCCGGATGAAACGATTTCGTGACCAGCTTCCCGCGGTCATCCGACCGGACATCATCCCCACCCAGGACGGCATGATGATCACCGAGCTCGACTCAGTCCCCGGAGGAATCGGTATGACCGCCTGCCTCTCGGCGCTCTATGCCGAGAGGGAAGCTGGTGGTCTCTCACTCGTTGGAGGCCCCGAGGGCATGGTTCGGGGATTTGCCGCCATGTTGAGAAGCCAGCTCGCCCAGCATACCGGATGCGTCGCGATTCTGATATCGGAGGAGGCCAAAGACTATCGGCCTGAAATGACCTGGCTCGCGGCCCGGCTTCGAGCCATCGGTCTCGACGCCTACTGCGTGGAGCCTCGTCAGATTCGATTCACCGAAGAAGGCCTCCGGATCACCAACGAGGGAATGGACCAGCCGATCGCCTTGATTTATCGCTTCTATGAGTTATTCGATCTCCTGAATATTCCCAAATCTGAACTCGTCCAATATGCCATCAAGAAGGACCGGGTCGCCGTCACGCCCCCGTACAAGCCGGCGCTCGAAGAAAAGCTCGCCTTTGCCCTCCTCCATCACCCAGCCTTGCAACCATTCTGGGAACAGGCATTGGGCCGGGAGGTCTTCCTGCACCTGACCACCATCATGCCACGTACGTGGATTCTCGATCCTGCGCCGATCCCTCCGTCCGCCACGGTTCCGGGTTTGGCAATCGGCGGACGAGCCGTGATGGACTGGCGGGATCTGGCCACAGCAACCCAGAAAGAGCGGCATTTCGTGATCAAGCCATCGGGGTTTTCCGAACTCGCCTGGGGCAGCCGAGGCGTATCGGTTGGACACGATATGCCGCAGGAAGAATGGGCCGGTGCCATCGACAAGGCCCTGACCGCCTTTCCCCGAATACCCTATATTCTGCAGGAGTTTCACAAGGGCCGCCTGTATGAACTCAACTACTTCGATCCGGTGACCGGTGAGATGAATCGGATGTCCGGTCGCGCCAGGCTCTCGCCCTATTATTTCGTGAGTGGCGAAAAGACCGAACTGGCTGGTATCCTGGCTACCATCTGCCCGGCGGATAAGAAAGTGATCCACGGGATGAAAGACGCCGTCATGGTGCCGTGCGCTTTCGCGCACGGCACCAATGTTTAATGCTCAATGATGAATGTTGAATGTCATCAACGGCAAGGACTGCATACCATTTAACATTGAGCATTGAACATTCAACATTAGATTCTTATGGCACTCACTCTCTATCACGTTGCCTGGTGTCCCGACTGTGAAGAGGTGCGCCAGAAACTGGCGGACCTCCATGTCGAATACGACCAGGTCGTTGTGCCCGACATTCGCTCGATGCGCAAAGTGGTCAAAGAAGTCTCAGGCCAGTACTATGTTCCTGTCCTTAAGGATGGGGCCATGGTGTTGACGGAAACCGACGACATCCTCAATCATCTGGACAAGACGTACGGTCAGGAACGGATCGCCGGCAGCTAACAGGCTGAGGGAAAACCATTTCGGCACAGCAGACCTTCGATGGCCTGCATGTCTGGGGCAAGAGAAGAACACCCTCGCAGGATACTCAAAAAGGTCGTCCAGCAAGGCCGCAGCGAGCGAAGAGGCGAGGCGTACGCTTCGGTACGTTGAGTCTCTAAGCAAAGCGAGAACGAAGCTGGCGGGCTTTTTCAGCATCCTGCTAATCGCGCAGCAGGCCTGCTGATCCACTCGACTGCAAAGGAGACCGCATGGAAGCATGGAGACGCATACTCGCTGACAGCATTGTGAAACCAAAAGACTTGGCGAACCGGCTCGGTGTCGATGCGAAAGAAATCGAAGCCATCGTGGGCGACTATCCGATGCGCATTACCCCCACGGTGATGGCGACGATGAAAAAAAAAGGCGACGCCATTTGGAAACAGGTAGTCCCGGACATCGCTGAAATGGACGACTTCGAAGCGGAAGACGATCCGCTCGAAGAAGATCTCATGAGTCCGGTCCCGCACCTCGTCCATCGCTATCCGGATCGCGTGCTGCTGATGGTGACGAACCAGTGCCCGATTTATTGTCGGTTCTGCACGAGAAAGCGGCTGGTCGGGAAACCGGGATTCCTCAAGAAGGGCGAACTCGACCAGGCCATCGCCTACTTGCGCGAGCATACCGAGGTGCGCGACGTCATTCTCTCCGGCGGCGACCCCTTGCTCCTGCCGGATCATTTACTGGAACGGATCCTCAAGGCCCTGCGCACCATCCCGCATCTGGAACTGATTCGCCTCGGCTCCCGGGTGCCCGGCACGTTACCGGAGCGGATCACCCCGGAACTCTGCGCGATCGTGAAGAAGTATCACCCTATTTATATGAATCTGCATTTCAATCACCCCGACGAACTGACCCCGGCAGTTAAAGCGGCCTGCGGGATGTTAGCCGATGCCGGTGTGCCGCTTGGCGCGCAGACCGTGCTGCTCAAAGGCGTCAACGACGATCCGGAGATCATGAAACGATTGATGCATCAGCTCCTGCTCGCTCGTATCAAACCCTACTATCTCTACCAAGCGGACCTGACCAAGGGCACGAATCACTTCCGCACCACGGTCGAAACGGGTCTGAATATCATTAAGTCGCTGCAGGGCCACACAAGCGGGATGGCCGTCCCACACTTCGTGATCGATGCTCCAGGCGGCGGCGGCAAGATTCCGTTGCTTCCCGGCGACTACATGGTGCACATGGATGCCGAGGGGGTCCTCTTGAAGAACTATGAGAACAAGGCGTTCCACTATCCTCAACCAAAACAGGAATCCCCGCGCGAGCTGCCGATGGTCAGCGCAGGGCCCTCGCTGGGATCGTGCAGTAATGGAGAGCACGACGACCTGTGAGCACCCGAGCCACGCAGGGCATTTTGCCCTACCAGCAGATTAAACAGCTGATCGCGAGCGGTGCCATCCACGCCGACGTACCGATCGAAGACCGGCAGATCCAGCCGGCCAGTCTCGATCTGCGGCTCGGGCGCAAGGCCTATCGGTTGATCAGCAGCTTCCTGCCGGAGTTGTCCGAGATCACGAGCCGACTCAACGTCCTAGACTTCTACCAGTCCGACCTCGTGATGTACGAGATGGACCTGACCGATGGAGCCATTCTCGAAAAAGGCCACGTCTATTTGGTGCCGCTGCTGGAACGTCTCGCGTTACCCAAGACCCTCCGGGCGCGAACCAATCCAAAAAGTACGACCGGACGGCTGGACGTCTTTACCCGCGTCGTGACGGATCTCAACACCGGATTCGATGAAATCCGAGCCGGCTATTCCGGGCCCCTCTATCTGGAAATCGTCCCGCGTTCGTTCGCGATCAAGGTGAAGACCGGATACTCTCTCAATCAAATTCGCTTCGTGCGCGGCGACGCCACCGTGTCAGACCGGTCGCTTCAGACGCTTCACAAGCGAGCGCCCTTGCTCTACCACAATCTCCCCACGAAGCACGCACTGGGCACCCGCGATCTCCGAACGGATCGTGGGCTGTTTCTCCGCATCGATCTGAAGGGAGACGACCGAAGTGGCTCGCCGATTATCGGCTATCGGGCGAAGAAAAACAGCCACGTCATCGATCTATCGAAGGTCGGCCACTATGCGGCGCTTGATTTTTGGGAACCCCTATACCGCCACCGCCAGGACAGCCTCCTCTTGGAGCCGGAGGAATTTTACATTCTCGCGTCGAAAGAACGGATTCGCGTTCCCGCCGGCTACGCGGCCGAGATGGTCGCCTTCGAAGCAGCCTGTGGCGAGCTACGGACCCACTACGCCGGGTTTTTCGATCCGGGATTTGGGTACGGCCGCGGCGAGCTGCACGGTACCCAAGTGGTCCTGGAGGTCCGCCCCCATGACGTGCCTTTCCTGATCCATGATGGACAAACCTTCTTTAAGGTTGTATACGACAGGATGCTCGCACGCCCCAGTCAGCTCTATGGCACGGCACTCGGGTCTTCGTATCAGCGCCAAGGTCTTACCCTGAGCAAACATTTTAAGATCTAGCAGAAGGCTGAAACAGACCACCAACGTCGTTCCCAACACCCATGAAACGTATCTCGTGAAGCGTCGCTCGCTCCTGATTCGGACGTCTCACGTTTCACGAACAGCTAGGAACCAGCTGACCATGCCGCCAGAACCGACCAACGAGCCGGTGCGCCACGAGCCGAATGACAACTCTGGGGGCGACTCCGGGGGCGACAACCAGATGCGTGTCGCCGGGATGATCGTGGGTACCGCCCTCATTTTCATCGGTTTCCTCGACGTGNNGTCATTCCCTTCTTGATTTATTTCGGTGGGGTTGCCGTGTGGGCGAATGCGGTTGTCGAAAACTTGACCCTCCGTTACAGCGTCATCGCCGGCGCCCTCCTACTCGCAGCCGTCTTCTTCCACTATGGGGAAGTCCTCTTCTGGCACAAGCAAGTGTTGTTTTGGTCTACCGTGGTGGTCGTGATGTACTTCATGTTCAACGAACCGAAGAAGCCCGCCTAACAAGAACCCGGTCTGTCTGGTTATCTGNNCCAAATAAACAAGACAAACCAAACAAACCAATTATGGCTGATGTGTCATGGCGATGACGATTTCCGTCATCATCCCCACGCTGAACGAAGAACGGACAATTATGGCCACACTCGCGCGCACCGCCGCGCTCGGCTTCGATGAACTCATCGTGGTGGATGGAGGGAGCCTCGATCAAACCCCTGTGCTTGTCGAGTCATACAGGCGGAGGACTCAGTCCCCGGCACAGAGCCCCGTACGACTGATGACCGCTCCCTGCGGACGCGCCCGTCAGATGAACGAAGGAGCAAAGGCCAGCAGCGGAGAAATTTTATTGTTTCTCCATGCCGACACGCAGCTTCCAGACAATGCCAAAATGGTGATCGATACGACACTAGCCGATCAACGGATGGTGGGCGGACGGTTCGATGTCCGATTCGATCACCCATCGAAATGGGGAAGCATCATCAGCAGGATGATGAGCTGGCGATCGAGAGTGAGCGGCATCGCCACCGGCGATCAGGCCCTGTTCGTGCGTCGTCACATCTTCGAACAGATGGGAGGCTTCGCCGACATGCCGTTGATGGAGGATATCGATTTCTCACGCAGACTCAAACGAAAGGGAGCGACCGCGGCCCTGACCGCAACCGTGACCACCTCCTTCCGTCGCTGGGAGCGGCAGGGCCCCTTGCGGACGATTCTCTTGATGTGGGCACTGAGATTCCTGTACTGGATCGGCATACGGTCTCATACGCTCAGTCGATGGTATGAATTGGTTCGATAATTCATGAAGCTGCCTTCCTCTCAGAAACCTGATGGTTCTCACCTCTCGCCTCACGCAGCGTTGGTGATCTTCGCCAAGGCTCCGATCCCGGGCGAGGTGAATACGCGGCTCTGCCCACCGCTGACGCCTGACGAGGCGGCCACCCTGCACGGCAGCTTCGTTCTCGACATGCTGGAACGGACCAAACTCGCTGTCGCAACACTTCAGCTTTCGTTCCATCGGTACCTGGCCTGCGCACCTTCCTCTGAGCTGGTGTTTTTCAAAATTATGGAAGAACGTCAGAGCGTCCACCTGTTGGATCAAGTAGGAGATGATCTGGGCCAGCGGTTGCACCGCACCTCTGTCGACTTATTCGCCAAAGGCTACAAGCAGGTGATCATCGTGGGGACCGATGTCCCGACCTTGCCTCTGTCGGTGTATCAAGATGCATTCGCGATGCTGGGCCGCTCGGACGTGGTCTTGGGGCCTGCCCTGGATGGCGGGTACTACCTCATCGGCCTCACACAGCCGGCGGAACAACTCTTTACTGAGGTCCCCTGGTCTACCGATCAAGTCCTCGCCATCACACAACGGAAGGCCAAAGCGCTGGGCTTGTCTGTCGGACTCACCACCACCTGGCGCGACGTGGATACGATCGCAGACTTGCAGGCGCTCATCACAGAGTGCCAAGAGGACAATACGAAACCCAAACAAGGTCGGACCTTCTCCATGCGAACAGCCGGCACATTGCAGCTGCTCGCAACCAGACTGAAATCGAGATGACGGAAAAAAACGATGAACGATGGGCGATGAACGAACGCTGACTTAATACGTTCTTAGTTCATCGCTCCTCGTTCCGCACCCATCGTTGTTAAAGGAGAAAACCGAAGATGGCAGAGCGAGTCGCGCTCATCACAGGCGGGGCCAGAGGCATCGGACGGGGGATCGCGCTCGACCTGGCGGCACAACAGTGGTCGGTCGCCATCTGCTACCGCACGAGCGAAGCCGAGGCCACAGCCACAGCCGACGCCATCAACAGTCGTGGAGGTCGTGCCCTCTCGATTCGTTGTGACGTGTCAGACCCCCAGGCAGCTAAAGGTCTCGTGGTCCAAGTCGAACAGCAGTGGGGACGGATCGATGCGCTGATCAACGGCGCCGGACCGTACCATCGCATAAACCTGTTCGACGAAACGGCGGCAGGCTGGAACGAGATGTTCGCCGGCAACCTCCATCCTATCTTCTATCTGGCTCAAGCCGTCGCACCGGGCATGAAGGCCCGCAAATCCGGGCGCATCATCAATTTCAGCATGGCCAACGCCGATCAGATGATTTCTCAACCGGACGTCACGGCCCATTACATTGCCAAAGCCGGGGTCTTGATTCTCACCCGTACGCTGGCCAAACTACTGGCGCCTCACGGCATTACCGTCAATGCGATTTCACCCGGCTTCATCGATTCAGGCAGTGCGCCGCCGGGAGAACTCGCCGGCATGACCAAACGCATCCCAGCCGGCTATATCGGCACAGTCGACGATACCGTCGCCGCCGTGAGGTATTTGCTCAGTGACGAAGCACGATACGTCAACGGGGCGAATATCCAAATCAGCGGGGCATGGGGGATATGAAAGGATGGCCCACGGCTCTTTTTGCTCGCAGAACGCGCACGGTGAAACGGTGCTCGTTCGATGCGCGCAGTAAAGAGCGGTTGGGCCACCCTTTAAGGGAAGGGAAGAGAAAGAATAACTGCGAACGAAGCTGGGAGAGTCCAATCGCCCTACAACGGAAGCGACAGGAGCAATAATTCGGAGGAGATGCCATGAAGTCAGAACAAGAGCGGACAGCACATGGTCGGTTTGTCCAGGCCTTACAGCACGAACATCTCACCTGTCCCAAGCCTGGATGCGGCGGGCTGATGAACGTCATCGATCTCACGCCACATCTCGCCCGTATCAAGAACTACGGAGCCGAATGCGAGCGGTGTCATACGAAAGAGCAGATTGCCGGGAAGGAACAGACGACCCCACCGTGGGACGTCGCCTCGATCACCATGATGGCCGAGGTGCATCTGCTCCACGATCAACCCAGCTGCCCCTTCGACGACACCCCCATCACCTTTACCTCCATGCCCAATCCCCGGCGCAAGGCCCGCTATCGCCTCTCCTGCTTCTATTGCGGCAGACATGCCGAAATGAATTGGCCTCCACCTGAAGCAAAAATGTGAGGGGTGGCGGGATAAGGACGCCGACCTCAGTTGCTCGCGCAATGCGCGGCCTCCGAAGGATGGGGAGGGAGCGGCCATGTGCCCTTCTTGCTCGCAGAACGCGCACGATGAAACGGTGCTCGTCCGATGCGCGCAGTAAAGGGCAGCCTCGACCGCTCCCTTGAATAGATGTTTAGAGCAAGGAGGAATTCGGCTCGACGGCCGCAGTAGACCAATCCCAGGTGTCGTTCCGAGAGGGAGAAACAAGCAAGCTTGGAATGAGCATCCTATAAATGGTGTGGTCGTTCGCCTCGCGCAATCGAGAATCAACCAAGTTACCCGTGAAGAGATAGATGAACGAGCTTCTGCCATCAGCTACGCGGTCATTGCGTAACTTGTAACTGCAGTATTTCCTGCAGCTTTGGACAGAGCCGATGATGGGGGGTAAGGTCTATCAATGACCCCATCTTTGTACGCTCGTGGAGTTAGGCATAGTCGCCAACACTAGCGCCTTGCCTTGGCTATCTGCTCTCTTGAAAATTCCACACACTTTTCACCCCACTGCATTGCAGACGCCACCCCTTGCCTCTGAGCTTCGTCGAGACGTGCGTACGTTTCTTTAATTGTTTCATCGGCCCTTGCAAGTGGTTGGTCTAATTTCCGTTGGATTTCGGACGAAATCGGTTTGGTTCGCACTTCGAGAATTCTGAGTTGCTCCTCGAGGGCGGCCTGCTCGATACGAGCCTTTTCTCGTTCACTTACGGCCAGTGCAGCGTCGGCTTGACGCTGCACTAGATAAACTTGGTATACCTTGACGCGTCTCTCCACCTCTTTTTGTATTGCAGCAGGTTGGCGGACCAAAAACCAATAGGATCCCACCACGCCCCGAACCTTTGGGCCCAACCTCGAGGATTGCAGTCTTGGTCTAGATCAGTAGCAGCGGCCATTGACAAGAAACTGATGCTCGCGAATGCAATGAATACACCGATGCCGAGGCGGACGATTTTCATGGTGCGTACGTATCTCACCGCCACACAAACTGAAACACGAGCACTCGTGTGGGCCTCATGTCGGCTTGAATATCATCAGGTTCTTTTCGACAAGAAAACTGAAGAACTGCGCATCGTTCTCGGCGTGCTCAAGAACAAACTGTGAGGCTGATTTCTTTGTAGCTCGGAATATCATGGGCGTAACGATGAATAGAAGCAGCAACCCAATCCACCATCGGTAAAAAATAGACACGGAGATGAACACAGGGAGAGATAGCATCCAGACCCACGACCAGAAGAAATGCGCGTACCGGTACCGCTTAGGTAAGTACTCGACAAGGCAGAGAGCATCGGAATTCGAAACGCCCGCCAGGATTCTGCCCTCCGAGCGGAGCCTCTTGTATTCAAGAGTACGTCATCACCGGAATTTGCGACTGAGCCATGCTATGAGGGGCCTAAACGTTCGCGTTGAGTGTCGCGCCTGTTCATGGCGCGTCCGACCTCGAACGCGGTTAGATGGCGCCCTACCTAGGACGCACATAAAGCCAGCCTGAATTTTGGCAACTACCACAAGCCTCGCTGCCACCTTGTCCAGTTCCGGAGCAGGCCGGACATTCCTTCTAGTCGTTAACGTTAAGGGCACTACCCCACACACCTTTACACCGTTTCCCATCGTATTTGTTTGGGCAACGCTCGTTGATAGAGCTCATGCCTTGAGAATACCGACCACACTGCGTACAGACGGCAACAGGCTTGTTTTGCTTTTGAGTCACGTATGCAACCTAATTATGCGATGGAACTGCATTGAGAACCTCCGTGGGGGTCGTTGTTTGACTTGGGGCCCTGAGATTTCCTGCTGTTTTGAAGCATGGTGATGTCGGAAGCAAGTTCAGGAAAACATTACGCCGCGAATTCTACGCGAACTGTGCGCCCAATCCGCGCTTCAAGCGTGATCAGCATTTCAAGGCTGAACTTGTCCCATTTGCCACGCACGAGGTCGGAGACGCGGGATTGTGCAATGCCGAGGCGCTTGGCTGCATCAGATTGAGTGAGCTTGTGCTTCTCGATGTAGAGGCGAAGGTCGCTCATCAAATTCGCCCGCATTTGGAGCACGGTGGCCTCGGCCGGATCAAAGCCAAGGTCGACAAAAATATTGCCGCTGGACTTGGTTATTTTCTTTTTCATGACCGGTCTTCGATCTGTCGGTAACGTGTCCGAGCCAACTCGATGTCTTCTCTTTTTGTCTTCTGTGTCTTCTTCTGGAACGCATGCAGCACGTAGATAGCCTCCGCGAACTTGGCAACGTAGAGTACGCGCCATTCTCCAAGTATGCGTATCCGAATTTCTCGAACGCCGGCCCCCACCTCTTTCATGGGCTTCCAGTCCGAGGGATCCAGACCGCGCTGCACGAATCCTAACTCGAACCCAGCCGCACGCCGGGCTTCAGCCGGAAACTCTTTCAAGTCTTCGAGGCTGGAGCCGACGAACTCCAGGCGTTTCATGCCCGTATTATATAAGTTTGTTGATTGATTATCAACGTTCTTAGATAATGCTCAAGGGCGGCTGTTATGCTCTCACTGCGCGCATGCACCGATCACCTTCTGAGGTGAGGGGTGCGCGAGCACAAGAGCGTGACAGCCGCCCTCTCTTCCTCTACCTACCCTAGCCGCTGAATGACAAAAATTAGGAAGGGCGTCTGTCGAACTCTCGATTGCGCGCGTCCAACGAGGGCCTTCAGAGGCCGCGCGTTGCGCGAGCAGGAGAGTTTGGCAGACGCCCTTCCTAACCTTCCCGATCTTCTCGACTGCTCTATTTCCCGAATGCTTTTTTCAGCAGCGGCTCTATCTCGCCTTTGGCCGCCATTGGATCGAGGATGTCGGTGTCGCCGTAAAACTGCCCGTCGATGAACACCTTGGGGAGGGTCGGCCAGTTGGTCATTTTTGCGAGCGCCTCTCGCTTGGTGGGTTGAGACAGGACGTCGATGAGTTCAAACGGGTACCCGTACTTGTCGAAGAACTGTATCGTCTCTCTCGTGAACCCGCACATCGGCATTTGTTTGGTGCCCTTGCCGTAGATCAAAATCTTGTGCGTGGCGACTTCCTTGTCAATTTCTTCTTGAATGGGATCTGCCATGGGTCGGCCTCCTTCTTTCTCAACGATGAATGTCGAACGAGGAACGATGAACGAACGCTGACTGATTACTCCTCAGTTCGTCGCTCAGCGCTCATAGTTCGTCTGCTGTGTGGGCTGTGAGTTCGAGTGCATGAATCCGTCTATCTTTCAGTGGGACATCCAACGCCTGATAGATCAGACGATGCCGATCCAGCAGATTCTTCCCTGCGAAGGCTGCCGAGACCACCACCACTTTGAGATGATCCATCGTGCCGGTCCGGTCCGAGACCGTGACCATGGCGTCCGGCATCATCCGGCGCAGGTATTCCGTCAGATCATCCGGCGTAATCATACCCCCTCCAAACTCATGGCTATAAGAATACCTCAGCGCTAGACCCAAAGGCAATTCGCGGTTCATCTGGTTTATTTGGTTTGTCTCGTTTATTTGGTTGAACCAGACTAACCAGATAAACCAGAGCAACCAGCCGGTTTTGCGCGTCACGCGCCACGACCTCTGACGCTGGTGGTGGATTTCAGCACATGATGGTGGATATCAACCACGCATGGATACGCCACTTGAGCTTAGGACTCCTCTTTGCAGGGAAATCTGAACTGTTTCCATATGGCCATACTGGCATGCGCATTGCGCTTCACGTGGAACAAGAGCAAATAAGCCGACCATGATGCAACCACATCTTACTATCAACCAAGGAGGGTGCCATGAGTGAGACTGAGTTCAAGTCTGGATTCTTCATCGGGGGAGAGGCCTGCGAGGGGCGGGTGCTCGTAGTGGACGACGAGCCCGATATTCGCAAAATCGTGAAGATGACTCTGCAGAAGGCCGGCTATGAAGTCCTTGAAGCGGAAAACGGTGAAAAGGCGATCGAAGTCATCAATTCGGGCGAAAACCGGCTCCTCCTCGACGTCGTCATCTGCGACATTCGTATGCCAAAAATCAATGGAGCCGAAGCCGTCGCCTACTTCCGAAGCAACTACCCTCGCGTCCCGCTCATCGTGTTGACCGGCTTCCCGGATGCCGATATGGCGACATCCTTTCTCCGGCAGGGCGTAGTGGATTATCTCGTCAAGCCGGTCGAAGGAGAGAAACTGAGATCGGCGGTCGCGCGGGCCATAGAACAGCGAGAGCTTGCAAAGCTGTGACAATGAGCCTCCATCCTGTCTTGTTCATTTGGTCTATCTGGTTGGTCTGGTCTCTCTGGTCTGTTTGGTCTGTCTCGTCTGTTTGGTTTCTCTGGTTCAAGAAACAAAACGAACCAGATAGACCAGACCAACCAGATAGACCAAATGAACCAGACAGACTGGGCTTGTCTCAGACGTGCCGCAATAGTTTTTCCGCAGGCTCCTAGTGCCACAACTCTCCATGATGGAGACCGCGATGGAGACCGCCTGAATGGAAAGGTCCGACCATACCAAGGTCGCCATTCTCGGAGCAGGTCGCGGCGGCCGCGCACTGTTAGATCTGCTGCACCAAATCCCGTCAATTGAGATCGTCGGCATTGCAGACCGTGATCCTGCGGCACCCGGACTGCCACGCGCGCGCGAGCTTCGGATTCCTGTCACCACCGATATGCCCGACCTGATCAGTAACCATGGCGTGAGCCTGATCATGGATGTCACGGGCGATCCAGAGATGGAGACGTACCTGCATGCCCACAAACCTCCTACCGCAGACATCCTCAGTGGATCAGCCTCCCGGCTGCTGTGGAAACTGATCCAGCATGAATCCAAGCTCGAAGCCGAACTCCTCCAGTCAGAAAAGCTTGCGGGAATCGGCTCATTTGCTGCGGGAGTTGCGCATGATATCAACAACCCCCTGCAACTCATTTTGGGCCTGGCGGAAAGCCTCGCAGAAGAACGCGATCTGGCCGCCGTCCACGAACAAGCCCGGGACATTATTGAAGCCGTCAAACGGACGAGTGCCATCTGTCGGGACCTCACCCGCTACTCACGACGCGCATCCCCCCACGAGGATGTGCTGGTGTCTGTAAACGAAAAGCTGGACGAGGCGCTGAAAATCGCACGCTACGCGTCAAGTTTTCACGATATTGAGATGATCAAACAGTACCAGCCCGGCGCCGCAGTCAAAGGCAATCCGGATGAGTTACTGCACGTCCTCGTCAACCTCATTACCAATGCGGTCCATGCTATGGAACGCGCTGGCGGCACACTGACAATCGAGACCACCGTCCTTGACGGCCAGGTCCATGTCCGGATCTCCGATACGGGATGCGGCATCGCCCCGGATAAAATCCCCGAGATTTTCGAGCCATTTTTCACGACGAAGGCCCCCGGCAAAGGCACGGGGCTGGGACTTTATAACGTCAAAACGATCGTCAACAAAATGCACGGCAAGATTACTGTCGACAGTCAGATCGATAAGGGAACGATCTTTACCTTGACCTTCCCCAACGCCGAGCCAGCCGGACAAGAAGGATGTCTGTCATGAATCCCGCACAGCCCCCGTCTCGCTCTGAAACAAGGTGGGGGCTCCAACCCAAGCTGATTCTGTCCATGTTGCTCGTGGGGGTGGTTCCCCTCCTGTTGGGTCTCGGTCTCGCCTTTTGGCAAGGCTCTCGCGAAATCCAGGTCGTCAGCGGCGAAAGCTTCAAGGCCCTTGCCGAGGAAACGGCACGAAAAGTCGATCTCTTAATGTCGGATGAAGTCGGCCGGACATCACGGATTGCGGCAGACCCTTCGATTGTCCTTGAACTTGAGCAACGGCGCGATGCCCTCCTGGACATGACGGAAGATGAGCGCCGCCGCGTGGTGGACAAGATCAAGAGTGGCTGGGAGGCCAAAGACCCCGCGGCAGTCCAGGCCATCACGGGAAACAAAATGGCCGGCCTCATTCAGGAATATTTCACGGGAGCCAAGAGCGAAGCCGATCAACTGATCCCGCAAGTGGTCCGGTCTGCCACCAAGATGCTGTACATCACCGACATGGAGGGCAACCTGGTCGCCGCGTTGACTACAATGCCTCCCTTTGCCAATAAAGACACGGCCTGGTGGAAAGGCGCCTCCCATCGCGGGGTCGGCCAGCTCTTCATCGAAGATGTCCACTTCGACGAACGTGCCCAGGCCTATGTCATCAGCATCTCGCTTCCCATTATGGATCGCATCCGATATGGAGCGGTCGGCGTGCTCCATCGCGTGATCGACGCCAAAGAGTTGATCTCGCCCTCGCTCGCTCCCATTCGCTTCGGCAAGACCGGACATGTGATGCTGATCGACCATCGCGGCATCGTCATGAGCTGCCCCATTCTGCCCACCGGCGTCCGGGTCTCCGACCCACAGCTCATTCCCCTCATCACACCACTTACTCCCGGCTGGGTCAGTGCGCCGAGCGATGGCCACGGCGGACAATCGACCTCGATTATCGGATTCGCCCCGGTGCCGGAAACCAGCCGTGCCACCAATAGTGATCTAGACAAAAGCTCCTGGCACACCTTTGTCTGGCAAGCCTCTGACGAACTCTTTGCTCCGATTCATCACTTTCTCACCTGGATGGCCGTATTCAGTCTCGTCGCCGTCGGATTGATGACGTCTCTCGGCTACCTAGCGGCCCATCGTATTGTCATGCCGGTGCGCCGATTACAGGCAGCGGCACAATTGATCGGGCGCGGGGAACTTCGGCAGCCCATCGACATTCAGACCGGCGATGAGCTTCAGGATCTGGCCGACGAATTCAATCGGATGAATCGCCAATTGGAGGCCGCCTTTGCAGGCCTGACCGATCAAGTGACCATCAAAACGCAACAAGTGGAGTCCCTGATTCACTCGACGGACCAGATCCTGGATGCGGTCCCAACCCCGATTATCATGGTCAATCAAGACGAACAGGTGCAGTACATCAACCGGGTCGGACGAGACTCCTTTCAGGCCATACTTGATTCGACCCAATCAATCCCGTTGTTCGATATACTCCCCGTCGATGCCGCTGTACGAGAGCACCTGCGAAAAGAATTCAGACGTGCGCGGAGCGGAAAAGATGTCGCAACAGCATCTGAGGCCGAGGATGCCGCTGTCGTCAACCGCGCTCGTGACCCGTTGGCCCCCATGATGGGAACGGCGGAAGCAAGCAACCGACAGGAGATTCAGATTGGTCCCCGACGGTATCACTATCAGTGGTTCCAGATGGCGGGGAGAAACCAGGGAGAGGATCGGATCGGCCTTGTCTTCAGGGACACAACTGACGACAGCCGCCTCCAAGACCAGCTCATCCAGGCCGAGAAATCGGGTAGCCTTGGGACCCTCACCGCCGGAATCGGGCATGAGTTGAACAATCCGCTCTTCGGAATTCTCGGACTGGGGGAAGCCATCGGAGAAGAAGCCAACCTCGACCGCGTCAGGTCCTATGCCCACGATATCGTCCAGCATGGTCGTCGAATGGCCGCTATTATTCGAGACTTCACCGGCGTCGCGGCCCGCGAGACATCAGACCACCGGCAACCGGTTCATCTCGAACGGGAACTCGATCAGGCCATCGCGACACTCACGGGTAGTATGGACGCCTCAGGACTCGCGATCCAGAGAACGTATGCAGGAGACACCTGTGTGCTGGCCCTCCCCGACCAACTCAGACAAGCGTTCACGAACGTGTTGATGAATGCCATTCAGGCAATGGAGGGACGTGGCACCTTGCGTCTCTCGACGTCCCTGACCGATACATCCGTCGTGACCACGATCGCGGATTCAGGCCCCGGCATTCCGAAACAACATCTGTCAAAACTTTTCGATCCGTTCTTTACCACGAAGGGACAAGGTGAAGGATCCGGACTCGGCCTGACCGTCGCGCGCCGCATCATCAAAAAATTTGGAGGGGACATCAGAATTGAAAGCCAGGAGGGAAGCGGCACCTCGTGCATCGTGACTCTCCCGGTGATTCCTCTTCTGCCGCCCACACAGGAGGCTTCATGCACCGAGTCACCGTCTCGCTCTACGCCGCAGCCCTCACCGTCCTAATCTCTGGGCTGTGGTTGGGGTCCTATGCCCTATCCGCAAAGGAACACCCTGGATCGTCCGGCATCCCGCCGGAGAAAGCGGCGGCCTATATCTATGCTGTCATCAAGGCCGATCGCACGCTGTACACGACGGAGATCGTCAACCGACTCCAGGCGAAAGGCGTCACCACGGCGTCCGAACATTGGGAGCAGGAGAACGCCCTCATGTTGCCGGCCCAGTTTCTCCAGCATTCGGGCAAGCTGGCAGCCGAGAACGGAAGCGGGATCCGCTATCGACTGATTGGTCTCTGGCCTATTTACCGGCGCAACGCTCCGGCGAGCGACCTGGAGCGCAACGCGTTGGAGTCTCTTCGGAAGAATCCCGACCTGCCGGTCACCGGAATCGTGACCAGTGGGCGTCAGCAATACTTTCAGGCGATCTATTCCGACCTCGCCGTCTCACAGGCCTGTATCGACTGCCACAATGCTCATCTGCTCAGCCCGAAACGGGACTTTAAGCTCAACGATGTGATGGGCGGGATCGCCATCACCATTCCGCTGGAATAGGGATGGCGAGAAGACACGGCAGTCGAGAACTTCTGCGGGCAGTCAATCGCGCGCGAGCCGGATAGGTCATGTGCGCGAGGATCACCGCCCACAGCACGGAGAAGAGGAGCGGCCGAAACATCAGGGCGATCTGCTACAGGAGCAGGACAAGAACTGCGAAGGACACGGCGGTGAAGAGCCGCGGCTACGTCATGGATTGGATAGGAACAAGAGAGAACCGGCAGACCTATCAGTGCGCGTCGCCGCTGGACTCTTTATCAAGCATCGCGACTTGCTTGGCCCGGTGTGCGGAGAGATCACTGACGCTGCCCGGCAACTTCGGAAGATCGTCAGGCCAGGCGGTCACCCCCATATCCGTCACACCTTGGAGCTTGGCACCTTCTTCCATGATGAGCACCGGCGTATGGACTTCTCCGATGAGCGTCGCCGTCTTCATCAACTGGACTCGCTCAATCGCCGTCACCTTCGCCTTGATGCGACCGCTGCTGATCACCGTGCCGGCCGTAATCGCTCCCTGCACCAGTCCATCCTCGCCGATGATGACTTGCCCCTTGGTCTGAATTTCTCCGTCGAGACGGCCATCGATCCGCACCGTCCCTTCAACATGGATCTCACCTTTCAACAATACCCCTTTGGCCAAGAGGGTGATGTTGTCATCTCCAGCAAAGCTATTATTCTTCATGCGTCATTCCCCCTTCACACCCGATCGTTGAGGCCAGCTTACACTATTTCTCTCAGCGAGGCCTAGGAGAATCCAAAAGTATGCCGGAGCCGTTCCCATATTCCTCCTCCATGCACCTCACAATAGACGCTGGGCTCCGTGCCCTCAATGAACACCTCCGATATCTGCTCGGGACACTGAAACGTGGCCAACTGCCCGGTCTTCGGATCGATGTCGCGGGTGACCACACCGGGCGGCATCATGAACGCGGGGACATTGGGCGGGATCACCCGGCGCGCGAGATCCATCCAAATCGGCAGGGCCGCCTGCGATCCCGTGAGACGCAGAGGTCGTTCATCGTCGAACCCCACCCAGACCCCGATCACCACGTCGGACGTGTAGCCCACGAACCAGGCGTCGCGATAGCCGTCGGTGGTGCCGGTTTTCCCGGCCACCGCGCCTTGGAGTCCGATCACTTTGGCTTTGCTCGCAGTGCCCCGCTGGATGACGCCTTCGAGGAGAGACGTCAACACATAGGCCCCTTGCGGCGAGGTCGCCTGTTGTCGATCCGGCACGGCATTCCAGACGATGTCTCCCTGTCGATCCCTGGTCGATCGCACCGTAGTCGGCTGGACAGCGATCCCTCCGTTGGCGACCGCTCCATACGCCGCTGTGATCTCCATCAACGACACCGACGAACTGCCCAAGGCCACCGACGAAAGATCATCGCCGATGGCACTCGTCACGCCAAGACGGTGCAGCAGCTGCACGATCGGCTTAGTCCCCACTGCCTTGGCCGCCCGCACCGCCGGCACATTGAACGACTGTTCCAACGCATTCCGCAACGTGACATGCCCGTGAAATTGTTTGTCGTAGTTCTGCGGAGACCAGGGACCGGCCTCCGATTCAAACGTCACCNNACCAATAAGCTCGCCGCGGTCAAGTAGCCGGCTTGACCCTCACGAGCCGCTTCCAACGCCGCAAGATAGACGAAGGGTTTGAAGAGCGAGCCCGGTTGCCGCCGCGCCTGAACGGCGCGATTGAATTGACTCCGCCGGTAGTCCCGCCCTCCGACCAACGCTAGCACAGACCCAGTCTTGGGATCGAGCACCACCACCGCCCCTTGCACCGATTCCGGCGAACTGTTGAGATGGGGATGCGCGGCCTCTAACTTGGCCAGTCCCTTTTCCAACGATTCGGTGGCCGCCTGCTGGATCATGGGATCGAGCGTGCTATCGATCCGCAAGCCCTCCGGCAAGGGGACCACGCCGGCCTCTTCCACCTGCCGAAGCACGGCATCGACGAAGTAGGGCGCATCGGTCAGGACGTCCTCTGACGGAGTCACGCGCACCCGCTCATTCGCGGCACGTTTCCAGGCCTCCTCCGTCAGGAGACCCATCTCCCGTAGCCGCCGCAACACGACATCACGCCGCTGCTTGGCCAGCTCAGGATGTCTCGTCGGCGCGTAACTATTAGGCCCTTTGATCAGACCTGCAATCATCGCGACCTCTTCGACCGTTAATTCCTGAAGGGTCTTGCCGAAATAGCGATGGGCCGCCTCACGCACCCCATAGATCGAGACGAATCCCGCCTGCCCAAGATAAATTTCATTCAGATAGCTTTCGAGGATGTCCTGTTTCGTATACTTCACTTCCAGTACCAGCGCCGCCAGGGCCTCCTTGAATTTTCGTCCCATCGTCCGCTGCGGCGAGTAAAACAAATTCTTCGCCAGTTGCTGCGTGATCGTGCTGCCACCCTGCACCACCCCGCCCTTCGTGAAATTGGTCCAGAGCGCCCGCCCTACGGCAACCGGATCGATGCCGAAATGGGAATAGAACCGACGATCTTCGATGGTCAGGACCGTCTCAATGATCCCTGGAGGAATCTGCGCCAACGGAATCCATTCGCGCACTTGGCGTGACTCACCACGCACACCACTCAGGAGTTCCGGTTCCAGAAAGATGGGAAAGATCGGTGCCCCATCAAGCGGAGACAGGACATCCGTCACTCGCCCCTGATCCAACGGCAACGTTACCCTCGTCGCGCCGACATGGCCCTCCGGCTGTGGGTGGAGATAAACCGTCAGGGCCTCCTCGGCCAACTGATAGTCGCCAGGAGACTGCACCGGCACTGTCACTCGTCGATAACCCAACCGTTGCAACCGCTCAAAAAGATGGCTGTGCGCAAGCGAGAGATCCGGTTTCAGCAGGAAGGGTCCGCTGTACAGACGCAGGGGGGGATGATCATCGCTCTTGGGCAGTTCAAGAAAGGTCGCCAAATACGCGCCATAGACCACAACGACGAGGCCGAGCGCGGCGACGAGGCCAGCCAGGAGCATGCTCGCATATTTCACCCATCGTGCAGGTCTATTCACGATTCTGGAACCTCACCACAGCATAACCGACGGGCCGGATGGGTTGCTCTGGTTTATTTGGTTTGTCTCGTTTATTTGGTTGAACCAGATAAACCAGATGAACTAGAGAAACTAGAGCAACCAAAGTCACCAACCGGTTTACGCTCCACGAGTTCCGATCTTCTGAGGCAGAAGCGAGCCGACAACCATCCCCGTCGTCGCCAGGAGAAACCCGACCAGTTGCGGAGGCCAGATCAAGTCAGACGGGCCGAACAGTTCCAGCCCCATCCAGGTCATCAGCCCAGCCACGAGAGCAAGCAAGGCCCCTTGCGTCGTTGCTCGGGACCAAAAGAACCCGGCACAGAGTGGAACGAAGGCTGCCACCAGCGTCACCTTATAGGTGTTCACCACAAGCTGGTAGATGTTGGAACTGGAACTGAGTGCGATGGTCAGGACCAGGGCGGCAAAGACCACCACAACCAGCCGCATGACCCGAAGAAACTCCCGGTCACTGAGGTGAGGCAGCGCCCCTTTGATTACGTTCTCGCTCAGCATCACCGACGGCGCCAACAACGTCGCGCTAGCACAGCTCATCACCGCCGAGAGGACGGCCCCGAAAAACACGATCTGTGCGAAGACCGGTGTGTGGCGCAGGATCAAGGTCGGCAGCACGAGCTGAGAATCTTGTTCAAGGAGGGTATTGAACATAGCCGGATCGACCAGCGTCGCCGCATAGGCCAGAAACATCGGCACAAAACAGAAACAGAAATAGAGCGCCCCGCCCAGAACCGATCCACGCACCGCGGTTCGTTCGTCCTTCGCGGACGTGATGCGCTGAAACACGTCTTGCTGGGGAATCGATCCGAGCATCATGGTGATCCAAGCGCCGATGAAGGGTATCCAGCCCGCGACCGTAGCCGTGGGAAACAATTCCAGCTTGCCGGCCTGGGCTGCATGGCTAATCACCACCTCCACACCTCCGGCCAATCCGCTAATGATGGATGCAATATAGAGTAGGCCCCCCATGATCACGGAGATTTGGATGAAGTCCAGAATAGCGACGGAAAACATGCCGCCGAAGGTCGTATAGGTCAGCACGATCACCGCGCCGATCACTATCCCGACCGACTGACTCACTGCGCCGCCCGTGACCATGTTCAGGACCAATCCCAACACTTTGAATTGCGCAGCCACCCATCCGAGATAGGAGGCCACGATGCACAAAGCACAGAGCACCTCAACTGTGCGGTTATACCGCACACGATAGAAGTCGCCGACGGTCAGGAGATTCAGCCGATAAAAACGAGAAGCAAAGAATAACCCCGCCAGGATCAAGCAGAGGCTCGACCCGAAGGGATCGGCGACAACGCCGCGTAACCCTTCCTTTGCAAACGTGGCCGAGATCCCGAGTACGGCCTCTGCGCCGAACCAAGTGGCAAAGACCGTAGCCGTCACGATCGGCAGCGGGAGGCTCCGACCGGCCACCGCAAAATCCTTCGTGGTATGGACCCGCCTGGCAGCAGCCAGTCCGATCCCCACCGACAGGAGCAAATAGAGAATCACGAATCCCAGAATCATGGAGGCGGCTTAAGCATACGTGTGGGTGGATTCTAGCAGGATGCTGAAAAAGTCCGCCAGCAGCGTTCTC
>PLBR01000227.1:14975-18989 GCA_003135435.1 Nitrospira sp. | reverse complement strand
ACGGCCTACATCCTCAAGGAGGAGTTTGGGCAGCTCTGGGACTACGAGCGGGAAGGCTGGGCTCGTCGCTTCTTCGAGAACTGGCGCGCCGCACTCACATGGCAGCGCCTGAAGCCCTACGAGAAGTTCGCCGAGATGATCGACCGGCACTGGGACGGCATCGCGGCCTACTGCAAGCCGCAGAACAAGGTCGCCTTGGGATTCGTCGAGGGCGTGCACAACAAGAGGCGCGTCATGCAGCGGCGCAGCGACGGCCTACGCGACGAGGAGTACCGGCGCCTCAAAGTCCTCACCGGCATGTTCGACCCGATATGAAATCAGGCCGAAATCACCCACTCGGGAAGGAGATGACCCCAAAAAAATATATTGACAACTACAAGGGCGGGATCTATAAGGTCGCTCGTACACGGCATGCGGAGCCGTTTAGTTGGTGGGGCGCGTTCCGATGCCGATCCTGAGCCAGCCAAGCAGTCGTCTCCGCTCTCGCCTCATTTCCGGATTACACTCACTCACAAATCTCGCCGCACTTGCCATGTTCCGTCTCAGCGCCTCGCGGATACAGGGGATCACCGTTCTCTCGGCATCCTCGGGCTCGAGCGTCTTGTCAACAAACACAGTGGGGAGTGCCCTGGGGAGGACTCGGCTCAGTGGGGGACGAATGTTCTCACTACGAGAAGGCTACGTCCAGGATGCCTATTCCGGCGTTGATCTCGTGTTCTTCTGGTCATCAGCGCCATCTCGAGTTTGATGTCATCGTCGGTCCTGGGGACGCTAATGGCATTACGGCCGCTCATCTCGATTCCACAATAGTCTTATGGGACGTACCTGGGTGTACTGGATTCGACAATGCGTGGGCAGTGGTTATCGACTCAACGTGACACCGAAGCCAGGGGCTGCCCCCATTCCCAGCATGTTTTCTGCGGTCGATCACCATTTATCGAAAGGAGAGTGCCATGGAACGCAGTAATGTGTTCATCAGGTTATCAGGGGTATGCCTCGGCATCATTTGCCTCGCTCTGGCCCTCGGGACCCACGCACAGGCCCAAGGCGTCTGGGAGACCAAGGCGCCCCTGCCCACCGCACGCGTTTACACGGCCACCGGCGTGATCGCTGGCCAGCTCTACGTAGCAACAGGGTCTGTTTCGAGCGTAGTTGAAGTCTACGATCCAGCCTCGAACACCTGGACCACCCGAGCTCCCATACTGACGAATCGGGCTATTGCCTCTGCGGAAGTGATTGATGGAAAACTGTATGTCGTGGGAGGTTGTATTAATTCTGATTGTACCATTGGACTCACAAACATACTGGAGGTGTATGACCCGGCCACCGACACCTGGACCGGCAAGACCCCAATGCCAACGGCCCGTTATGGCGTGGCCACCGGCGTGATCGCTGGCAAGCTCTATGTGGCGGGGGGAGTTGCGGGGGCAATATTTACTGGGTGTGGCGCGTCGTGTCTAGGCATCAACACACTCGAAGTCTATGATCCAGCCACAAACGCTTGGACAACCAAGGCTTCCATGCCAACGGCACGGGGGCAAATAGGCGGTGCGGTTATCAATGGGAAACTCCATGTCGTGGGAGGTACCCCCGACAATGCGACCCCTCTCGCTACGCTCGAAGTCTATGATCCCTCCACAGATGTCTGGACAGCGCGCGCGCCGATGCCGACCGCCCGCCAGGCTCTCGGTGCAGGCGTGGTGAACGGCATCCTTTACGCCGTCAGCGGCTACGTTCCCGCCACCGCCACCAAAGTGCACACCGTCGAGGCGTACGATCCAGCCACGGATACTTGGACAACCGTTGCTCCGATCCCCACCGTTCGCTATTTTCCCAAGCCCCAGGCTATCAATGGGGCGCTATATGTCGTGGGGGATGGAGTAGCAGGCACTAGCAATACGAATGAGGCATTCATCGTGAGTCCCCCGCCGATTGCCAAAGCCGGGCCAGATCAGACCGTGAATGAAGGGACCCTGGTCACGTTGGACGGCTCCGGCAGCAGCGATTCGAACGGGAAGCCGATTACCTATACCTGGACGCAAGTGGCGGGTCCCATCGTCGTCCTCAATGTGGGTAATCCCACCCATCCGACGTTCACGGCCCCGGCGGTCCCCATCGGCGGAGCGACGCTCACGTTCCAGTTGAGTGTGAACAATGGCTCGCAGACGAGTTTCCCCGTGACGGCGAACGTGACCGTCAAACATGTCAACCATGCACCCGTGGCGAGTGCGGGGCCGGCGCAGACCGTGGGCGAGGGCGCCCTGGTGACCTTAGATGGCTCGGCTAGTTATGACCCCGATAGCGACCCCCTCACGTTCCAATGGACCCAGAGCGGGGGCCCGCCAGTGACGCTCTCCAGTACCACCGCGATCAAGCCGACCTTCACCGCGCCACCGGTGCCGTCGGGCAGCGTGGCGCTAACCTTCACGCTCACGGTGAGCGATGGCTCGCTTAGTTCCAGTGCGCTCGTGTCCATCACCGTCGAACATGTGAACCATCCACCGGTTGCCAACGCGGGGCCGAATCAGACGGTCAATGACACGAAGCTCGTGACCTTAGATGGGTCGGCCAGTAGCGATCCCGATAGTGATCCGCTGACCTACGCCTGGGCGCAAGTGTCTGGGCCGCCGGTCACGCTCAGTAATCCAGGGGCAGTCAAACCCACCTTCACAGCACCGACTGTGAGTGCGAGCGGCGCCACGCTCGTCTTTCAATTGACGGTGACGGACCCGGGCCACCTGTCCTCGTCGGCGACCACGACGGTGACGGTGATCCATCAGAATCCCGTCTGCACGGCGGCTCAGCCGAGTCAGGCGGTACTCTGGCCACCGAACCATAAGCTGATCCTGGTACAGATTCTCGGAGTCACGGATCCGGATAATCTCACCACGACGATCGCGGTGACGGCCGTGACGCAGGATGAGCCGGTCAGTGGATTGGGCGATGGGGACACGAGCCCTGACGCCGTGATTCAAGGCCAAGGTGTCCTGCTGCGGGCGGAACGGGCCGGCACAGGCAACGGTCGCGTGTACCACGTGTCCTTCACCGCGACGGAGAGCCAAGGCGGCTCCTGTACGGGAGCCGTGACCGTCAGTGTGCCGCACGACAAGCAGAGCATGGCCATCGATGACGGCCAGCTGTACAACTCGCTTCAGCCGTAAGGCGAGTTCACCCGTGAGACGGTGCTCAGGTTCCTTATCGCAAGAGACCTGAGCACCACCGGAGCATCGTCATCGAGCGAGTCAAGGGCGTCACATCGGGTAGACAGCAGGAGACCAGCCGGTCTCGTGCTGCTCCTCGGTGATGGGGACGCAGGCGTCGATGTGACGCTCGCGACGGATGGGAAAGTTGTGGCGATGACGGCAGGCCGTGTCCTGGGCATGGAGGCACGACGGACGCAGCACCCGAAGCCGGCGTCCCTGCGTCCTATCCTGCGTCGTCTCGTTTAGTCTTGCACTGGTGCTCCCGACCCTGGCCTGGTCGACCGAGGTTGCCGCGGCAAGAGGCTCTTCGAAGCCTACAAATAAAAATGGCGAAGTCGTAGTTGGATTTATACACGGGCTCAAATCCTGAGTAGACCTTAAGAAATTAAATTGAGTTTTATCTGTGCTAATGAAATGGACCCAGCCTTCTTCCCACACGAGTCTCATAGGAGGCACAATGAGTGGTGTTGCGCGCGCAACTTATACTCATCGTCAGGAAGAAAGGAGGGGCTGGTATGCACAGCACGACATTGGAGATCGATCTGGCGAAGAACGTGTTTCAGTTGCACGGTGTGGATGCGCGAGGGCGCGCGGTGCTCAGCCGACGCGTCAAGCGCAATCAGTTGGTACACACGGTGGCGACTCTGCCGCCCTGTGTGATCGGGATGGAGGCGGGCGGGAGTGCGCATCACTGGGGACTGGCGTTTGAACCGCTCGGGCATACCGTCAAGCTGATCCACCCGAAGTATGTCCGGCCCTATGGCAAGACGAACAAGAATGATCGTCGCGATGCGGAAGCGATCTGCGAAGC
>PLBR01000227.1:0-14905 GCA_003135435.1 Nitrospira sp. | reverse complement strand
CCACTCGGGAAGGAGATGACCCATATTCCTATACACATACATAGCCTCCGCGATTTGGGCGTGCATGGCACTGTGTTGCGCCGATGGGTCCAGGAGTGTGCCATCAAGGGTCTCAGACGCGTTTGGGATGGCGAAAGTAACAAATCTGGCACCTCTGTCCACGAAACCCTCTCAGAGCTTTATAGACGGTCAGGGCGGTGAGATGTTTGAGGAGTGGGTGGGGAATCATGTTCTGTGCGAGCCTACCGGTTCGAGTGTTTCTACTCCCGGTTTTGCTCCCGATTCCAGATCACACTCAATCTCGCTCAGTCACAGTGTTGGGAGCAGAAGAGGCTGGTTTGGCAGAAGGATAGCTCTCTCGGCCACACTCTACGCAGTCAGTCACATGGGCCTTGATTAGGGTTCTTGAGCCGTTTGACGTGGTGGCTTCTCAATCCGCCGTACTCATGGCGCCAGTGATAGCAGGTCTGTTCGGTGATGCTCACCGTGCGGCAAGCCTGCACGATGGGCTGTCCCTTGCTCCGCGCGACTTCGGCGTCACGCCGTTTGGCGAGGATCTGTTCGACGGTGTGACGGAGACGTGGTATGGAGCCCTCCTTTCGGCCCGACCCCCTCACCGAGGATCTGGACCAGGTTTAAGGGGGGCAGCGTCATCAAAGTCCTGCAGCAAGTACCCAATCAGCTGGTCGTCTTGTGCTGCGGCATTCCGAAAGTCAGGGAACCGGTGCAGGCCGCGTACGGGCTCACGCTGTTTCTCGCGGTCTCCCAGAACGGCCTCAGACCTCTGAGCCAAACCTACCCGCCGTGAATGCCCGAACGTATCGAAGACACTCGTTCCTGTCCCGCGAACGCGCTCTCCCTCAAATGCTCCGTCGCCGCCGCCAACGATTCGGGTCGGCCTTGCGATTGGGGCCTCTGTGGCGAATCGACAGCCGCGGGGGCTCATCGGAGGGAAGCCCAAGATTACTGGCCAGTTGAGAGGGGGGTGACTCAGATCTTCAGCGAGTGCACACATGGAGCACTCCGGAGCCTTCTCACGGAAGGCGTCCTGCAGACCCCGCACCCGGCGCCATCGTGGTAAAGCCGTGCTGCCGGCCAGTCGTATCGCGGAAGTGTCCGACCACCTGCCCGCGATCATTGAGGCCCAGGATCTCCGTATGCGCCCCATTGCGGGCATCCAGTTGGGTAAAACATACCGACGTGACGGGCCACACACAGAGAAACCCATGCGCCTGCCCGCTGGGATCGCGAAACGAGCCCACGATCTGCTGCTGGTTGATCCCGGTCGCCTGTGTCATCGCCTGCGGAACCCCGTTCAGCGTGACGTCGAAGAGGGTAAAGCACGTCTCGCTCACCGGAAGGAGGCAGAGAAAGCCATGCATCGAGAAGGTGGCATCCAGGAAGAAGCCCACAATCGTGGCGGTGGTCTTTCCGCTCGTCGTTGCTACACCAGCCACTACGGTGGCGAGCGCGCCGGGCACGTCAATGCGGGTGACACTGCCCTCGGTCGAGAGATACCCATGGATGCGGGACTGTGCGTCGCGATAGCTGCCGACGAACTGGCCCTGCTCCTGGAGGCCCAGGATCAGGGTGTCTGCCATGAGGACATGGTCGATCGTGACATCTACCTGGTGACAGTCCAGGTTCGTAGGAAAGCCACCACAGAGAAACCCATGGCTCGCGCCCGTGACGTCCAGAAAAAAACCAGCCATCTGACCCGCGGTCGTGAGGCCCTGGACCTGCGTCGACACGGCTTTGGCGCCTTTGAACCAGAGATTCAGGGGAGTGAGAAATGGGGGAGCGCACACCGCGTCCACCGGAGGCGTGCAAACGAGTCCATGGATCCCCTGAGCATCCCGGAAGGTGCCGACGAGCTGCCCCGTGTGCGTGATGCCATGGAGTTCAGTGGCGGAGGCGCTGGGACCATCAACGGGCGTCACGGCCAATTCGGTCGACCAGGCCAGGGGCATGGGCACGAGTGCAAGATTCAGCGCGACGACGCAGGACAGGGCAAAGCGACACGGCCTATGGAGGGACAACACGAGACACACCCTCGTCCAAAATCTGAGTGGGCAGTATACATGAGGTCGAACCAGTGACGACTCAGCGACCCGCATCATGAGCCCCACCCACAGGCCAACATACGGGACACCGAGGAGTGCACGTGCGCATCGCACTGAGCGGGCTTCCTCCTCAGCTTTGTGCTGAGGAGGAAGCGAAACAGGCGTAGGGTGGCGCGATCAGTGTGATCCGTGCTCCTCCTCGCCAATGGGATGCAGTTGCTTGTTCGTCAGCTTTTCCTTCCACTCTTCCGGCAGATGCTGGACCCAGCCGTTGTAGACCACTGGAATAGGCAACGTGCCCTGTCCGCCCATTCCCGCATTCGCGATAACTGCTCCGTCCTCAGCGAAGTCTGACGACGCATTCGCGGTTGTCAACAGCACGCTGCCAGCGATGATGGCATTGCTCCCATTGTTTGGATGGGCTGCTCCATTAGGATCGGGGTCAACGACGAGCAGCCGGTTCGAGAGTTTGCTGGCTACATAGGCGTAGTATCCGCCCCCTTGCTTTGCGCCAAACTGTACGCCATGGCATCCGGGGTCACACGGCAACATTCCCACCACTGTGTCTGTATTCGTATCGATGATCGTGATAGTGGCGGTCAAGGTGTTCGCCGTGACCACATATTTGCCGTCCGGACTCACCGGCGTCTGAATCGGCAACGCGCCTACTGGCCCTGTAATGTTTCCGCCGATCGGGATCGTGAAATTGATCGGATCATAGTTGGCGATGAGGTTGATGGTTTTCAGGTACGTCGCTTGAGGGTGAGAGGGGAACCCTGTGAGCCCAATCACGCTGAGCGTGCTGTCAAGGAAGTTTGCGACATAATACTTACTGGAATCCGGCATCATGCCCGTGGCAATGGGCGAATGTCCCGTCGTGGTTGTGGCCGCGATCATTCCCATATTAAAGCTGTACAGTGTCGAATCTTCTGAGTCTTCGTTGGGCGTCACCATCATGCTACCGTCCGCGCTCATCCAATGCGCGTGTGGATGGACATCTCCCCCAATCGACATGGGGATGTCTTTAACGAAGAAATTTCCTGCCGTAAGCGAGGATAGCTCCCGGACATTATTGCCCGCGTTCTGTGACACATGCACAAAGTCGTTGCCGACTCTCGTCATGACGTGTGCGGGAGCGTCACCCGCCGGAATTCGATTCAAAAATGCTCCGGTGCTTCTATCAAACACCGTCAGATAATTATCGAACCATTCGGTCTGATAGATCACCGTCTGATTTTTATCGGTCCACATATTGTGCGGATTGTTCATGCCGTCGCCCGAGTTCGTGCCGTGGGTCGGTAACCCGACCTTTCTTTCCACTGCCCAACTCGTCGCGTTCACGGCGGTTGCGGTGCCGGGCTTGGTCTTTTCTTTCATCAATTCGAACTGGGTGTCCACCCAGACCTGTCCCACTCCTGGATGCGTCGGGTGTGAGATGGTTTTTAGCGGTTTGCCCTCTGTTTCACCAAAGACGGCCTGCAGGGCTATGTTGAGGTCTGTTAGGCCAGGAATAGTAGGTGTCGAGGAAATAGAAAACCGATTACCGTTAACATCGTAGGCCAATACCGGAACTGGTGGATACGAGGGACTCCATTTGGTTAGGCGGTAGTCTTGCCAGTTATTGGGATTGGTCGCGACGAAGAATGTGTGTACGAGTCTGAGGACTAAGTCCGACAAGGTGGGGAGCTTCGTTATTCCATTTGGACTGGCTGTGAGTCCGCCTGGACTTACGTGTGGAAGATCGACCGTTTTCCCAAGATCGAGCTCTGGCGTGCTCGGGTCATCCACGATGACGGCCGCGAACATGTAGGGATGGATATCACAGAAGAAGACGTACAGTCCTGGCTTGGTCAGCTGGACTGTGACTGGAAGGCCCGACCCTCCCATCGACGGAGGAGTCAGGGGAGCTCCGACGTCGAATGGCATGTTTGGGGCTCCGGTGGGGAACATCAAGCTCACAGCCGTATGGAGCGTGTTGGCCTGTCCCGTTGATGCAAAACCAACGGTGTCTCCGGGTGCAATGACTGCAGTTGATTTCTGTCCTGCGCCCGCAGTTGATTCAGGAACGCACCCTGAAGTCGAGCTGGCTGTACATTCGAACCAGCTTCCGGGCTTGTCTGTGGCTTGGAATGTTACTCCAGCCGCATGGGCTATGCCAGCCCCACCCCATCCGACCAGAATACCGAGTACCGCCATCAATATCCGTCGCTTCATTTTCATAAATGATTCCCTTCTCGATTGGGCCACCAAACGTGGCCACAGTGTTACGAACGTCACCGACAAACACACATGATCATAATTGAAAGTCCCTTCTTTGTTGATTGTGTTGATAGGGTACCGTCTGATTGCTGCCTGGCTCACGGTTCGTCATTTGTCGCTCGTGACGAGTTCCTAGTTAGGCGCTGAGCGGTGTCCTCGGTTGATTCATTGTTCCGCAATTACGCCGCTCTCCCCTTACCACACTTTCCCGTTTGTGTATCCCACTACCCCGCGTTACTTCGCTGCCTCAGCCTTCCGCGCCCAGTCTTGCTCGATCAATTGCTGCGCCCGCGCCCGGACTCGTTCGTCCGTATCTTCGAAGGCCAAGATCAACGGATCGATCGCGCCCGGGGGCGCGGACTGCGCCCAGGTTTCGAGGGCCTGAAGCCGGACGCGCACCTTCGGCGAGTTGAGTTTTTGGGCCATCCACTCGGGCACGACTAAGCCCTCTATTGGGTGTCCTGGCTCAGACGATCGAACAAGCACCGCATGGAGATTCTCGCCTCCCGGGGCGGTCCCCGTTCCTGACGCCGCGCCTGTCCCATTGACCGAGGCAAGGGGCAAGGGGCTCGCCGCCGGGGTGAATGCGTTGATGCGTGGTGCCGAACCCTGCTTAGACAGGGACGGCCCGTCCAGGCTCGCACTCGGCCCAAGGCTCGGCGCGTTGTCAGACGCAGCTGGTCCACAGCCAGCCAGTCCCACGAGGAGCATCAAGCTCAGGAACAGCGCCAGGCGCGGATATAACAGATGCGGGGACGGTCGTGATGGACGCATCTCTTCAGTCCTTATTCAGATGACGCGAACGGTGGGAGCATAAAGAGGCACTTTTTCAGTTGGATTAATAGTGCATTAATCTTCGCAACAAGAACATCTTCTGGTTGCCTGTATTTGGATTTGAGTCGTATGATCTTGTCGGGTTTCTCTGCAGCCTGCCTGAGCCTCAAGCTCAAACGCGATTCACCGTTCTGAACTCATTTCTGGCCATCCCAATGTGGGCAACACTTATAGCCGATTGTCACATGATAGGCAATGCGCCATATGGCGTACAAAAAAACACGTAAGACGCCTTTTGTGGGCTATCCACCCAGCCATCATCATCGGACATCTCTGATACCCCGCCGCATCTGAACGATCGCCTCGGCTCGTGTGTGGACATCAAGATGCAAATAGACACGCTGCAGATGCTTTTGAATGGTGCGTGGACTGACCTCGAGCGCGAGCGCAATTTCCTTGTTCGACATCCCTTGCTGGAGCCAGGACAGGACTTCGGATTCCCTCTTTGAAAGACCGTCACCCATTTTCGTGTTTTTCGGCATGCCCATCACATTCTGGTTAGGGGAATGGCATCGGCGGAAGTGCAAGATACAAACCAGCTTGCCCGATCATGAAATTGATCGGGCCTGCTATCGAATATTGAGATTTGTAAGAAAACTGTGACTCTGCTGGAATGATGGACGGATCAGAGAATAAGAAATGAGGGAATCGTGTGAATCATTTCAGATTCATGCCGGATGCAAAATGATCCTCCATGTGTCGGACATAACGATAGATCGAGTGGCCAAATCATCAATCCCATCACGCACTAACTATAGCCGAGGTGGAGAACTGGCGCAGAAGCTTCTGGAAAAAGATGCAGTGCCAGTTTTGCCGCCTCTACCCCCCTGCACTTCCTGCCGCCCTTCTGGTTTGATCATGCGCTAGGGATCACGGCATGCCCACTTCCCCGCACAACTTCACAGCCTCCAGAGCATGGGGCCAGTTGGCTCTCGAACATCACAAGGGTTGATCATGTCAGGTACGGCTTGTAGCAAGGAATACAACCACAACCAGTTCGTCCTGTCACCGCTAAAGTGGCGGAGAGTGTCTGCACATGCTTTTGTACCCCCCCGTCTCAGTAACACGAAACACGTGGACCTACGGAAACAACTCACTGTTCCTTTACCATCTGGTTTATGACCACGTCTGCGCCTCCTCCCATCTGCTGATTTGACGCCCACTTCGCGCACGAGAATCCGACACCATTTGTAGACAGGGCTCTTCCCTCCCCTTTGGAGGCTCATCCGGCCCCCCCCAATTTGGGGAGAAGGAGATAGAAGAAAGCTCGATGGACGCGCGCACGTTGGGAAACCGCCAGGCCACCCCTCCAATAGTGGAAAGAAAGGGATGAAAGAACATCGATCGATGCGCACACATAGGCATAGACCCTTCAATCCTAAAAAAAGTAGAATGCTACCGGTTCTTTCTGGGGGATGAACAACTCGTCATGGCTATCGCAACAATTCTTACCGTAGAAAAAAAGGATCTGTCTACGCTTGCTCCTGAGCAAGGAGTTCTGGTTTTCAGAGAAATCCTATGGGCAGAGGCCAGCGTATCTGGAATTCCGAAGAGTTGCGTGAGTGTGCCGGGAGAAATCTTTGAGCCTGACGGCGGGATTGACGCAGCAGTTACGGATTCACCTTCGGATAGCAAGCAGGGAGTAATCAAGGCTGAACTTACCTCTTATCAAATCAAGACCGGGAAATCTGACCTCAACAAACAGGCAACCCTTAAGGACATTTTATTCAAAAAAAAGTCAAGAGAGCTCAAGCCCGAGGTAAAAAAGTGCTTGGACAATGGGGGAACCCTTACGATCGTCCACTTCGGATGGGACGGACCAGGGGTAAAGGTTAAAAAAGCAATTACTGAGATCAAGAAACTCCTTAGCGCGGTCGGCACAAAGTATAAAAACGCCCGCATCGTCATAGCTGCTCAAAATCAAATAATTGGTCTTCTCGGTTCATACCCGTCACTCGCTTTACGGGTGAATGGCAAAGCCGAGGCGAGGTTTAGTACACATCTTGGCTGGTCTTCGGAAGCTGAAATGAAACGTCCGTTTATGCCCGCATCAGACCTGCCTGCAAAGATGGCGACTATGCAAGCCGAGCTCCGCAAGAACGATCGGCCTGTGCACATCCATGTTGTAGGAGAACCAGGTGTAGGAAAAACAAGGTTAGTTCTTGAGGCTACCAAACAGGACGACCTAAGACCACTTGTCATCTATTGTGACGGTCCAGACAAAATACTAGGCAGCCAGCTTATAAGCACGTTGACTCGTGAGGATAGCCTTCGCTACGCGATCCTCGTTGTTGATGAATGCGATGACGAAACCAGAACAAGGCTGTGGAATAAGCTTCAACATCACAGTCCTCACATCAAACTGGTTACTATTTATAATGAGGCTACGGAGGTTTCGGGAATCACTCGCATTGAAAGTTCCCTTTTAGGAAAGGATCAGATAAGTGCCATCATAGGGACATATGGCGTACCTGCGATCGACGCGAAGCGGTGGGCTGAATTTTGCGGTGGTTCACCTAGAGTTGCACATGTTGTGGGAGAAAATCTAAAGAACGATCCTGCCGACATTCTAAAATCGCCATCTACTGTTGATGTATGGAACCGTTTTATTGCAGGAGGAGATGCTCTTGGGAGCGAGAAAGTTGAAGAAAGAAGGCTTGTACTTCAATACCTAGCGTTATTCAAACGCTTTGGCTTCCTCCCGCCAGTTCAAGATGAAGCCAAGGCAATCGCAAAACTTATCGAACGGGCCAATCCAAAGATTACATGGGCTAGATTTCATCAGATAGTCAATGAACTCAAGAAACGAAAGATATTACAAGGAAGCACGACACTCTACATAACACCCAAGCTACTTCATATTAAGCTTTGGGCTGACTGGTGGACGAACTATGGTACCGCTTTCGAAATTAAGGAGTTTGCCTCCGAGTTCCCGCCGAAACTGATGGACTGGTTTTCAGAAATGTTCGAGTACGCTCGTGAATCGGCTGAAGCTTTCCGTCGTGTCCGCGAATTGCTAGGTCCAGATGGTCCGTTCAACGGCATTGAACCTTTTAAGTCTACGCGAGGCGCTTTTTTTTTTAGAACGCTAGCACTGGCTTCTCCAGACGAAGGACTCAAGTGCCTTGAACGCGCTATTGGAACATGCACAATAGACCAACTCCTCAACTTTAAGGAGGGAAGACGAGAGGTCATTTATTCCCTAGAGCACATGGCGTTGTACAGAGAACTTTTCCAGAGTGCTGCAAGGCTTCTGCTGAAGCTCGGAGAAGCTGAAAATGAGACTTGGAATAATAATGCCAGTGGTGTTTTCAGGGATCTTTTTACTCTAGGTCCAGGTCGCGTTGCTTCCACCTCTGCCCCACCAGAAGAAAGACTTCCAATCCTCGTGGAAGCTTTTGAATCCGATTCGCCTGAGACTCGCAAACTGGCCCTAGATGCCTGCGAAAAGGCTCTTGAAGCAGCGAATTTCACAAAGTTCGGAGGGTTTGACGAGGCAGGTCTTAGAAAGAGACCAGGGGGATGGACTCCGAAGACATACGCCGAATGGTGGGACGCCTACAGACAGATATGGCAGTTACTTCGTGAAAGATTGGACTCGCTTAACCCACATGATAGACAAGGCGCGGCGAACATCTTACTGAACCGCTCCAGAGGCCTGATTTGTCGTACCGGTCTAGGCAGTATGGTTATTGAGTCGCTTCAAGAGTTACTCGATAAAGGGTACGCGAGCAAGAAGACAGTCCTGAAAGAAGTAATTGAAGTTCTCCACTATGATGGGAAACAGTTGCCTCCGGAGTTGCGGACTAAACTTCAAGAGTTTAAAGATCAATTGGAGGGAACAGATTTCTCCTCACAATTGAAGCGTTATGTCGGAATGGATTTACTGGAAGACAAATTTGACGAAGAGGGTCATGAAGCTGACCTTGGAGAGAAACGAATCAATGAATTAGCGCAAGAGGCCGCCAGAGACAAGACACTATTGACGCCAGAACTTGACTGGCTTGTTACGAGTGAAGCCGAGAACGGTCTAAAATTTGGCTATCAGCTCGGCCTTGCCGACCAAACCTTCGAATTCCTACCCCTCCTTGTCCAGTCTCATAGAGACGCGACAGAGAAAACAAATGTGTATTTCCTATCCGGATATTTCCGCGCCGTCTCGGAGCGAAACCAACCCAAATGGGAAGAAGAGTTAGACAAGATCGTGGAAGATTCCAAGATGCGGGCGTGGACGCCAGAGCTAACTTGGAGATCTGGGCCACTAACAGATTGTGCTGCTGAGCGAATCTTTTCACTGATTCAAAGGGAGATTGTCGGATTTGAACACCTCCGCATGTTCGCATACGGAAGTGTGACCAAAAATATATCGGAAGGCATTTTCAGAAAATGGATAGGGCTGTTGATTCAAAAGAATAGCAAGACCGCCACGTCAATTGCCTTGGACTTAAGCCAATTCTTTTATTGCAGACCGGACGCACGTTATTCACTCCCTGAGGATTTTGGACTTAGTCTTCTTACTCATCCAAGCCTGTTTGCACCGAGTGAAGAACATGCCGAGACGATGCGAGATTATAACTGGTCAAGGATGGCCAAATGGTTTGTACGGCAATATCCGGGTAGAAGTTTGGAGTTAGCCAAGGTCATGCTCGAACACTTTGGCCAAGATGGAACAATAGTCGAGGACACCTACGGTTCACCTATAGAAGTCCTCAACCTAATTGTTGAGAAGTTCCCCGAAAAAGCGTGGGATGAGATTAAGAAATATCTTGGACCACCGATTGATTCGAGAGCATTTGATATCACGCATTGGCTTAGGGGTGACGAATTCTCCAGAGGCAAGGGAAGCAAGGGCGGTATATTACCTTTAGTTCCTCTAAACAAATTATGGGAATGGGTCGATGAGGACGTTAAGAAGCGGGCTTGGTACCTAACTAGCATGGTGCCGAAGACTCTTTTCAGGGAAGACGGCCGGACCTGTTTGGCTCGAGAAGTGCTTGTTCGATATGGCGATAGGAAGGAGGTTAAAAATGAGCTAATGGCAAACTTCTCTACAGAAGGCTGGACAGGGCCAGAAAGCTCTCATCTACAAGGGAAAAAGGACTATCTTCTTAAATTCAAGGCTGGGGAGCCTAATAAAGATGTCCAACGTTGGATTGAAGAGTATGTGGCTATCATCGATAAAGAAATCGAACGCGCTCGTATTAGAGAAGAGAGAGAAGCTTACTAGGAAGGTGTGCCGCAGCTGACTTGGGGCCTCAGGAGGAAATGAGGGTCTTGTAGCCAACATTTTGCGGGGCGTGGCAGGCCTGCTCTTGGGAGAAGCCAAGTTAATCAACATGGACATGTGCACAACGATCATGCGCATGAGTCGCCAGAGCCAGATACACAGACAGCGTCCCATCCCCGACGCGCAATACCTGCTAGTCCTCTTCTCCTGACGAAATACGAAATAAAGGGTTCTGAGCCAGATGAGCCTCCAAAGGGGTAAGAAAGGCCTTGTCTACAAATCCTGTCAGATTGTGAGGGGCTAAGTTGGCGTTAGCTCAGCGGATTGCGAAGGGCAAAACCATGTCCATATACCAGATGTTTGAGAGACAAAGTGGCTGCTCCCTTTATCCATAGCTCTCCTGGTAGTTTATCGGGCCGTGTAGCACGCCGAACCTACGTCCTGGTAAACATTGACAAGTGATTGAAGGCACGCGACAATCCCCCACCGATTGCAGTTTGTCGCGGCGTACTATACCGGTCAGTATACTCATTAGTTAGATTCCAGGAACACCATGGCACTGGAAGCAACAAAGACAAAGTTGCGGCTTGATGGGCGATGGAACCTCGAAGAGCTGTCCGAGGCAACGAGGGATTACACGCAACTATACGGGTTCGCATACTCGTTGCTTGCCGATCTACCGATAGCTAGGCGGGAGGAAATCGATTACATCTACGGGAAATTTCCGTGGAGAGGTGGCTATAGCACTGTCAACTTCTTCGATCAGCTATTCCATAAAATTCCGCCGAATCTTCGTCCTGAAGTGGAGAGAATCCAGTATGCATCTCCCGGCTTTATTGAACTCTCAGAGCTTCTACTTGTGGCAAGTATAGTCGCAGGAATCGTCAAAAAAGTATGTGATGCCATTAACAATGCCCACGACACGTATCGAAGGGTTCAGAAAGGGTCTGTTGATCTTAAACTCGCTAAGATAGATTTGGCGAATAAAGAGCTTGAATTGACGCAAAGACAAATCGCTTTCTGCGAAAGCTCGGCAAAAAGTCTAATTGAGGTGTTTGGCCTTACGGAGGGACAGGAGCACTTGATCGATCAACGCGTTCAGGGTAACGCAGTTATGAAACACAAGATTCTTATGTCGGTTTTTCGCCGTGTGGATCGACTTGCTAAGAAGCAAAACGAGGGCAAGCTGGAGGTCACGGGGGAACAGAGTGATGGAATCTAACCACTCATTCCACCGGACCTTCGCGAAAAACCGCCCAGGCCGATGAATTCGAATGTTAGACAAAAGATAGCAGAGCCAGCGAGGTAGTGGTCCGAAATCAGCAGGTTAGTTTTGCGCATAGAATCCTAACGAGGCATTTCCATTGCCCAGGTTCGTTAGGTCCGGGTAGCTGAGTAGGACTCGAACGAGATACAAGTTGCGGGTCGTAAAACGGTCGTATAGCAGAGCGAGTTCCCGTTCGTTCTAATGACTCCTCTTCCGCCATTCCCACGGCGGCACTGGGTGCGGATCAGCCCACAAGCCTTTCCGTCCCGCTCGTGCCTCGCTCTCTAATCCTTCCAACACATCATCCAAGCCTCAATACGGATCCGCATTCATCGGCCCACGCGCACACCAGGTATGGAAGTTGACGATGGACAGGACAATAGTCGCGATTTGGCTATGGCCTTTGAGCATCAATGTGCTTGGTTGTATTCAATCATGCGTTGTATTAAGGCTGGAAGTTCGTCAACGCCATCAAGATTTGACATGTCCACAGATGCGCATGGACCGTTATAAAACCCCTGTACGGGTGCTGAAAGTGAAGCGACCGGATAACGCTTAATACACCTTCGTATTTCTTCCTCCGGCATCATTACAATAAAACGAACTTTCTTATTTCGGATTATGATAAAAGCAATGTTTTTATTTGCTTTAATCGAGATGTAGTATTTTTGCGGATTAAAGACGAGAGTCTTGTCCACGTTGAAAGCGATAATCTTTATCCGATTATAAATCTCCTTGGAAAAAGCGCTCACACCATCAAGATGGTACTCTTCTGAATACTTCGGCCGTTCTATTTCTTCGACCTCTTCATCTGCAGGTTCGCCTACTATCTCGGTGTATTGCAGGGTTTCAAAATCCGGTGTAATTGAATAAATGGTGTCCCCACCATTGACGTACTTTTTGACCTCGAGGTATCGGACCATCTTTCCCCAAGTGTCGGTATAGGTATCCATGATCTCGGGGAGTTCAGCAATAACACCGTCTGCGACTAGCAGGATATTCTGACTAGAGTCCACAATGTCGCTCAAGAATTTATAAATCTCAGCTTGCCCCAAATATTTCTTAAATTCTCCTTTGAGGGAATTATCTGTGTCAATAACGGCAAATAATTTATCAACCAGCGCTTTCTGTTGCTTTTTATTCTTGAAGAAAGCAAAAAACTTTGTGACTTGTGGAAATATATGTTCAAAAAAGCGGTGCCTACTGAGTTCAACCTCGACGATATAGAACTGTGTGTCGGCAGGATCGCTGAAGTCGAAGAAGAAGGCATCAGGAATAGTCCCACCGAGTGACTTCGATTCGATTTTCTTTTTTGCATTGATGTAGATAGTGCTTGTTCCGAAGAGAACTTTTGAAGAACTGACGACATCGTCTTCAAAGTCCTTCTCAGTGGGAAATTTGTGCTCTCCATATCTCTTTCCGTTCCCGATAATTGACATATTCCCCCCTCCCATGCGCCGCCAGGCTAGGCCGTCCATGAGGACGTGTCAAGGAAAAGGGAGCCGGTCCGAGGAACTATTACGCTCCTTCCGCCATTCCCACGGCGGCACGGGCTGCGGATCGGCCCACCTACATCGTATCACGCACACACGAGTCGTCTTGTCTGCAAGCCGAGTCATCCTCGTCCTGGCATGGTGCATCGTGGTTCTGATGTTGCTCGATTGCGCCAACCGAGTCGTGTGAATCAGAACGGCAGTAGTCGGAGTCGGCAGAGGTCCAATTTCAGAACCGTCCTGCCGAGTCTTACCGAGACAATGCGACCACGTAAGTGAGGTTAGTATATTATTCGACTGAAACTGGGGAAGTTCCTAGTGGCGAAGCTGGTTGCGCGAGGTAGGCTTTAATCCGAAGGTTTACAACGGCAATATTTCACCTCCTGTCTGGCGGTGATTGAACCATGAAAGGATGAGGTGATGCATGGCTGTGAAAACCCAGTTCTTCGGACAACTCGTGAAACGCCGTACGCTCGCAGAAGCACGATCGCTGATCCCTGTCTGCAGTTCGTGCGGACTCATTCGAGACGAGACCGGAGATTCTTTTCATCAAGAGCGTTGGGTCACGAAGCGGACGTATGTAAAGACACATGGCATGAGTGTGGCCGATTGCCATCTCACTCACACCTACTGCCCGGGGTGTTTCACGGATTTCATGGAAAGAGTGCGGCCTAGCACAAATTCCCTCGGCATGGTTCGGTGAGCNNAAGCCACTCCCGGCATAGTTTCAATCTCAGCTGATGATGGCAACCAAACCACCCTGTCTCGCTATCTGAGACGAAAGATCTACTGGGCGAGAAGAGCGGTTCGTCAACCCCGGGTGGTCCACTAACTTCTTTAGGACCATGCCAGGAGCACCCTATTGTTGACGTGTTGACGGTGTGCGCCTCTTCTGACCCGCTAGTCTAACGCCTACTTAGCCTTCCGCAATCTGAGAGTCATCACATAACCCGGAGTACCCTTTCCCTCTGGCGAGGGGGTTTCGGCCCCACCAGAAGGGGGAAGGAGTTTGGCGAGGAGGAACAATGCAGACGATTCCTACCAGGTGCTGGAACGCCCCGCGGTATTGGAAGGTTAAAAAGTAGGTGAAACGGTGGGGTCGAAATGATTCTGGATACCGCCAGCACCAGCCGTCCTTGACCAGCGTGTGGTTGACGTTCGTGCCGTTGGACAGAAGCACATCAGCAAGGGTACGCCCGTACCTGTCGTAACCATAGGTCTGGAGCGTGACTTCCTTTCCGTAGACTAACTCTGAGGCGGCTTGCTTGGCTCGCTTNNGGCCCTTCTCAGGGCAGTCGATCCTTCTGGAGAGGAAGGACCTTTTCCTGCCAGTATGTGCGCATCTGTCCATACCATTGCTTAATGTGAGTTTTTGCCTCTTCACGCGTCTGAAACATCGTTGCCCCTTTCATCTGGTTGCAGATGATGCAGGAAGTAACCAAGTTTTCGACGGCATCATAACTACCTCCGAGTGAGCATGGCTTGAAGTGATCCACCTGCAAGAACCTCCAATTCAAGAATGATCGACCATCAAAATCACAATAGATGCATTTAAATCCATCCTTAGCGAAAACTTCCTCGTCCGGTGGTCACATGAGAATGTCCCTTCCTTTCCTTCACCAGTCTGTATGGCGATCATGCGACAGACCATTACGGCTCGTTGCTCGCTTCTGCTCGGCATGACTATTAGTTAGTGAGTCGTCCCCTTCGCCACTCGCTGCCCCATCTCAATAATTCTCCCCAACCGTTCGAGCAGGTTTTG
>PLBR01000009.1 GCA_003135435.1 Nitrospira sp. | reverse complement strand
CACCGTGTAGCTCGTCGTGCTCGCAAGAAACGCTGGGGCCAAGGTGCCCGACGACACGGCCAGGCTCTGGAGATTGTTATTCCCTCCGAGTGCCGCGCGGTTCACGAGTACGGTATAGGTCTTCTGCGTGAGGTTCGGAGCCGTCACGACAATCGTGACGAGCGTGCTTTGCCCGGGGACATTTAGGGTGACCAGCAGGCTTGTTGTCGTTGACCCCTCGATACTGACCGTGGCGCCGGCATCCTGTGCTTGCGCTGTCACCGTGACGCTACCGACGCCGCTGGCAACGGCCACCGCGTAGCTCGTCGTGTTCGCAGTAAACCCTGGGCTCAAGGAGCCCGACGACACGGTCAAACTCTGGAGGAGGTTATTCCCTCCGAGTGCCGCGCGGTTCACGGTCACAAGGTAGGTTCTTAGATTCCCATTCGCAGCCTCCACGACGATAGAGATATTCGTATTGGACCCCGATGCCCCGAGTGGTACCGACTGACTGGAACTGTTCGTCGCCGGGCCTCCATTGATGCTCACCGTAGCGCCGGCATCCTGCGCTTGCGCCGTCACCGTGACGGCGGCGACGCCACTGGCGACGTCCACCGTGTAGCTCGTCGTGCTTGGATTAAACGCTGGGGCCAAGGGGCCCGGCGCCACGGTCAAACTCTGGAGACTGTTATTGCTCGCGAGTGCCGCCCGAGTCACGGTCACAATGTAGGTGTTCTGACTCCCGCTCTGGGCCGTCACGACGATTGGGATGGGTGTGCTCGAACCCGGCACTCCAAGCGTAATGGTCCGGGTCTGGCCTGGGGTGGTTGCCTGCCCGTTGATTTTCATGCTCGCATTGGCATTCTGAGGGGTAGCCGTCACCGTGACGCTAGTGACCGTATTCAACACATCCACCGTGTAATTGGCGACATCGCTTGAGAATGCCGGCTGGAGCGTCCCAGGGATGACCGTCAAAGTGGAAAGTAGTGCATCCGGCGATAGCGGAGGAGGACCAGACACTTTGCTGGTGTCGCTGCAGCCGTTGAAGCCGACGGTCGCTGCGAAAAAACACAGGACAGCCCACAACATGTTTCCGGCGGGCTTAAAATCGCGCATTAGCATGCTTCCTCTGTTCTGGACATCATGATGGTCGGCAGAATGATTATTGCATGGAATCCCGTCATCATACTTGGGCTCTCGGCGACAGTCTATCCCTCTAATGTAAGGGGAACCGCACCGGGGAAGAACGTTAGAGGTTAGAGGTTGGAGGCTAGATGAGGGGTTAAGGCTGGGGCTGAGCGGAGAACGTGAGGTCAAAGTTAAGGTTGGAGGAGGGGACGAAGTAAGCAGGTGGAGGCAGCTCTCAAGTTCGTTGGAGGCTGGAGGTCACCTGCCTCACCCCTCAGACCTCAAACCTTTTCCTCCAGGCCTCCCACCTCACTCAGAGTTGCTCTCCATACTTCTCATGGTATTGTCTCTTCGCCCCGGCGACCCAATTGTCTCGCTTGATCCGGTCGGGCAGTGTGTCGAGCTTCTGCGCTATCTGTGTAATGTCGCGCGGAGTCCATTTGGCAATTTGGACATAGGTATACGTGCCCATCTTATTGAGAGCATCTTCAAATGCGGGACCTATCCCACGGATCTTCTTGAGGTCGTCCTTTTCCGGTCCGCTTGTGGGCTTGGGCTGGCTAATTTGTAAATGGAGTTGGTTGTCTGTCTGGTCGGGGGCCTGAGAGCCTCCAGGTTTGTCCTCTGGGCGAAGGGTCAAGGCTGTTCGAACCTCCATGTGCGGCTTGTGGAGAGACGAAACCTCCTTCTTCATTTTTCCCATGATCGGGGCCTGTCCGGCCATGGCTAATTGGAGTGCGTGCCGTTCATCGAACTGGCGCTGGAGCGCGGCGATCCGCTTGTCCTTCTCAAAGATGGCCCGATCACGCTCCTCCAGGGTGGCGTGGGCCTCCTGGATCGTCGCGAGCTGGGCGGCATGTCGCTTTTCGCTTTCATGCAAGGCCACGCGGTGCTGGACGTCTTTCTCGCTGAGCTGCACCTCCAGCCAATGCACGCGTCCTTGGGCGGGCTCCATCTCCGCCACCTGGGCGCGGAGCCGGTCGAGTTCCGCAAGGCTTCCTTCGGCCTTTGTCAGCCGGTTCTGGAGGTCGAGAAGTTCCTGTTCCTTCACATTGAGTTCCTGCTGCGCTGCGGTGTGCCCGGCATTGGCCTGTCGGGCTTCTTGTGCGTAGGCGGCGATGGTCGTCTCGCTGTCGTGATACCGCTGCAGCGAGGCCTGCTGTTCGGATTCCAATGCCGACAGACGCTGCGTGGCTGAATTGAGTTCTTCTTGAACGGCACGGAGCCGCTCGGTGGATGAGGCGAGTTCCTGTTGCGCCGATCGTGCGAACGCTTCCGACGATGCGAATTTGCTTTCATAGGTCTGGACTATCGAGGCCGAGGCCTCGAACTCGAGCTGGGCCAATTCCAGCGCCTGTTCTTTGATCTGCAAGGCAGTGGTGACGTCGGTAATGTGTTGATTCAGCTTGCTGACCGACAGGCGCTGCAAGAACCAGCCGGTCAGTCCGCCGATACCTGCCGCGACGAGGAGACATCCCACGATCTGGCCGATGAGTATGGTCATAGGTTACCAACTCCTTTCACGCGCAATTCGATGCGACGGTTGTGCTGAAAGCCGGCCCGCGCCTGCGCCACCGACAGCGGTCGTGAGGCGCCATAGCCGACGGCGGTGAACTGGTTCGTCAGTCCATGTGTGAGGAAATACTGGCGGACGGTGTCCGCACGCCGCCGGCTCAGTTCCATATTGTAGTCCGGCGCACCGAACTCGTCGGTGTGCCCGCTGATCTCGATCGCGGTCTGGGGGGTATCGCGTAAAATCATAATCAGCTGGTCCAACGCCACGCGTCCATTAAGAGTCAGGGTGGATTTGTTCGAGTCGAACTCGATCCTGTTCCTGGATAAGATCGTATCGAGCTTGTGTTGCAGTGACCCGAGAGGGAGGCGCAGGGCGGACGCTGAAGACGCGGCGAGGATGTGATCTTCGAGCTCGAGCCCGGACGTGGTCATCGGGCCGATGGCTCGCAGGAGCTTGGTTTTCGCCTGCTCGGAGGCAACGCGGCCGCTGAGCACCACGGAACGCCCGTCGATGATGATCGAGCCTCGTTCCGTCATGTGCCCTAAGATGGGGAGGACCTTGGGGACATTGTCAGCCCAGGCTGCAGGTCCCACTCTCGGATCCACCGTCAACTGATCGACTACGTGGCCAGGCGTTGTTCCATAGAGTTCTTGGGCTCGCTGAAGGATTGCNNGCGGCCTTGCTGGTCTCACTGGGGAGCGAGCCACGGAGGGTCAGAGTCCCGTGCTCTAAACGCGCATGAAAGGTGGCAGGGGTGAGAGATCTCGATGCTGTCGGTGGGGGAAGGTGGCGTGCAACGCAGAGGACGGCGAGGAGGCCGAGTGCAACAGCGCCTGCGGCAAGAATCGCTGCACGCATCATGAATCAACTCTCGGGCGGAAGGTGGCTGCTAGGCCTTTCTAAATCTACCATATTGAGTGGGGTCATGCCAGACAGGATTTGTGGACCTACCTCGCAGGATTCTACCTGGAAAGTGCCGGGATGAGATGGATCTATCGGTCTTAGCAGGCTGCGGGAAAACTATGTTGGCA
>PLBR01000043.1:20325-31393 GCA_003135435.1 Nitrospira sp. | reverse complement strand
TGATATTGCCGTCGCCACCGTGCGGTGGGCGAAGGATCAATTCTTCGGCCTGGCTTTTACGGAATTATCCCCTGCTGCACAGAATCGCCTAAAAAAATACGTGGCTATCGTTTCAACGACCGCCGCGTAGCCTCCCGTTCATTCATCACCATTTTCACCACAGCCTTGTGCTTCTCATGAAGGGGCGTGCGGTGCTGAATTTTGAGTAGCAACTTGGCGGAAATTATTTGGTGCGGCGGCACGCGCAACGTGTCCTTTTAGCCGGAGTTCAAACGGAATGGTGAATTCAGGAAGAGAGCATGGGATGACGACCGAGTTGAGGCGGCACCTGCGTGTTCGGGTTCTGGCACCCTTCGCCTGTTCGTTTGCACGCATCGGATTGCAATGGTGGTTGGCTACTGAACGTTCCGGATTGGGCGTCTACTCGATGTTTCGTTGAATGGTGCGAAAGTCATGAGCCTGGCCTCCATGAACTCAGAAGATCGGCTTGGGATTAGTCTGCGTTTACCGGATCAGCCTGCGACGATGAATGTGGATGCAACAGTGCAATGCGGCAATCGTCACACTTCCAGATTAGAGTTTACCGCTGTTTCTCAACTCGCTGAAACCCGTATGCGGAATTTTTCTCCCGTGCGACATCGCCACAGGCATAGGCCCATGCTCTAATAATGATGTTCTTTACAGGCCTTCCTCTCATGAGGGGGGAGAAGGAATGGCAGACCAGACATGCGCCAAGGTGTTGGACAGGACCGATACGTCTATCTTTGTCGATAAAGGGGCGGAGGAACGATGTACTTCTGGTCGCGTGGGGCGGTCGAGGTTCGCACGGTTACAGGGATGGAGGTAAAGGGGCGAGCGGACGTGTTTTGCGTGAGATAGAAACAATGGGTTGGAGCGTCCCTCCGTGAGCTGGCGTGACCTAGGTTCTTTGAGTCCGATTACTTGATGGCCACCGCCTTCACTTCCTTGAATGTAGTATGGCCAAGTAAGGCCTTCTGAACTCCATCCTGCATGAGGGTGGTCATACCCTCTTCAATGGCAGCCACTAGCATCTCTTCAGTTCTCGCCTTCGTCTGAATCATGCGTTTAAGTTTGTCCGATCCCAGAAGCAACTCGTGCAGAGCCACGCGTCCCTTAAAGCCAGTGCGATTGCAGGTTTCACATCCCTTCCCGCGGGCCAGGCGGAACGTGTTGTCCTGTGGGATGCCGAGCTTGTCCCAATGTTCAGGCCCATAACCCTGTCGGATTTCCTCGTATTCTACCGCTGTCCCGACATACTGCTCCTTACAGTCCTTACAAATTCGACGAGTGAGGCGCTGGGCAAGAACTCCCAGCATCGCATCGGCAAAACTAAACGAGTCGCAGCCCATATCGAGAAGTCGAGTGACGGTTTCCACCGCGCTGTTTGTGTGGAGTGTGCTCATGACGAGGTGTCCGGTCAATGAGGCTTCAATGCCGATCTCAGCCGTTTCTTTATCTCGCATTTCACCGACCATGATCACGTCTGGGTCGGCCCGGAGGAACGCGCGCATGGCAGCGGCAAATGTGAAGTTGATCTTTGGCTGAACTTGAACCTGCCGGAGCCCATATTGAGTGATTTCGACGGGGTCTTCCGCCGTCCAGATCTTAATGTCGGGCGTGTTGATGAAGCCGAGGACGGAGTGCAGGGTCGTGGTTTTTCCTGAGCCGGTTGGCCCGACGCAGAGAATGATGCCGTAGGGTTTTGCGGCGATCTCTTTGAGTGCCGAGAGATTCCGGTCCGAAAACCCCATCTTGTCGAGGGGCAAAGGCTCGCTGGCCGCGAGCAGACGCATGACCACGTCTTCGTTATATACAGCGGTCGGAATCGTCGCGACGCGCAACTCGATTTCCCTGCTCTCCGACAGTTTAAATTTGATTTTTCCGTCCTGGGGTTTGCGGCGTTCAGCAATGTCGAGGCTGGCCATAATCTTCAGACGCGAGACGATGGCGCGCCGATAGCTCTGTGGAATCTTCATGTACTCGAAGCAATCTCCGTCGACCCGGAACCGGACAAGGGTTTCACGCTTTTCGCCATAGGGTTCGACGTGAATATCGGAGGCGCCTTGTCGATAGGGATCGGCAATGATCTGGTTGGCCAGTCGCACGATGGCATTGTCGTTTTCGTCGAGCCCGCCTCCGGCATCCTCCGCCGCCGCCTCTTGGGCTTCGGAGACGAGTTCGCCGAGAATGTCGGAGACATTTTCGTCCAACTTTCGTGTACTGCCAGTATCTCCCGATCCTTGTCCTGTGGCGGCGCCGAGGAACTGGGCGATATCACGACGGAGGCTGATCGCAAAGCGAATATTGAGACCGGGGAACGTCCGCTTGATATCCGCCACGCGATCGAGATCGCCGGGGTCATCCGTCAAAATTTCGATGGCGGTTCGGTCCCGCTTGAGGGGCATCCAGTGGTTTTTTTTGAGGTAGTCGACGTTCAGGTTTTTGAGGAGCTCGATATCGACAATTGTTCGATCGCTGTACTCAATATAGGGGCACTTGTGAAACTGGGCCAGCGACTTGCCGATCTCGAGCTTTGGCACCTTGTACTTCTCAATCAGGATGCTCTCGAAGTCTGACACGCCTTTCCGGGACTCGGCAATCGCATTGTCCAATTCGTTCTGGGTAATGCGGGTGCTGGTGACCAGGAGATCGAACTTGGTTGGGCTTTTCTTCGAGATCTTGCGGAGATTGAAGAAGGCGATGCCGAGTGCCTTTGCAATCTCCGCGACGGATTCTTCATCTTTTCTGGTGAAACGTGCGCCGCTCTTCTTGTTAAGGAGTTGGAATACGCCCATCAAATACTTGTTGTCCGCCACGACCGGGTAAGTCAGGACCTGTTTTGTCTTGAATCCGGTTCGCTTGTCGTAGGACGTGTCGTGGAGGAGTGAGGGATGGACGCCTTGCAGCTCGGCGATGTTATAGGCGTCGGCTATGTTCACCGGGCGGAGATACTTTGCGCAGAACCCTGCTAGGCTTTGTTCGGTGATGGGAATGCGGATTTCCTCGACGCTATCGATGTGAGGCACCTTGGAGAAAATCTCTTTCTTGTCCGAATCGAACGCGAAGATGGTGAGGTCTTCGGCGTCGAAGATGCTGAGAATGTCTTTACGCAGGTCGAGGAGAATATAGTCAAGATCTCTGGCAGCATGGATTTGGTCGGTGATGCGCTTGACGTTCTCGGCGAATGCCACTTTCTGCTGAAGTTCATGAAGATTTTGGGGGATGGGATTGGCGTGCATTACATGGGCTCCTGATCATCGACTGCGAAGGTCGTCGCCGAATTCGTATGCTCAATGAAGAGCGAGTACGATCCATGTGAGCACAAGTGCCTTGAGGCGCGATCGAAGTTCAGTCTAGCTGATCACGGATGGAAGGCAAGAGAAAGGCGGTTTCAGACTGGCACGGTTATGGGAGTGACAACATGAATGAAGCCGTTGGCGAGCGGTAGGGCTTTCAACTCGCTTGTGTACGGGTCAGGTGAGCGGCGACCTGAGCAGGAGGTAGCTTGAGCTTGACCCCGTCCTTCCGAGTTTTGACCTCCACGACTCCTTCGGCGAGGCCCTTGTCTCCGACGATGACTTGGAACGGGGCTCCCATCAGGTCTGCATCGTTGAACTTCACGCCCGCTCGTTCGTCCCGATCATCCCAGAGTACTTCGAGCCCTGCGGCCTGCAGTTCGTCGTAGAGCTGCGCGGTGACTTGGGCGGACTGTGCTGATTGGGTGAGTGGGAGGAGATGCACATGGAACGGCGCGATCGGAAAGGGCCAGATAATGCCTTTATCGTCGTGATTCTGTTCGATCGCCGAAGCCGCAGTGCGTCCGACACCGATGCCGTAGCATCCCATGACGGCGAGGCACTCCTTGCCGTGAGGATCCAGGAAGGAGGCGTTCATGGTTTCGCTGTATTTGGTACCGAGCATAAAGACATGTCCGACCTCGATGCCTTTCGTCGCTTTCAGTGTCCCATCTTTCCTCGGTGACGGATCTCCTGCGCCGGCACTGCGGAGATCGGCAAACTGCTCGACCTGAAAATCACGATCCCAATTCGCATCGATATAGTGCGTTTCACTCTGATTGCCGCCGACGACCATGTTGCGCAAGGCTTTGACAGCGTAGTCGGCAATAATCCGAATGTGTTTCAGGCCAACGGGGCCGGCAAACCCGACCGGTGCGCCAGTGACTTGCTCGACGACGGTGGGAGTCGCGAGCTCAAGATCAGTCGCTCGAAGGAGTCGTCGAATCTTGACCTCATTCGCCTCATGGTCTCCACGGACCAACACGGCGACCGTGTCTTTTCCCGTCGAATAGAGGAGTGTCTTGACGAGGCGTGTGGGGGAGACGTTCAAGAATCTCGTGACTTCTCCGACTGTCCGGCAGCGAGGCGTCTGTACGGCGCGTAAGGAACGCGGGGCCTCGGTGTCCACGTCAGTAGGAGGAAGCACTTCGGCCTGTTCGACGTTAGCGGCGTAGGTACCTGCATCGCTATAGACGATGGTGTTCTCGCCCGTATCCGCGAGCACCATGAACTCGTGCGATGAGCTGCCGCCGATCAGACCTGTGTCGGCTTCCACGGCGCGGAAGGTGAGGCCGCAGCGCGTGAAGATACGATGGTAGGCATCGTACATCCTCTGATAGCTGAGCCTGGCGCTCGCTTCGTCCTGGTCAAAGCTGTAGGCGTCTTTCATGATGAACTCGCGTCCCCGCATGAGTCCGAAGCGAGGGCGGATTTCGTCGCGAAACTTTGTTTGGATCTGATAGAAGTTCAACGGCATCTGTCGATAGGAACGGACTTCGCGTCTGAATAGGTCGGTGATCACTTCCTCATGGGTCGGCCCCAAACAGAAGTCGCGCTCGTGGCGATCCTTAAATCGGATCAACTCCTTGCCATAGAAATTCCATCGGCCGGTTTCTCGCCACAATTCTGCGGGAGAGGCAATGGGCATGAGGAGTTCTTGTGCCCCAGCCCGGTTCATTTCCTCTCGAATGATCTGCTCGACTTTTCGGATGACCCGGAGGCCGAGCGGGAGGTATGTGTAAATGCCAGCCGCCACCTTGCGAATCAGACCGGCTCGGAGCATGAGCTTATGGCTGACGGTTTCCGCTTCGCCTGGGTCTTCTCGCAATGTGGGGATTAAGACTTGAGAGGTCCGCATGATGCTGTGAGAAAGGTCAAAAAGTCATCAAACCTGAACGTCATCATATCTGAGATGCCGGTGAGCGAGGAAATATTTTGCTAACATGACGACGTTCGACATTCAGACTTTCTGACTCATTATCTACCGCAAGAAGATCCGTTCAAGGTCGTTCCAAAATGCAAAGATCATGACGCCCACTAATAACACGAGCCCGGCCTGCTGCGCGACTTCTCTCTGGCGTTCACCGAGGGGTTTCCGGAGGATGCCCTCAATCAGGAAAAACAACAGATGGCCGCCGTCGAGAATGGGAATAGGGAGCAAGTTGAGGACGCCCAGATTGATGCTTAGGATGGCGATGAGAAAGATTACACTTGAGGCCCCCTGCTCGGCGGCTTCTCCGGAAATCTTGGCGATCGTCAGCGGGCCGCCGATATTCTTGCTGGAGATATCTCCCACGACCATCTTGTAGAGGCCGATTGCGGTCAGCTCGGTCCAGCCCCATGTGGCTCCCAAGCCGTCATAAAGCGACAACAGTGGGGTGCTGGAACGCATGATCGAACGGCCTGGTCCTGAAATGCCGATCTTGCCAACTTCGACCGACTGACCGTTGACCATCGCCTTCTCAGCAGAAGGCGTCACGGTCAACGAAACTCGATGCTCCTCCCGCAAGACCTCGACCTTCAGCTGGCGGTTAGGGTTTTCTTTCACAATACCGGTCATCTGGGACCACGTATGGATCGTCTGGCCCTCGATGTTGACCACATGGTCCCCAGCCTGAAGCCCGGCTTTCGCTGCCGGAGAACCCTGCATGACCGAAGTGACGAGGGGCGGTGTTTCTTCGACGCCCAGGTAATATCCGGGCTCTTGTGCAGAGGCATGTGGTCCTGGGGTGGTGGTGGGCGTGACCGTCAGCGTTTTGACCTGTTCGCCTCGTTGGATCTCGAGCGTCAGGGCCTGGCCGTTGCTCTTTGCCACGGCATCGAATAGTTCTGTTCTGGTTGAAATGTCGCGGCCGTTAACTCGGCTGACACGATCTCCGATCTGGATGCCTGCGGTATCGGCCGGAGAGCCGGGGACCATCGCTTCGATATCGGGGGTCAGATCCTGGAATGTTGGGACAAAAAGCGGAGTTCCGGTCGCGAGCCATCCGGCAAAAATGAAATAAGCCAGGATGAAGTTAAACCCAGGTCCCGCAGCGACGATTAGGACTTTGCCCCACAATCTTTGGTGCGCAAATGACCGCGTACGATCCTCCTGTGTGGTCGCCTCGGTCTCATCTTCGCCGAACAGTTTCACGTAGCCACCGAGCGGAATGGCCGAGAGAAGATATTCTGTTTCGCCCATTTTGCGGCCGAATAGCTTTGGGCCGAATCCAAGAGAAAACTTGAGGACCTTGACGCCGACCCAGCGAGCGGCCAGGAAATGCCCGAGTTGGTGGAATGCGACTAACACACCTAGGACGACCAGGAACCACCACGCCTTCTGCAATAATAACCAGACGGTATCGGGGGACCAGGTGAATGCCATGAACACGGTGTATGCTCCTTCGTGTAGACCTAGCGTACCAACGCGACAACCAACGATTCGGCTTTTTCTCGGGCCCAGCGATCCGCCTCCAACGCCTCCTCCAATGTATCCACGTCTTTAGCGCTGTGCGCGTCCATCGTGCTGCGAATAATCTCCACAATATCGGTGAACCGAATCCCCCCATTCAGGAACGCCTCAACCGCAATTTCATTCGCAGCGTTCATCGTGGCTGGCATCGTACCGCCGATCCGCAAGGATTCATATCCAAGACTCAAACACGGAAATCGGTCGTGATCCGGTTTACAGAACGTCAACTTCGCGATCTCCGTCAGATCCAACGAAGGCAGATCCAGCGGCAGACGCCCTGGATATCTCATCGCATAGGAAATAGGTGTTCGCATATCCGGCAATCCCAACTGCGCGATCATTGAACGATCCACATACTCTACCAGAGAATGAATGATGCTTTCTCGATGGACCATGACCTCGATCTGGGATTCCGGGATGTCGAAGAGCCACCGGGCTTCGACGATCTCGAGACCTTTGTTCATGAGGGTGGCAGAATCGATCGTGATTTTGGCGCCCATCTTCCAATTGGGATGTTGGAGTGCTCGTTCGGGGGTGACGTCTTGCAGCTCTTCCCGGCCCAGGTTCCAGAGGGCTCCTCCGGACGCCGTTAAGATCAGCCGGCGGACATCCTCTTTGCGATGGCCTTCTAACGACTGGAAGATCGCACTGTGTTCGCTGTCGACCGGGAAGATACGAACGCCATGCCGTCGCGCCTCATCCTGCATCAGTTTCCCCGCCATGACCATAGGTTCTTTATTGGCCAAGGCGATCTGTTTTCCGCTTCGGATTGCTGCAAGGGTGGGCACGAGACCGGCTCCACCGACGATGGCGGAGATGACGAGTTCAGCTTCGGGCGCAGAGGCGACCTGAATCAAGCCCTCTTGCCCAGCCAAAATTTCGACAGGCAGTCCCTCACAACGTTGCCGGAGCCTGGCGGCAGCGGAGGCATCCGATAGAGCCACCACGCGGGGCTTGAACCGGCGGATCTGGTCCTCGAGTTTTTCATCATTGCTGCCGGCAGTCAGCCCTGCCACGCGGAATTCTTCTGGGAACCGGTCCACGATATCTAAGGTGCTGGTGCCGATCGACCCAGTCGATCCGAGGATGACGATCGTTTTCATAGAGGCTCCTTCACTCAATGACTTGTAGCCGGCTCGCCATCGTTACATAGTAGTAGAAGGCAGGGGCGCTGAACAAGAGACTATCCAGACGGTCAAGCATGCCGCCATGGCCTGGCAGGATCCCGCCGGAATCTTTAATTCCCACGCTACGTTTCATGGCCGATTCGGTCAGGTCACCCCAAAGACCGGTGATTGTCAGCAGGGTAGCCAAGACCAGACAATCAAGACCAGACAACTCAGGGAGAAACCACCAACGAGCTGTGTACGCAACCATTATGGCACCAATCAAGCCACCCACCAAGCCCTCGACAGTTTTTTTTGGACTGATCGTGGGAGCCAAGCGATGTCGTCCACAGAGTGTGCCAACATAGTAGGCGCCGGTATCGGATGCCCAGGTCACCAGTAGGAGAAAGAAGATCAGCCATTCGCCCAGAGGCAGGAGCCTCGTCATCGAGAGAGGGCCGAGTGTGAGACCCAGGTAGAGCACGCCGAACAAGGTCAGAGCACCATCCCTCAGGCTCTGTTCGAGGGGCGAGCGACTGAGGAGCGGGACCGAAATAATGCCGAGCAATGTGGCCAGGAGGGTTGGAACGATGATGTCCGGCCGGTGTGTTCCGAGAATCAGAGCGGCGAATCCTGTCAGGCCTATCCCTATCAGCCAGGAGTGGCTGCGGTCGTTGAAACATAATCGGTAGAACTCGAAGAGGGCAAGTGCCCCCGCCACCACCACGACGCCAGAAAATGCGAGGGGCGGGAGATAGCGAATGACGGCATACAAGAGTGGAGCGAGGATCAGAACGGTATAGATCCGACGGGGATCAAAGCGGGACGCCGCCGCCGGCGTTGGTTCAGCCGGCTGTTGGCCGTCGGTCTTGTATTCCTGCATGTGGAGGTTTAGATCGACCACTATGAAGAAATGGTGCTGAGGACGCGACCGAATCGCCGCTCGCGTCGCTGGTATTCCAACAANNAAGTCCGGCCAGAGGGCGTCGGTGAAGTAGAGCTCGGTGTAGGCGAGCTGCCAGAGGAGAAAGTTACTAATTCGCGTTTCGCCGCTGGTGCGAATCAACAGGTCTGGATCGGGCAGATCATGGGTGTAGAGATATTGCTGGATACGCGATTCATCCACATCGTCCGGTTGCAGCTTTCCCTCTTGTACTTCATGCAGAAGTTCACGCACCGCGTCTACGATCTCAGTGCGGCCACTGTAGCTGAGGGCAACCGTGAGATGCAGTCTGTCGAGATGGGCGGTTTCCTGTTCGGCAGCCCGGACCCATTGGAGGGCGGAGGCCGGCAGGGAGTCGAGTCGGCCGATCATGCGCAACCGGACACCCTGCTCAATGAGTTTCGTTCGTTCCGTCGAAAGGTAGTATTCGAGCAAGCCCATAAGCGAGGAGATTTCCTGAACGGGACGGTTCCAATTCTCCTGTGAAAACGCGTAAATTGTCAGGGCATGGATGCCCAGTTCCAAGCAGACCGTGATCATTTCCCGAACGGACTTGATCCCTTCCCGATGACCGGCAAGGCGTAGAAGGCTTCGCAGTTCTGCCCAGCGGCCGTTGCCATCCATGATGATTGCGATGTGTTTGGGTAAGAGGTCGAGTTCGAGTTTTGCGGTAAGTTCTTCGGCGGATAGCTGGTCCAGGGCCGGCGATTTTTTTGTGTCCATAAAGAGTACGGCTGGTGATGGTCCCTTTTCAGCAGGATCGCGCGGTAGGCCAGCAAAGTCTACTGGTGAGGGAAAAGAAAGTCAAACGAATTTTCGTAAAAGTCCTGTAAAAGCGAAGAGTTGGATGAACTCTCGTTGCGCCAGTGGAAATGAATCAGCTATACTGCCCCGTCCATCTGCATGCCAACCGTCGTGAGGATTCGCAAACCATGGGTGAACTTGTTCAGTTGACGTCCTTTGGTCTGACCGAAGGCGAGGTGCTCGGGGCGCTTGGGCGGGTCAAAGTTCGCGATGTCGACTATGCTGATCTCTACTTTGAATCCTGTGTGTCCGAATCCGTCTCGATGGAGGAATCCCTCGTCAAGCGCGCGACGAAGAGTGTGTCGCAGGGCGTGGGGGTGCGAGCGACGGCGGGGGAAAAAACCGGTTTTGCCTATTCCGATGAGCTGACGAAGAAGGATCTCGAACTGGCGGCCGATACGGCCCGATACATTGCCAATTCGCCGAGCGGGGCCCACGCGGTTCCGGTGCCTGTCCGCCAACGCCCAACGCGAGATCTCTATCCGATCGAACGGGCACAGGCCGAAGTTGCCACAGCGGATCGTGTGTTCTTATTGAATGCGATCGATGCTGAAGCGCGCCGGTACGACCCACGCATCAAGAATGTCATGGCCTCGTTTAACACGGAATATAAGGTGGTGATGGTCGCCACTTCGGACGGCACGTTGATCGGGGATGTGCAGCCGCTTTCGAGGCTGCAAGTCACCTGTATCGCCGAAGAGAACGGCCAACGCCAAGCCGGCTCGTTCGGCGGGGGCGGCCGTGTCNNATCACGAGGGCGACCGGTATCTGCGGTATGCACGTGAAGCGGCACGTGAAGCGATTCTCAACCTCTCTGCCGTCGACGCGCCGGCCGGTGTCATGCCGGTCGTGCTGGGCGGAGGGTGGCCGGGGATTTTGTTACACGAAGCCATTGGCCATGGCCTGGAAGCGGACTTCAATCGCAAGAAAACCTCCGCATTTTCTCACCTCCTCGGCAAACGGGTGGCGTCCGATGTTTGTACGATCGTCGACGATGGAACCTTGCCGGGCCGGCGGGGCTCGCTCAACATGGATGATGAAGGGACCCCGACTGGTCGTACGGTGCTCATCGAGCGCGGGATTCTGCGCGGCTACATCACCGATAAACTCAATGCGCGTCTGATGGGCATTCCCGTGACCGGCAACGGGCGGCGCGAAAGCTATCAAAGTGTGGTGCTGCCGAGAATGACGAATACGTTTATGTTGGCTGGAACGTCGGACCCTGAGGAGATCATCCGCTCGGTCGATCGCGGACTGTATGCTGTGTCGTTTGGTGGCGGGCAGGTGGACATCACCAACGGTAAATTTGTGTTTTCCGCCAGCGAAGCCTACTTGATTGAGGGGGGGAAGGTGACGAGGCCGGTCAAGGGCGCCACATTGATTGGCAGCGGACCGGAGATCCTCACCAAGGTCTCGATGGTCGGGCACGACCTCAAGCTCGACG
>PLBR01000043.1:0-20313 GCA_003135435.1 Nitrospira sp. | reverse complement strand
CGTGGCAAAGAAGGGCAGTCTGTCCCTGTAGGCGTCGGCCTGCCGACCATTCGAATCGATGAAATCACCGTGGGCGGGACGCAGCGATGAGTCAGCAGATACTACAGCGCGATGGGTATAGCCAGCTCGCCATGGATCTCTTGGCTAAGGCGAAGCGCAGTGGGGCGGCGGAAGCGGACATCATTATCGCCGACGGCGAAACATTTTCAGTGCAAGTCCGGTTGGGTGCCGTCGATCGCCTCACGAAAGCGCGGGAAAAGCATCTCGGCTTGCGTGTGTTTGTCGGGAAACGCTCTGCCAGTACCTCCACCTCCGATTTCTCAGCGGACTCCTTGAATCAACTCGTCGCCGAGACCTGTATCTTGGCGAAGGCCGTCGTGGAAGATCAGGTGTCCGGCTTGCCGGCGGCAGATCAAATGGCAGGAGAGAGGCCGGATTTAGATCTCTACGATCCAACCAGACTGAATACGGAACAGCAGATTGAACTGGCCAAACGGGTAGAGGCTGCCGCCATGTCTACGGACGAGCGCGTGACGAATTCTGAGGGGGGGGACTTCGACTCTTCCTCGGGGCGTGTCGTGCTGGGCAACAGTCACGGATTCCTGGGGGAGTACCAGAGTTCCAGTTTCTCAATGTCGGTGTCGCCGGTCGCCACCGATCCGGAGACCGGGGCTATGCAGCGCGACTCTTGGTACGCCGTGCAACGGAAATTCGCCAAGCTTNNTGGCCAAGCTGGATTCCCCGGAGGCGGTGGGGCTTGAGGCGGCGCGGCGGACGGTCCGAAAGCTTGGGGCGAGGAAAGTGGTAACCCAACGAGTTCCTGTCGTCTTCGATTCCGAAATGGCCGGAAGTCTCATGGGGAATCTCTGCAGCGCGGTGTCGGGCTACTCACTCTATAAAGGGGCTTCGTTCCTGACAGGCCAATTGGGCAAACCGCTGGCCCCTGAGAATGTGACGGTCTATGACGATGGACGAGTAGTCGGAGGGCTGGGTTCTCGACCGTTCGATGGCGAAGGTCTGCCGACCAGGAAGACGACAGTGGTGGAACGAGGAGTATTGAAGAACTATCTGCTCGACACCTATTCCGGGAAGAAGCTCGGGTTGGCATCGACCGGCAATGCCTCGCGCAGCGTCGGTGAAAATCCGTCGGTCGGTCCCACGAATTTCTATCTCGCGCCAGGGACGAAGACGGCGCAAGACATTATCGAGACCGTGAAACAGGGTCTGTATGTCACGGACCTTATCGGCTTCGGCATCAACATGGTAACCGGTGATTACTCGCGGGGTGCTGCTGGGTTTTGGATCGAAGGAGGCGAGTTGGCCTACCCCGTGGAAGAGATCACGATTGCGGGCAATCTGAAAGACATGTTTGCAGGGATTGAGATGATCGGCAGTGATCTCGTGTTTCGTGGGCGCATTGCCAGTCCGACCGTGAAGATTGCAGAGATGATGGTGGCCGGCAACTAGCCGCGCTTCGCGGCAAGTTGCCAGTTCTGAGTTCTGAGTTAAAGAATCGAAGGACGGGATAAACGACTTTTTGAATCTATAACTCAGCACTCAGAACTTATAACTCAAAACTTGCACCTGTAAGGAGGTGCCCGTGGCTGAGTCAATCAGAGAAACGCTGGTCCAGTATCCCAGCGACAAGGTAACGATGCGGGCCTATGTCGCAGCCCCGCAGACCAAGGAGCGACGCCCCGCGATTATCGTGATTCAGGAATGGTGGGGACTGACCGAACACATCAAGGACGTGGCACGGCGCTATGCCGCTGAGGGTTATGTGGCGATTGCCCCGGATCTGTACTCTCGGTTGGGGTATGCCCTCACGACTGACCCAGGCGAGGCAGGCACGCTGATGAATACGCTGCAGCAGGAGGATGGACTCAAGGATCTCAACGCCACCGTCGCTTATCTGAAGTCCGTACCTGAAGTCGACGCCACCAGAATCGGGGTGACTGGGTTCTGCATGGGCGGGTCCTATGCGCTCATGTTGCCTTGCGTGAACAAGGACATCAAGGCTTCCGTGCCCTTCTATGGTCAGGTGCCGAATCCGGATGCGCCGCTGCAACAGCTGTCGGCTCCTGTGCTGTACTTCTATGGGGAGGATGACGGCTGGATTACTAAGGCGGATGTCCAGCGGCTCGCAGCGGGCTTCAAGAAGTATAATAAGTCCGGCGAGATCAAAACCTATCCCGGCGCGGCTCACGCGTTTTTCCGGGATACGGATAAGACGGTGTATCGGCCGGAGGCGGCCAAAGACGCCTGGGTGCGTGCCACCGCATTTTTCAAACAGCATCTGAGATCATAATAGAAATCACGAGTATCATGCCGCTTGATGCCGAACTGGGAAAGAAAATGCTTCAGCTGATCACGTCGCGGTACGACGACCGGCATTGGCGCAAGAAGATTGAAAAGACCTTGGGGCTTCCGCAATCTGGTGTCGGGGATTCTGCGCAACAGCATATCTTCATGTATCTCAAGATCGGGCTCAAGGCCTACAAGTCCCGTCGCGCCGATCCGGATTCCTGGATTGTCGGAGGGTATGCTACGAAAGAAATCGTCGAGCGAGCGAAGTTCCAGCCTCAGCTGGTCGGTCCAGACATCACGACGGACGATGTTGCGTTTTTAGGCAGCGATCCTGGGAAAGAGATCGATGAAGCCTGGTGGGACGAGATGCTTGTGTCCTGGTTCGATGTCCCGGAAGAGGAGAAGCCCGTTGAGGCTGATTCAACCGAGTTGGAACAGCCGGAGAAATTCGAAGACGCAAAGCGGTTGTCGTAATAGCCAAAGTGCTTGGTCTTAACCTAATGGCTGATAGCTGACGGCTGAGAGCTACCCTCCAAAGAGATCCATCTGTGCTGACTGTGGCGGGTCGATCTGCAGCGTGGGAGCTGCTGTCGGAGCGGCCTTCATGGGTTCGACCGGTGTTGCATGGCGGTCGAGAAATTCTCTTAGCTTTTTAAAGTCCTCACGAAGCGGTTCGAGCATGCTGCCCTGGTGCAAGGCTGCGGCAGGATGCAGTAAGGGAAAGAGGACGAAGTCTTTCAAGTAGAACGCCTGGCCGCGAACTTTGGTGATCCCCACCTTCCGTTCCAGCAATGTTTGTGTTGCCCAATTCCCCAACGTGCAGACTAGTTCCGGGCGGATCATGGCGATTTGTTGCATGAGAAACGGTTTGCACGTCTCGACTTCGTCCGGTTCGGGGTCGCGGTTGTTCGGAGGGCGGCACTTGATCACGTTCGCGATGTAGATATCGCTACGCGACAATCCTGCCGATTGCAGGAGATCGTTCAAGAGTTTTCCTGCAGCTCCGACGAAGGGTTCCCCTTGCTGGTCTTCATTGAAGCCTGGGGCCTCCCCCACGAACATCACGCTTGCGTGCGGATTCCCTACACCAAACACTACCTGGGTTCGGCCCATCTTCGCGAGCTTGCAACGTTGGCAGTCATGCAGAGATTTGCTGAGTTCGAGGAGGGTCATGATGATGCAGGGGGGTTGGTAAAACTTTGAGAGATTTTAGGCGGGGTGGTTTTCCTTGTCAATGGAGTAGGAACGGCGGTATCGAGTCACCATCATACTGGTTTATTGGAGGCAATGGTTTCGGCGCAACGGTTGCCACTGACAATGGCGCTTTCGAGGTTAGGAGGCCATCCAGTATCCGTCCAGGCTCCTGCTACGAGCAAGTTGGCAATCGGGCTGCGTTGGATGGGCCGATGTAATTTGCTGCCGGGCCTGAGTGAGAGGATGGCGTTGGGAATTGTTCGACGGTGGGTCGATACGATTGTGCTTTTAGGCAGGAGGAGCCCCGACGATTTGAGAAGGTCGTAAATATGGGCCTCAAGGTCGGAGTCAGGTCGAGTCTGCGCGAATTGACTGTCGGTTGTGATGAGAGAGAAGCCTGTGTGATCAGGCCTTGCCGCTGTGGCGAGCACCGAGTGAAATGATGTGTCACCCAACAGGATGAGGCGAGGGGTGGCACGGGGTTGCTCGGCATGCACGTGGAGGATCGTGCTGTCGACCGATCTCAATTCCGCGAGTTGCTGAAAATAGGCGTAGCGGGTCAGCCATCGCTCTGGAAGTAGGGGCGTAAGCTGCTGAGGGGGCAGGGCTGCCACATACCAATCGGCTTGCAGCAGGGAGTCATCCCGTAGCAGGACGCCTGAGATGTGATCTCGTTCATAACGGAACTGTGTAGCTTCAGTATTACGCAAGATGGTGGTGCCGACCTGGGTCAGTGTTTCGGTGATCGGTTGTACGAAGCAGGTCTGAAGTGAGTTCTGAACAACCGAGATGCGGCTATTCGAATGAGTGCTCAGAAACAATGGCCTCATCGATGTGACGAAGGCATCGGCGGACATCGTGGAGAGATCGTTGCCGGTTAGCCATCGCGCGAGAGGATTCCAGACGACGCGGCATGTTATCGGGCTTTGTCCGATTGAGCCGAGCCACTCATCGGCGGTGCGCTGCTCCAGATCGGCAGGCAGTCGCTCATCGCCCTCCCACAGCCGTTCCACCCATGATGCCATTCGCCATCGTTCTTTCCAGGGGATGCCGGCAAATCTCATGAGGTTCACCCATGTATGAAGGGGAGCGGGGAGCCAGGTACGCGGGTACTGAACGAGGGAGTCGTCATGGAGACGAAATTCTAGTGGGATCGCGGCTCCTGCTGGCTGCTGTGGATCGGGATGCAGCGAGCGGAGCAAGGCTTGTGTCGCGTGATGGCAGCCGAGGATGGTGAGGGGCTCAGGGGAGTCACAAAGGTCTTCGCTTGTGCGGGCTCCTCCGAGCAGGGGGCGCCGATCGATAATCGTGACTCGATAGCCATGACGGGTGAGGTGGTAGGCGGCGGTGAGCCCGGCGGGGCCTCCACCAAGAATCACGACGGACTGAGTAGTGGTGGATGTCACGAGAATCGGGAGCGGAGCCAGACTCCGGCGGCCACGGCCAGTCGATGACTCGTTGAGAGCCGGGCCCGAGGGCCGAATATCTGATGTTCCGGCTCCTCGATCTTTTTCAAAATACGGAAATACACGGCGCGCATGATTTCAGAGACCGTCAGCGCCTGCCGGTCGCCTGCCGGTAGAGCCTCGAACGCTGCCTGTGCTTTTGCGTAGTACTCGTGGGCCCTCGCGGTTTCGAAGTGGAGCAACTTGCGGAGCTCTGTGCTCTCCTGTCGCTGGAGGATTGCCTGATCGGTACAGCCGAATTTCATGAGATCGTCTTGCGGTAGATAGATGCGACCTTGGGCTGCGTCTGTCCCGATGTCCCGCAGAATGTTCGTCAGTTGGAACGCCATCCCGAGATCGACGGCATAATCTTGTGCCCGTGGCGATGTCGGTCCGAAGATATGGAGGCAGATCAGTCCCACGACCGACGCGACACGATAGCAGTAAAGCGAGAGGTCTTGAAACGAGGCGTACCGTGACGCCGCGAGATCCATCTCGACCCCTTTAATCAGCTCATCGAAATAGGCCTGTGGGATAGACAGTTTCCTCACATGGTTGGCCAGACTGATGGTCACCGGGAAGGTCGGCGTGCCGCGGTAGGCCGCTTCAAGCTCGGTCTGCCACCGGTGCAGTTCCTCCTGGGGGTTGCTTCCTGCCGGGGGTTCATCGACCGCATTATCGACTTCTTTACAGAAGGCATAGACCGTGTACATCGCGGCGCGCCGTTTTCTTGGGAGGAAGAGGAAGGAATAATAGAAATTGCTCCCGCTCTTCTTGGTGAGAGTCGTGCAGTAGGCTTGCGTGTCAGTGACGGAGCGTGAAGTCATGGGTGCTGGTGAATCGGAAGTGGCCCAAGGCGGCAGGCCATGGATTCGTGAATGTGGTCGTGGTCTGACGGGTGTAGGATGGCCGCTAAGAGTTCAACTCCGTCAATCAGGCGAGGGCCTGGCCGGCTGAAATAGGAGGAGGCGTCGACCAGGAATGTGCGCTGCGCCAGGTCAGCAGATAAGTGCCATCGACCCGGTTGCTGCATCAGCTGGAACAGCTCTGTTTGTGTCTGTTCAACGGAAAAACCGCAGGGCATCACGATGAGGACGTCCGGAGCCGCGGCCAGGACCTCGTCCCACATCACAATCCGCGAGGGGCTACCAGGCTGTGCGAGGACATCCTGGCCGCCAGCGAGCTGGACCATGTCAGGAACCCAATGACCTGCGACATACAGTGGAGAGAGCCATTCGATACAGGCCACGCGGGGGCGCTGCGAGAGGCCCTGGATGCGAGTGCGAACGGCCTCGAGTCGGTCACGTAAGTGCGCGGCGAGACGATGGCCCTCCGCCGACCGACCAGCGGCGTCGCCGATCCGTATGACATCGTCAATCACATCATGGACTGTACTGGGGTTCAATGTGAGGACGGTTGGTTGGTGAGGGAGGGAGCAAAGGGCGTCGTGCAGTTGGTCCGGCGTGATGGCACAGACATGACAGAGGTCCTGGGACAAGATCAGATCTGGTTGCGCCTGCCGCAACAGATGGTCTTTCAGCCGATAGAGCCGTTGTCCTGACGCCACAAGCTGACTCACTTGTCTGTCGATGTCGACGCTGGCCAGTCCATGAGGAGGAATCATCGGTTCAACCATAATGGGCACGCTTCTGATCGATGGCGGATAGTCGCATTCGTGACTGATTCCGACCAACTCATCGCTCAGCCCGAGCAAGGCAATCACTTCAGTGGCACTGGGAAGCAGGGAGCAGATTCTCATATCACTCGGTTCTTATGCGGCAGGCCACAAGCGTTCGCGGAGTTCACTGAGGCGAACATGAAAAAGACTCTGGGCGACCGCATGGGCTTCATGCAGATCTTGGATCGTGTGTGTGTTCGCCACGGCGAGGACTTTCATCCCGGCGGTTTTTGCGCTGCGGATACCCGGGATCGAATCCTCAATCACCAAGCAGGATCCGGCGGTGATGGCCTGCTCTCGGCGTTGTCGATTCAACGTGTTGAGGGCTTGGAGAAAGGGTTGCGGATCGGGCTTTCCTCTGGTCACGTCTTCGGCACCGGTGATGTGGAGGAATTCTTTTCGGAGCCCCGCCTGTTCAAGGATCACCTCGATTTCATGTCGGAGGGCGCCGGACGCAATGGCCAAGGGGTAGGCGGCTGCGGCGTCACGCACGAACTCGCGCACCCCGGGGAAAATGACCAGATGGTCCTTCACCGATTCCAGATAGATCTGCGCTTTTCGCTGCATCAGTTGCGCGAGGGCGGATGGGTCAGTGGGGCGCTGGTGCGCGGTGAGTGCTGCGATAAAGCAGCCGCGATCGTCGTACCCCAGGTAGTTGGCGTAGTAGTCAGATTCAGTTAGGCTGATGCCGATTTCAGCCAGGGTTTGACGAAAACCAGCGAAATGAAGGGGCTCGGTGTCCGCAATCACGCCATCAAAGTCAAAAATGATCGCTGTGAGTGTGTCCATGGGGTCGCCAGGGTACTGCGGGTTTGGTTATGGGATATAAAACGGGCGGATTATAGCACAGGGAGGTCGCCTGAACAGGCGAGAATGTGTCTTGCCCAGCAGGACAGTCGCGTGAGGAGAGATGGGAAGGTTAGAACTTCAAGCGAAGCCGTTTCTCTGACACCCAACCCTTTGCACCTGCGTCGGTGCGCAACAAATACATCCAGCCGCCCGGCTGAAGATCACCGTCCAGGACGGTCAGTGTGACCCCTGGACGAATGATTGGCCCAGGCTTGCTACTCGATGAATCTACGAACAACGGAATGCTTCCGCCGGGAGCCGTTTCGTCTACCGTGACGGTCACTTTCTGTCCTTCGCTGAACATCGGGGCGAGAGGAGGTGCGACTGGTGTTGCGGGTCTCACTGCCGTTTGGGGTGGAACGACTGCTGGGGCCGCAGGGGTGACGGCAGTGGCGGGAGAAGTTCCTGGAGCCAAGGGGGCTGAGGCCTCTTCACTCGGACTGGGAGCGGCTTGTGGCGCAGACGCCGGTGGCGCCACGGGTGCTGGGGCAAACAGCTTCGGTTTCATGGCCATCGGTGGCGGGGTGCTCTCACCCAGGTAGGGGCTCAGCCATTCTGTCAACATCTCCGGTTCCATTGTGGCGAGATAGGCTATGCCGCCGACAAGAGCTAGGAGCAGTATCCAGAGGATCGGACGTCCCCCCCCGGATTTCTTGCGGGGGTTCACCGGGCCCCTTGCTTTCGTAGTGATCGTCTGATCGAGTTCCTCTTCCGTGAATTCCAAATCCGGTTCTGGTTGGCGGGCGAAGAGGAGAGACCAATTAAAATGAATCCCGGCTGATGTCAAGTTCCCAACGAGCGCAGCCATCGAGCACCTCCCTACTGAGCGATTCGGTCCCACGTGGGATAGTCTGTGAAAATACCTATCACCATCGCCGAGTGGTGTCAATTTTGTTGAGGAATTATGCCTGCGAGCGGCGAGGTTCAGCAGGGATGCGAGGGATGACAAGAAATGACTTGTCTGTCTCGACTGCCCGTTCGGTAGACGGTGAGGCCTTTGCATCCGAGTTGGTATGCGAGCAGAAAGGCCGCAGCCACCTCGGCTTTGGTCGCCGTGGCCGGCAAATTGATGGTTTTCGAGACTCCGCTGTCGCTCTATCGCTGAAACACCGATTGCATACGCACATGATGATCGGGTGAGACATCATGCGCCGTGACAAACAGTCGACGGAGCTCTTCGGGGATATGGGTCAAATGTTGAATGGAAGGATGCGCCGCCAGGTCAGGCCGGAGTGAGTCGAGATCGAGACCGAGTGCGCGTGCGCGACGGACGAAGGCTGGATGAAGCGAGGTGAGCACGATGCCGTCCATGACGCGGCGGACTTCCTGCACACCGTATAACGGTTCAATGCCAGGCGAGCAGTCGGCGATGAGGCTGATGCTGCCAGTCGGTGCAATGGTGGTCACGGTCGCGTTTCGATGTCGCTGGTGAAGCGTCTGGAGCCGGCTGCCTCGATAGGCAGGAAAGACTCCACGTCCGGCGGCCAGCCCTGTCGACGCGAGATGGGCACGAGATCGAAAAAATTCCATCAGAGTCGTAGCCGTTTGGAGCGCGGTTTCGGAATTGTAGGGGGTATTGAGGGCGATCAGCAAGTCGGCAAAGCCCATGATGCCCAGGCCGATCTTCCTGGTTTGTTTCGTCATGCGGTCGATGTGAGGAAGCGGGAAGCGGTTGCGATCGATGACATTGTCGAGAAAACGTACGGCGATGGAAATGGTTTCGGCCAATCGGACGAAGTCGATGGTGGGTCGTGCCTGCGGTCGTGCGACGAAGTTGGCCACATTGATGGAGCCGAGGGTGCAGGATTCATAGGGCAGAAGCGGTTGTTCACCGCAGGGGTTGGTCGATTCGATAGTGCCAAGGCGAGGGGTAGGGTTGGCCCGGTTGATCGTGTCTAAAAAGACCAAGCCTGGTTCGCCGCTCTCCCAAGCCGCTTCGACGAGCCTATCGAATATGAGCTGTGCCGGGAGCCGCCTAGCCGGTTTGTTGGTATGGGGATTGATCAGTACATAGGTGCGACGGTGTGCGAGGGACTGCATGAACGAATCGGTGATGCCGACGGATAGATTGAAATTCGTCATCTCGTCCGGCGTCTGTTTCAGTGCGATGAAGTCGAGAATGTCCGGGTGGTCGATACGGAGGATGCCCATATTCGCGCCGCGCCTGGTCCCGCCTTGTTTGATGACGTCCGTCGAGAGATTGAAGAGGCGCATGAAGGAAATCGGTCCGGAGGCCACGGGCCACGCCGCTCGACGACGCAACCCGATCGTTGTGAGGGCGTACGTGACTAAACGAGAATCCCGTGCCGCCGCCTGATTGGTGGATGAGCGCCTGATGTTTCAGGCTGTCATAAATGGAGGCCAGGGAGTCTTCGACCGGGAGGACGAAACAGGCGGAGAGTTGCTGGAGGCGTCGCCCGGCATTCATCAGTGTGGGGGAATTGGGAAGAAAATCAAGCCGGGCCATGCAGTCGTACCAGCGTTGGGCCGCGTGGGGCAGCCGGCTGGCGATGGGGTAGTGTCGTTCAGCTTGCGCGATATCGGTCGCGACGCGCCAGAATAGCTGGGCCGGCGTCTCGACGATCGTTCCCGCAGGGCTCTTGGCCAGATAGCGCCCGCGGAGGACGATTTTGGCATGGGCTGAAAGTCGAAGTCGTGGAGATTGCGGCGGGCCTGAGGGCGTAGTCGTCTTTTTGACGGACATACGACTATTGTATACCGGTAGCAGCCTATTGATCGATGATATGGGAGAGATGGTACGGCTTGCATCTTGAGTGCTCAGTTCGGCAGAATGAGCGCCCACTGACCGACGACCATGAAATCCTATCGTGAAGAGCTCTGGTTCGAGACGAAGACGCGGCGCGCCTACCTCAACATCACGCAGCAGGTTGAGGCGGCGGTCAAGAAGAGCGGTGTTCAAGAGGGGCTTGTGCTGGTCAATGCCATGCATATCACGGCCAGCGTCTATATTAATGACGACGAACCGGGCTTACTCAAGGACTATGACCGATTCTTAGACACGCTGGTTCCTCACGGCGCGACCTATCGGCACAACGAGACGGGAGAAGATAACGGCGACGCCCACATCAAGCGCCAGCTGATGGGGCGAGAAGTCGTCGTCGCGATTACCGAAGGCCGATTGGACTTCGGCCCGTGGGAACAAATTTTCTACGGGGAGTTCGACGGGCTGAGACGGAAACGCGTGTTGGTGAAGGTGATTGGAGCATAAGCAGGATGTCATCCGATCGGTGGCCCGGACCCTGTGGGAATAAACTGTTGGAGCGCTTGCTACCGCAGGGAAAGTTTGGCAACATGGACAGCAGTGATGCACGACTGTGCGGTAGGAGTCTGTCTATATGTTGAGTTGGTCTCGTCCTGACCCTCTCACAAGAGATCTCGTCCACTTGATCAATGCCCGGCGCCATGACCATGGCGATACCGATTCGGCGATCGATACGCTGCAAGCCTTCTTGGAGCAGGGACGGGAGTATGATCTCTTAACCGTCCTGGCGGCATTGGATGAGGACATGGCGGAATGGCTCTTCGATCTTCTCGCGGAGGCATCCTGCTCCGTGATTCTCGATGGGCCGGCTGATGCAAAACTGTCCTATGCCATCATGGCGGCATTGGAACTTCCTCTCCAAGCGAATCTAGCCCATCCACTCAAGTTAAAGATCGACCCGGTCGCGACGGCGGATCTGTTGCATCGACATCTCCGGCTCTCTGCCGGGACGGTGGTGCGTGTGGAGTCGCGCCTGTTAACCGATTCAACGCTGGAGCCACTCAGCCTCCAGGGCTTGAATGAACATTTGAGCACGGTCGCGGATTCCCAGCGGACCACGTCAATTGCCGCTCGGCTCTATCCGCCCGTCGAGAATACGGCCTTTCTTTTCTTTGAGTTGATCGGTGTGCCGGATTCGGGACTGCCTGATTCGCTGGAGGACCGGCATCGCCGGGCTCTCCTTGAAGGCCTTGTAGCGGAATGTCCCGAGTTGGCGCTGGCTCCCGATATGATCGAAGCACCGGTTTACGCCGCTTATGCCATGTTCGATGCGCAAAATGCCGTGCGGCTCCATCGACTGGCGGATGAGACCGCGGCAGTCTGGCGCGATCTGGACCCACTCGTCCGTGCCCGCACGATCGTGCACCTCCATACGCAATGCGGGAACGGCGTGTATATGCCGGTCTGGACCGATCTGTTTGATCCAGAACTTCCTGAGGACCATGGTCCCGTGTGGACCTCTCCTGATGTGTGGATCTTCACGGCCGATTTACCCATCGAATGGCCTGGAGAAATGCTCACCAATCGGCTACTCGCCGAGGGCTGCACCAGGTTTGAAAACCACATCGTCGAAACTCCAGAAAACTAACCATTGTCCTGCTCCTTTCGTGCGTCACCATGTTGATGGTGCGAGCCGCTGCCTTCCTCCCCAATTCAGCCCGCATTATCTATGAGCGCTTGTGCTGCACTCGTGGATTCTCGGCTGCGACAAGCCGGTCGGCTGGCAGGCTCGCCACTTAGTCGATCAACGTCCTGTTCAAGGCCGCCTCCATCCCTTGCGGCTCCAAGATGTCTGGACGAACTGTCTTGAATAGTGCGGGTTAGGAGCCTGTCCGACATTGACCGTTCTACTGCGGCAAACAATACACGGAAATCTGCTGTGTTCTCAGCCCCGAATAACCCTCAACGGATTCCAGCGAATACGCCTCCGGTTTTTCAGGGCCTGCGGTCGCGCATCTGCCGGCGCCTCCTTCGCCTCGTGACGAACCGCAATGTCGGACAGGCTCCTGGTAGAAACCCGACAATTCGTCGATTTTTTTGACGGCTTATTCTATGCTGGGTCTGGTCAGATAGGGAGCAATCATGGCTCAGCAGCAGTTTTCGAGCGGTATCGTTGCCGGCGCAATTACCATCCTTGGCCTTGGGCTCGTGTGGGTGACGGTGGCCACCAATTTCCCGTCACAAGAAGAGTTGTCTTCGGCTGCGGTGCCTGCTGAGACTCGGCAGGCGGCAGGTCCTTCGTCTCCCCCGTCTGCGCCACCCACGCTGGATTTAACCATTCCCATCTCTCCTCCACTGCCATCTGAGGCAGTCATGTCGAGGCCGGACGATGATCGGTTGCGCGACTCAAGTGTTGAACCTCCAGTTGTGACGCGGTTGAATACTCTTGCGCTGCAGGCTTCCCGTCTAAAATGCGAAGCCGAGATCGAACAATTGTGCCCCGACTCTCCAGACGGTTCTGTCCGCACGCGCTGTCTGCAACAGCGTGCCAAGCGACTACCGCCGCTGTGCCAAAGCCAGTTGCACGAGCGGTTTGTGAAGTGGAAGGAAGATCGAAGTCGGTTGATGGCGGCGTGTGACGAGGATTCAAAACGCTTCTGCAGAGCAGTCAAACCTGGGAGCGGGCAGATCCTCCAGTGCCTACAATCAAATGCCCAGGAGGTCTCCGACCGATGCTATCAGACCCTTCCAAAGGACACGTTCTTCTTCAAATAGCGCAGGGGCGTTAGCGAGAGATGTTCTTGGTTCCTGATACCACACAGAACGTCAGCGTCACGCCCGCCACCTCGATCTGGTCCCCATCCTTCAGGTCCTGTTGTCCCACAATGTCCGTGTCGTTGACGCGCAGAGACTTCGCACCCTGAGAAGGGCTAATGGAGTAGCTGTGGCCTCGCCGGGCGATCGTCGCCGCAGATTTGGGGGCAAACCAGCCGGTCAACCGAATGACCGCTCCGTCTTGTGACCCAATGACATTCACCTGTTTGGTGAGTGGGTATTCCAACCTATCGGTTTTCCCAGCAACAATCAGGACCTTGGCGGTGAGCGTCGGTCCGTCGGGTGTACGGTCCGTTCCTCTGAGCACCGTGGTTCGATCCAGATCGACAAATGGGGCAGGCGCTGTTGTGCTGTCCGTTGCATTCTCTTGGAATACGAGGCGGTGTTGGCCGATGGTGATCACGTCCGCGTCATGAAGTTGGTGGCGCGTGATCGACTGGCCATTGATGGCGGTGCCGTTGGTGCTCTTCAAGTCTTCGAGAAAGAAGACGGCCTGAACCTTCACGATCCGCGCATGATGCCCCGAGACGGCGAGATCTTCGATCGCGAGGGTATTGTCGGCCTTCCGACCAATCGTCAATGTCTCATGGATCAGTTCGATATGCTGCGAACCTTTCCCGTGAAGTTTGACGAGCAGTTTGGCTGGTTGTGGCAGAGTCTTCGGCATGATGCTCCCTCCTATGCAAGGTCCCTGTGATTGGCTACGCGACGAATCGTTTTTTCAGCCGCTCCCACAGTCCGGCTTGGAGTTCATCCTGCAAGGCCACGACGACTACGGTCGTGTTGTCATCGCCGCCGGCTTCATTCGCCATGGCGATGAGGCGATCAGACATGGTGGGGAGGTTTTCCGATCCAGTCAGGATGTGAAGAATGTCGTTCGGGCGGACACCACGGGTGAGTCCGTCTGAGCATAACAACAGCATGTCTCCGCTCTTGATGGGAACCTCCGTCAGCTCCACGTCGACGCTGTTCTCGACGCCGAGGGCTTTCGTCACGATGTTCCTGCGCGCGGACTGCTCGGCCTCCTCTTCCGTCATGATCCCTTTAAGGATCTGTTCGGCGACCCAGGAATGGTCTGTGGTGAGGGCTTGGATTGTCCCGTCTCGAACGAGGTAGAGCCGGCTGTCTCCGACATGGGCGATGGTGAGCACCTCCTCACGGAGCAGTGCGGCGACCACGGTGGTACCCATCCCAGCATAGTCAGGCCTACTCCATGACTCGCGATGAACGATATTGTTTGCTGCACGAATCGCGCTGGCGAGACGATTGGCCGGTGCAGATACCGTGGCATCGCAGGGGCCGATCAGCGGCAGGTCTGGGTTCTTGGCTGCTTCGGCCAGATGCGCGTGAATCGCCTCTACTGCGAGGGCGCTGGCTATTTCGCCGGCGTTGCCGCCGCCCATGCCGTCACAGACGGCATAGAGTCCGAGCGGAGGGTCAGCCACAAAGCGATCCTCGTTATGCGGTCGTTTGAGGCCGGTATCGGATTTGGCACTATGCAATCGTTCGAAGGCCAGACGACACCTCCCTCAGGCCGCCAGACTCTGCAGACAGGCACGAAGCTCGACCGCGAATTCTTCCGCGCGCCGATAGCGGTGAGGCAACTCTTTCTGTAACGCGCGATCCACGATCTCCTGCACCATTGGGGGAAGATCCTGCCTCAAGGTCTGAATGGCGGGATGCGGATGATGGGCGATGCTGAACAACACGGCCGACAAGTTGTCGGCCGTGAACGGCAGCTGCCCCGTGAGGAGTTCGAACAGTACGACGCCGAGTGAAAAGATGTCCGATCGACCGTCCACTTTCTTGCCTGCGATTTGTTCCGGTGACATGTAGGTCGGCGTGCCCAACACAATATTCGTTTGCGTCTTACTGCTCGAGGCCATCTTCGCAATACCGAAATCCATGACTTTCACGACGCGATCCTTCGTGAGCATGATGTTAGCCGGCTTGATGTCGCGATGGACGACGCCTTGTTGATGGGCATAGTCCAGGGCGTCCGCGACGGTGGCCACAGTCAGGAGGACCTCGTTGACCGGCATCAAGTTGGGTTTCCGTGCCCACTGTTTCAGGGGGGTTCCCTCAATGAGTTCCATCGCGATATACCCTAAATCGTTTTCTTCTCCTGCATCATAGATGGTCACGATGTTGGGGTGGGAGAGACGCCCAGTGGATTCTGCCTCGCGAAAAAACCGTGCCTTGACGTCTTGCAGCTTGTCGTCGCTATCGATTTGGTCGAGTCGCATGGTCTTGATGGCCACGAAACGCTGGATAGTTGGATCTTTTCCAAGGTAGACAAGTCCCATCGCGCCGCGTCCGAGTTCTTTCAATACCCTGTAGCGCCCGAGCATGCCTGGTGTGTAGCTACTGATCGTTGACGTGGCGGCTATACTCTTTGGTTCTGACGGAGCCTCTGTCTCTTCTTGTCCTGCGTCCTCATCCTCGGAGAGCGTCTGCGCCCCTTGGCGTCGTGTCTGGCTGTGGGGAGCGAAGGCTTCGCGTAGCGAACTCCGGTTAAGGACCCAGGCTGCCGTGAGCCAGAGACCGGAACCGACGAGACCGATGGCATAGCCCAAGGCGAATCGAGAAGGACCCATCTGTTCGACCAGTGGCAGGCCCACGGTTCTGAACGCTTTGTTGGCGAAGAGGATGACGACGAGGGTCGTGAGCGGAAGGAGGAGGTTACGGAGAAAGCTTGATCCTCGGCCGTTGTCTGGGATTTGCTGCGAGGCAACGAAGGCGAAGATCCAGAGTATGACGAGCGCGAGGAGGTTTGCACCCAATCGAAAGGTGTTAGGCCCACTGAGCTGCAGATACGGGACCGAGACAGATTGGACCAAGGCCAGGCTGCTCAGCAAGGGGCCCGCCAGGAGCACGGCCAAGATGGCAAAGGTATAGGGAGCGATCCAAGTCCAGGATTTCGACATAGGAATCTTTGAGGCTGTCCGTGAACGTCTCAAAGTGTAGCGGATGGGATGGGAGAGTCAACGAATTGGGAGAAATGAGCAGGGGTGCTCTCGACACCTGTGAAGCGTATCCCATTGGGGATAAGAGCGTATGGCGTATAGCTGGGAGCAAAGACGACCACTCTCCATTCCCAACCATACGCTATTGGCTATACGCCATATGCTCTTTTCTTCGGACGAGATACGAGCGACGAGTTACGAATGACCAACGAAGAGGGCGGCTTTTTTGAGGGGGTCGAGCAACTTTTCGGAAACTTTCAAATCACCCCGCCCCGTACCAACTTCGATGTCCGGCTTGGTGACGCCGTGGAAATCGCTTCCACCGGTCACCAGCAAGTCCAACTGCTTAGCCAGGTCGAGGTACTCCGTCGTCTGCCGCTTCGTGTGGGTACTGTAGTGGACTTCGATGCCACCAAGGCCCTCGGTTTTCAATGTCGTCAGGAGTGTGGTCAGCCCTTCCCCGGACACCTTGGCCCAAGTTGGATGGGCCAGCACGGCCACGCCACCGGCGGCTCTGATCCAGGCGATGGCATCCGCCGGGTTGGGTAGTTCACGCGCCACATAGGCTGGGCGCCCGTCTGCCAGATACCGGTCAAAGGCATCTTTAGCGGACGTGACATATTTTTTATCCATCAAGAGCCGCGCAATGTGCGGTCGGCCGACCGCATCCGTGCCTGCCAGAGCCCGCACTTCTTCATAGGTCACGTCCAGCCCCAATGCGCGCAGCCGTTCGATGATCTGCGGGTTGCGGCTATGCCGACTCTCGCGCAAGAAGGCCAAGCGTTGATTCAGCTCCGGATCTTGCCAGTGTAAGCAATAGCCAAGGATATGGAGTTCACTGTTGCCAACACGGGAGCTGATTTCCACGCCGGGAATGATTTCAATTCCCAGCTCAGCCCCGGCTGCGAGAGCTTCGGGAATGCCGGACACAATGTCGTGGTCCGTAATGGCCAGCGCGGTGACCCCTGCCTTGTGGGCGAGCCGTAGTACCTCAGTCGGCGAGAGGCTTCCATCGGAGTGGGTCGTATGGAGATGGAGATCGATCCGACTCATGTCGACTCGTGCGGCAGGCTGCTGGGGCCCACTTGTTGGGCGACGAGTTGCGCGGTGAAGACAGAACCGGGTCCATGGCTGCCGTCGTGTTCGCCTTCGTCGTACGACAGCACGCGGAGATTGGATGTGAGCCGAAGCAATTCGTTCTGCGCGAGGCAGAATTCCCATCGGCGCGGATGGCGATGGCGCAAGTAGTTGTCGATGGTGAAGGTTTCATAGATCAAGACCCCGTTCGGCTTCAGCGATTCGATGAGCGCGGGGAACAGCGCGCGATGGAGATAGAAGAATACGACGATCACGTCATACTCATGTTTCGGAAATTCCGGCCGTTCATCCGTCGTTCGTTCGAGGTCCACCGAACGGACATGTAGGTTCGGGATGTTCCGTTGTTTCGCCGTGGCAGCGAGTTGGGCCATGGCCTGTTCATCGCGGTCCATCGCATCGACCTGAAAGCCGTGCGAGGCGAGATAGAGCGCGTTGCGTCCAGGCCCGGCCGCGACGTCGAGCGCCTTGCCTTTCGGCAACCGGTGGAGTTGCTGAGTCAGAAACCTGGCCGGGGTCGGTCCTGCATCCTGAATCTGGTGAGCCAGGCGCGATCGTTCGAGTTGCACGCCCACCGAGCCAGTCACCTGCTCCAGCGGCGGCGCTAGCTTCCGCACCCAAACCTTGGCACGATCGATGGGAAATTCTGCAAAGAGCATGGTGAGGAGCCTCTCCGCGAGGGTTTCCAGCAGCGCGCAATCCTGTGCCGCGCCGATCTCGACAACCCGATCGGCCACCTGCGCATAGTCGACCGCGTGGTGGATGTCATCCGAAGTCGCCGCCGGTTCAGTCTGGCACTCTAGTTCCAGGTCCACCGCCAACGGCTGAGGCCGCCGGCGCTCTTCCGTAGTCACGCCGCAGCGCCCTTGAAATTCCAGCCGTTCAATGATGATCTTCCCAGCCATGGGAGCATTCTCAAGGAATGGATTGTAAGCTGTCAATAAATCGAAAGAGGGGGCAGTGGAACGACACCCGCGCTGATCTCTTGCTCCCGGAGCGCGCGCCCTGGGAAGGGCCTCGCTCGACGGGCGCAGTGAGACCAGCACAGGTGTCATTCCAGGGACCAAGTGACAAGAAGCGCACATTGACGGCTCTTTGGGGGTAGGGGGCGGAAGAGGAGAAGTCAGAACGTCCCAGGTCTTGCTTGCTCAGGTCGATAGAAGGCTGGTCAGGTAGGAGGTCCAGCGACATCCCCAGTTTTTACTGCCCCTATATAGATGACCGAAAACCAATCTTTTTGTCGTCTCGGTCTTCCAAGCCCGTGAAGTACACAAGTACCGAGTCAAGCTTCTGCATCAGGATGGCCCGCTCGCACCAGAGACCTTCGAGATACGTCACGTCACTCGTCAGGCTATTGCACGAAGCGACATATCGTTTGAGCGCGTCTTGCGGAACCGTGAATTCCTGCAGATCAATGCCCAGTGACTTCTCAAGTTTCGCGATCGCTGCGTTGAACTCGTTGACCCACCTCGCTTCAACCTCGTGGCGCTCCGGAACGTTAGCCCGAATCGAGGTAATGGTGGCATATGCTCTCAGAATCTGGTCACCGTCATTCATGCTGGTTGCCCCCACATCGTCCCCAAAACTAGTAAGTCTGCTGCGAGCTGCCGTGCATCATAGTACGGTCGTCTGAACATCCTGTGGAAGGCAAGTCTACTTCAACATCCAACACTTGTTCAATCTTTCGTCCTGTTCCACCGACCGGGATAGTCTGCAAATCTCATTGTCTATCCAGCTATCAGCCCGCCGTGATGGCCTACAGATAAGCACGACGCAGGGGGGAGTAGGCCGAGCGAGCAGCACCGCGCCGGACGAGAGGATCAAGGCTCGCAGGAGAGCAGCATCGTAGCCAACGGGCTGTTCAAAAAGGCCGTCCTCTTTGTTTGTGGTTTGTGAATCGTGAGCGAGACAAGCAAGACGTGCGCGACAGGCGCGACTCGCGAAGATGAAACATCCGACCCGTCCCGCTTTTCTCGCAAGTCTCGCGAGAATAACGAGATGCGTTTCACGTTTGCCGTTTCACGACAGTACGCCATCAAACGGAGGCTCCTTGAGGAGCCTGGGGAGCAGACTTCGTGTCAATGATGGTGATGAGACGGGAGATCGTATCGCGTCGTTCAAGCAACCGAGCCACTTGCTCGACTTCCTTCGCGTTAAACGCCCACTCAACGATTGGGGCCAGGAAATACAGTGCCTGACTACCGAGAAAGTTCATGGGGCCGAGAGATTCCAGAAATAACGTGGCAGGAGCAGTCATACCCCGTTTCACCACCGCATCGGCCACCCGTTCAAGTAATTCAAGATCTTCGGAAGTGAACACATCGGCTCCTGCCTTGGTTGAAAAAGCATGGGTCAGTTCCACGCGGATCTTGTCCCATTTCCCAGAGAGAGATGTCTTGGTGAAGAAAGCCATAAGTGTGTGGAAAGGCAGTCAAAATCTACTATCGAGCGGCATTATATGAAGGGGTCGGAGGAGAGTCAATCAAGGGCGGCGAGACGGACGAGGGTTCGAGGTTCGAGGTTTCCGGAACTTCGGACCCCGAACTTAGAACTTCGAACTTCGCTTCGCGCGTTTCTCTTTGAGGATTTCCCGCTCCGCCTGAAGCCAATCATCAAGAGCGCCTTGGCGGGTGCGTTGTTCGTAGATCGCGCGGGCTCGCATCGCGATCCGCGTGTGGAGATCTTCTGACAGAGAAGGTGCGGGAGAATCGGGTTGCGTGCGGCGGGCCGGTTTCTTCGGTTTCAGGGGTTCCATCCAATGTCCCCCATTTTGAATCAGGTACGTGATGTAAGGCTACGCCGTCCACGGGGAGGAGTCAAGGATCGGGTTGAAGATGTGGTCGTCGCATTCGTACCAACCAGGACTTGGTTCATGCGCATCATCACGAGACATGTGCGACCGAAGCCCGCCACAGGCGTAGGTACTGGAAGACCTTGGAAAGGCCGAATGCACACGTCCGCGCGGGCGAGAGGCTCAGGCCTCGAAGGAGCACATACCGCAGCCGCGTTAATGTTTGGTCTCGGTGGAAGCGGCAGCCGCGCGCCGATCGCCTTCTCCCAATTTGCGTGCGAACAGCTCCAGCGCCATGTCGTAAGAGATCTGGGCCGCAGCCGGATCGTAGCGGGGACCTTCGTCTCGCAGAAAGGCGTGCGCGGCGTTGAACTCATGCCACTGGAAGTGCGCGCCGGCATCACTCAGCGCGTGGTAGATCAGCGCCCGTC
>PLBR01000204.1 GCA_003135435.1 Nitrospira sp. | reverse complement strand
CAGGTTGTGGGTGCCCTCCACCATACGCGCGGTGGTGTCCATGAACGGGCCCCTGAGCAGGTCAGCCCGTTCATTATGAGCCACCATGCGGCACACTGTCATCGAGACGACGCCTTCACCGATTTCTGAAAGACAATATCGCCATAATAGGCCGTGGCGCTCTCATTCGTATTGTCCGTATCGCTCATGATTGCGACGCCGTTGATCATCGACGGCTCCTCCCCGAACGCCTTCTTGTAGTCTTCGTAAATATTCCGCTCTTCGTCGATCCACATGCCCACTTTCTGAGTTCCGCTCTCGACGATCACCATCTTGGCAAAATCGGTATAGGCATTCTCGACGATCGTGCCGACAGGCGTCTTCGTGTCCCAGATATAGTTCAAGGCGGCGATTGGAATATCGCCGAACAGAGCCTGCCCGGCTTTGAACTTGAGCTTCTTGCCAAAGCTGACTTTATCAGGATCGTATTCAAACGTGATATAGAGCCGGGCCGGAAAATCGTCGCCCTCCTTGAGGGCCACATCGCTATGCTGGAGCACGTTGTCGATTTTCCAGCGCCACCGTACGATCGGGTACTCTTTCGGATCGATCACCACCGGCTTGATCAGGCCCGAGGCTGCCGCCTCGCTCACCGCCTTCACGATTGTCACACCACCATCCTTGACCACTTCATAGGAGGTATGTTTGGGAATCTTCATAAAGGTGAGCGGCTTCCACCCATCAGGCAAAGTCGTGCCTACCTGACTCACCGAAAATTTGCCCACCTCAAGGACTGCCCCACTCTCTGCCCATAAGCATGCTGGAACCATCAGCAGCCCTGCGCCAATAAGCCACACTTTATGTACCGCTCGGCACTGCCTCATGCTCTGTGAATCGCTACCGTCGCATCCATGCAAACAGTTTCATCAACAAATTCTTCGTCCATGGGGTGAAATGCGCCTTCCGCCAGAGATTCACCACCCTCTTATTCACCTCAGCCTGCGTCGGATAGGGATGGATCGTACCGGCGATCGTCTTCGCGCCGACCCCCGCTTTCATCAGCACGGAGAACTCGTTGATCATGTCCCCCGCATGAGCTGCCACGATCGTCGCCCCCAGGATCTTGTCGGAGCCTTTCTGGATATGCACTCGCGCAAACCCTTCGTCTTCGCCGTCGAGGATCGCACGATCCACTTCGTCGAGCTTGAACGTATAGGTTTCCACTTCCAGACCTTTGGCCTTCGCATCTGCCTCGTACATTCCCACATGGGCAATCTCCGGTTCGGTAAAGGTGCACCAGGGCATGATGAGGGAGTCCGCGCTGGCATAGCCAAAACCCAACGGATGAGGAAACAGCGCGTTCTGAATGACGATCTGCGCCATGGCATCGGCGGCATGGGTAAATTTGTAGCGCGAGCAAATGTCGCCCGCGGCAAAGATCCTGGGATTCGTCGTCTGCAGGCGCGCATTTACCTTGACCCCGTTCTTGTCGTATTCGACCGCGACCGCTTCCAACCCGATTCCCTCGACATTCGGGGTACGACCGACGCCGACAAGAATCTCATCGACCGTGACGTCATACCGCTGTCCATGCGAATCCACGGTGAGCCGCTTTCCGCTGTCCGTCCTGCTGACTTTGAGATCCTTCCCGCAACAGAGCAGCTTCACCCCGTCGCGCAGCATCTGCTGCTCGACGATGTCAGCCGCGTCGCGGTCTTCGTTCGGCAAAATACCGTGAATCGTTTCAATCAGGTAGACCTGGCTTCCGAAGCGAGCGAACGACTGCGCCAGTTCGCAGCCGATGGGGCCGGCGCCGATGACTCCCAGTCGAGGCGGCAGTTCGGTCAGCGAAAAAATGGTCTCGTTGGTGAGATACCCGGCTTCCTGCAGCCCTGGCGTAGGAGGTGCCGACGCCCGTGCTCCTGTGCAGACAGCCGCCTTCGCAAAGGTGAGGGTACGGTTGCCGGAGGGTCCTTCGACTTGGATGCTATCGGCTCCGATGAAGCGCCCGCTGCCGATGTAGACATCCACGCCCAGCTTGGTATACCGATGGACCGAATCGTTGTGGCTGATCCGCGCCCGCAATTTTCTCATGCGCGCCATTGCGGCCCCGAAGTCGTACTTCACGCCGGGAGGAATATGCAGGCCGAATTCCGCGGCATTCCGCAAATCGGCCCAAGCCCGTGCCGCACGAATGAGGCCTTTCGAAGGCACACAACCGACATTCAAGCAATCGCCGCCCATCAAATGCCTCTCGATCAAAGCCACCTTCGCCCCGAGGCCTGCCGCAACGACCGCTGTGATAAGCCCCGCCGTCCCGGCCCCGATCACCACGATATTGTAGCGGCTGGTCAGCTCCGGATTCACCCAGTTGGATGGGTGGACATTCTGAACGAGCTGTTGGTTATGCTCATCGTTCGGCAGCATCAGATGAGGCTCAGACGGCTCCATAGAGAATATCCTCTCGGTCGGTTGAGTGATCATAGCGTACACCTCCAACTTTCGATAGCTGGTCTGAAGCCTGTGATGCCGTTATGCCTGTCTGCCCGAGAGCTTCTTGTAGAGCATGGGCACCAAAGCCAACAACCCTAGCAGCACGAAGGCGATGATGACGTTGGGAGACGCAATTTCTTTCAGCGAATTGATCGTACCGAGCTGCCGTCCGGCATAGGCGTACACGAACGATCCGGGAATGATGCCGAGTGCCGTCGCGGCCACGTAAGTCCCGACGTTCATGCGCGTCAGCCCTGAGACGAGATTGACCGCGAAGAAGGGAAAGAGCGGGATCAACCGAAGGGTCATCAGATAGCTAAAGGCATTGTTCGTGAAGCCTTGCTGGACAGGTCCCAACCACTTCCCGAATTTCTGCTCGACCCAATCACGGAGTAGATACCGTGCCGTCAGAAAGGCCAGCGTCGCGCCGGTCGTCGCGCCAATATTGACGTAGAGGGTCCCAAAGACGCTCCCGAAGAGAAACCCGCCGGCAAGAGTCAGGATCACCGCGCCTGGGAGCGACAGGCCCGTGACCGCAATATAGGCCAAGACAAACAATCCGACAGCAGTCGCATAGTTCGCCTCCGTAAAGGCTAGCAAGTGATCGCGATTCTCTTGCAAGGCATTCAGCGAGAGAAACCGTCCGAGATCGAAATAGAAGAACGCGCCGATAGCGATTGCAATTCCCAGGATAATCGCAAGCTTACTTCCGCTGGATTGCTGCGATGGGATCGTCGTGGGGACTTGACTGGTCATAGCGGCTTCGGAGCGTATCATGGGGGGCTCCTCTCGTGGTTGTCAATCCAGGGTGCTACAAGTTTTGTCGCTGACCCATCCGCTTTCTTACATGGACCACGACCGAGCAAGAACGCAAGGCATCCCCCACAGCAAATGGCTTTCACAAGACATACGGCCATAATGGGGAGATGGATGTGCGGAAATGCCAATGGTCACTCTGATGACCATTCTGGCGGAGGATACTAATGAAGCCTGAATAAAATGGACCGTGGGCCGCTATAGCTGGGGCATCCGCACGGCTGTGGCGGCTCCGCTCAGCGCCCACCGGCTAGGTCCCACCCTACCGACGGAGAGAAACATCTCCCCTCAACACCGCGGTCCCTTTCTGGAGGCAGTCAGCAGGAAGGACAGGTATCCCGATGGGATTCGGCAACATCGCGGGTTGGGGGGGCTTCCGGACCGGCGCACCCGAAACCGATCAAGAGCATGATAAGTAGACCAGCGCGCATGGAATTCTGTGCAGAATAATGACGACTACCCTTCTTGTCGGTCGATTCAGAGCGATCTGGAAGGGGATTTCGCTGAGAGAGGGATTATTCCCACTGATGGTTGCTTACATCACGATCCATGTCGAGTCGGCCGAAAGCACGCTCGAACGGATCGATCATTCCGTCATGGTTCTTGTCGAGTTCTTGAAAGTGGTCGTGCAGGATCTCGCCCGCCTGGGGGTTGGGCGCTCGACCTGCTCGGCGATTCCGGCTGGGGTCGTAGCGTTGCGGCTGCTCGAGCATTCCATAATACGAGAGGTCCGGCTTCGGCTGAACGATGGCCGGCGGACGCCATTTCTTCCCCACCTTCTTATGGCGGCGGATCTTCCGGGAAGCCCGATCGGAAGGTGTTTGCCCTTGCGACGCTGCAGCCACAGTCTTAATCGATTCAGTCCTAGCCGGTTGCTTGGCACCTACTTTTGGCAGCTTTGCAGGAGCCTGCCGATCTGGCGTGAGCGGTTGAGCCACCGGCGCCTTGGCATCCTTCTTCGACTTGGCAGGAGCGGCCAGTACGAGTGGCGCCAACTCGCCGAAACCACTCAGGGCCACGAGGACACCTGCCAGGAGAAACCCGAATATGTATGAACGTGACGCCATCACTCCCTCGGCTGACATTGTCTAGCAGGTTGCGAAGAAACCATTTCGGCGCAGCAGACCTTCGATGGTTTACACGTCTGGAACAAGCCCGGTCTGTCTGGTCTATCTGGCTAGTCTAATCCACCCAAACAAACCAGACAGACCGAACAGACCAAATAAACAAAACAGGCTGGCGGACTTCAGCATCCTGCTAGGAGCCTGTCCGA
>PLBR01000002.1 GCA_003135435.1 Nitrospira sp. | reverse complement strand
CTCCGTTTTGTCATGACTGTCACTTGCCTCGTACTCTGCAGCGCCCCTTATCAAGACCAGGCTGAGGGTTTTACCTTTACCTCCATTGACTTTCCCGGCGCCTTCAGGACCTTCGCCCTCGGGATCAACAACGGTGGCCAAATCGTGGGAGGCTATGACGATGCCACAGGGGGCCGTGGGTTTCTGGACAGCGGGGGCAGTTTCACGTCAATCAGTGTTCCCGGCGCCACCACCATCGACGCCACCGGGATCAATGACGGTGGCCAAATCGTGGGAAACTATTTCGGTGCCACAGGGAGCCATGGGTTTCTGGACAGCGGGGGCCGCTTCACGTCAATCAATGTTCCCGGCGACTTCTACACCACCGCCAACGGGATCAACAACGGTGGCCAAATCGTGGGACTCTATGAAGATGCCACAGGGTTCCATGGGTTTCTGGACAGCGGGGGCCGCTTCACGTCATTCAATGTTCCCGGCACCACGAACACCTTCCCCGCCGGGATCAATGACGGTGGCCAAATCGTGGGATACTATTACGATGCCACAGGGAGGGGCCAGGGGTTTCTGGACAGCGGGGGCCGCTTCACGTCATTCACTGTTCCCGGCGCCACGGCCACCTACCCCTCCGGGATCAACAACGGTGGCCAAATCGTGGGAGGCTATTACGATGCCACATTTGGCCTCCATGGGTTTCTGGCGACGGCCCCTGAACCCTCCTCTCTGCTCTTGCTCGGCTCCGGCCTGGTCGGACTGGTGGCATGGCGGTGGAAACACGCGGCGTAACCTAACCTCACATCGAGTCATCACAGGCGGCGGTTCCAGCAATGGGGCCGCCGTTTTCGTTTGCGTGTTGCAATGTGTGATAGGTCCCGATGGGCGGCCTCCCGTGCATGAACGGAAAGGCCTACGGCAAGCCAGCCAAGCACGTCGCCTCTGACCTCGCCTTAGGAAACCGTTGCCATGACCCTCCTCCAGCCAACTCAGACTCACTCAGGCCCACTCCAGCCAAGGTGTGCGCGAAACTCTAACGTTGGCTGGAGCAGGCTGGAATGAGGTGGAGTGAGGTGGAGTTGCGCACACCATGAGCACACAGAGAATACCGCTTGACGAAGCCGCCTCTCTGCGCCTAGCATCCACCTAGGGCGTTCCAGCCCCGCTGACTTCCCTATCCCTCGCGTGTCCTGGTCCTTCCTCGCGCGACCGATTCTCCAGTCTCCGCCGCTCCAACGCCAGAATTCATCTGCAACGCTCGTCACGAGGCACCCATGAGTCCAAGGATTTATGTGGGGGGCCTGCCAAGTTCCGCGACCGACACGCAGTGGCGCCTGCTCTGTGCGCCGCATGGCACGGTCACGTCGGCTTGCGTGATCAGGAGCACGATCACCGGTCAGCCATTCGGCTATGGGTTTGTCGAGATGGGCTCGGCGGAGGAGGCTGGGGACGTGATTCTGGCGCTCAACGGCATCCGACTGGACGGGCAGAGACTCGACGTGTCTCTGTGCCGGGCAGCTCACCATGGTGAGCTGGTCAGCCCGTCTCAGGAGCCCGGCAATCTGAAGCGCAGGCTGGTCTGAGCACGGTCAGCCCTGGGACGGTCGGATCCCTCAAAGGAGGCACCCCGATGTCACGACACAAGGCCATGACAGATCGGATCCTCGAACAGCTTCGATGCACTCCTAAATGTGAGCTTGAGGAGTTGGTGTGTCGCTGCCCGGAATTTACCTGGCACGAGACACTCCTCGAACTCGTTCGCTTGAACCGAACGGGGCAGGTGGAGCTCAAGTCGAATGGCCGGGGAATCTATAACATCAGGCTGTGCTCCTCAGGTCAGCACGATCCAAAGTAACCCTGGTGGTGGCTTCCCCCTGCTGAGGAAGAGAAGAAAGGAGGAGATGTATGCGTCCCATTCTTGTCAGCATCGTTGTGGCGGCGGGCCTGGTGTGGTGTGGGAGCCTCACGTTTGCCGGTGAGGCCGACCAAGCTAAGCCCCCCATGCACAAACACCTCATGACCACGGTCGAGAAGGTCCAATCGGGTTTAGTGTTTTTTAAACCGACGGCTGGCTTGCAGGATCGTGCGGTCAGCGTCCACAAGGCTGAGCGCATGGGGCTAGCGTCGAAGGTCTGGAGCACGCCGTGCAGAGTTACGGCACCCCCGAGATCTTCAACACCGATCAGGGATGCCAGTTCACCTCAGAGACGTTCACCGGGGTGCTCAAGGCGCACGGCATCGCCATCAGCATGGATGGGCGCGGGCGGGCCTTGGACAACATCTTTGTGGAGCGGCTCTGGCGGAGCGTCAAGTATGAAGACGTCTATCTGAGAGGGTACACCACGCTGTCTGAATTACAGCTGGGATTGACGGACTACTTTGTGTTTTACAACACGGAGCGACGACACCCGTCGTTGAATGGCGTGACGCCGGACGAGGTCTACCGGACCGCGAGTGGAGGCGGAGCCAGGATTGTGGATCAATTCGGCAAGACCGAACACACTCGCCCAGAAACACAAAAAGAAACAGAACCCCGGGGCAGCGCCGTTCCGCTGCATGTAAACGGTTACCCTCTTAAACTCAATGCATTAGTGTCTTGACGGAGGGGTCCACTGTAGTATCCAGATCAGCATGGATGGACAAGGCTGCTGGCGGGACAACGTGTTCGTGGAGCGGCTCTGGAAGAGCGTCAAATACGAGAAGGTCTATCTACATGCCTACGACAGCGTGAACGAGGCAAAGAGAGGGTTGGAGCGGTGAGTTATATTTCGATAACCTGTCCGCACTGTCCCAAACAGCGTAGGCACACAACCGCAGGGCTCCACTTATGAAGACGGAACTTCTGTCCAAACAACAGAGGCCACCTCTAACAGACATGATGGATTCATCAATGGGCCGGGAGACCAGCCATCAGCGACCTCGTGTCTCGGTCGTCCTGATCTTCTTGGACGAAGAGCCGTTCCTTGAAGAAGCGGTGGACAGCGTCTTGTCCCAGACGTT
>PLBR01000120.1 GCA_003135435.1 Nitrospira sp. | reverse complement strand
GCCCGGACACATCTGTGGTCCACCGAGAGGCCGGATATATAAACGCAGCCCTGTTTTTACATGGTGCATCGCGTGACACGCCGTCGTTGCAGCGGAGGCTGGGTCCATATATAATTTGTGCTGTAAATCCGCAAATTAGATCGAATTCTACAGAATCAATGGAATGTATAGAGTAATCACAAGCCCATGTTAACAAAGGAAGAACGGGGAAACCGTTGCAAAATCAAGCCCCTGTATGAATCCATCTGTTCGCCCTTTTAAGGCGAGGGTCCTCTAGCGGTTAAGCTACCAAGACTCTTACATCAATCCGGAAGCCCAGTGGGTCTGTTCCCCCTTTAGAAAATCCCGTTGGGGACACCAGCACTTACGCGCTTCCTCCAAAATCCTGTGACACCGGCGTGACACAAAATTCTGTGGATAACTCGGATCCTGCCGACTCACTGAGATTCCGCTGCTCCAATACCTGAATCCCAGCCCGGAGATGGCTGGGCGCCAGATGCGCATAGCGGAGCGTCATGGTGATCGCGCGGTGGCCAGCGAGAGCCGCCACTTCCGGCAGCGGCCGTCCCGCCTGGACGAGGCGGCTAATGAAGGTATGCCGGAGCGTATGCACACTCACGCCCGGCAACTGCGCCTGCTTCGCCGTGCGAATGACCGCCATACTCACTTGTTCGAGTGAGTAGGCGCGTCCCGCCGCGTGCGTGAACACGCAGGGGGCGCGTCGCGGCTGCCGTCCAATGATTGTGGCGGCTCGTGTGGTCAGCGGAATCATCACCGTGGCCTTCTTCGCCTTCACGTACTGGCGCGGGACCACGAGGGTCGTGCCTTGGTCGTGGAGCCAGCTCCACTGCAGTCCTACCAGATTACTCCGGCGCAGTCCGGTATCGAGCCCCACCAGAATGAGATCGCGCAGCCACGGCGCGGCAGCTCCCACCAATCGCGTGGCTTCGTCATCGGTAAGCCAGCGCATCCGGGCCTCGCCTTCCTGATTGAGCGCGATGCCACGAAACGGGGTGGTGGTCACCCAATCCCACCGCATCGCCCGCCCATAGGCCGATTTCAGGACCCCGAGCTCCTTGCTCACCGTGGCCAACGTCACGTACTGCAAGCGCGCCGCGAGATAGTCCTCCAGGGTTTTGGTGCGCAGGTGGTCCAAGCCCAAGACTCCCCAGCGCCTCCTGAATTCCTCCAAGACCACGTGATCCCGCCGTTGGGAGGCGGGAGACTTGCGTGGCGTCACGGTCGCCAGATACTCCGTGACCAATTCCTGCACCGTGTGCGTCGGGGTGGGTGCCGGTATCCCTAGCCACCGATCTCGGGCCACCTGCACTTGCCAGGCAGCGAAGATTTCTCCCGCCACTCGGCGATTTTGCACCCCCGTATCCTGCCGCAATCGTTTCCCCTCAATCACAAGTGACATCCAATACGTTGCTGCATCCGTTCGTCGATAAACGCCCATCGTCCTCCTCCTTTCCCGACGGGCGGTCTTCCCATTGTCAATGTTAGAGGAGGAACAGAAGCGTAATCAACAGAACAGAAGAGGGGTCTGTTCTGGTCGTCCCAATTTAAGTTAACTGGCGACGGCATTCCCAATGGCAAGGCCGCCGTGCGGTGTTCTCCCCCCAATTAGACTCGAACCTGCGATCCCCCGCTGACGACCTCAAGTTGTTGTACCAGCACAAAGGAATCGCCGGCGCTACGCCACCCCCTTGGGGAGCGGGCAAAGCTTCCAGCTCAAAAACCTCCTTCAGTTTCCATAGTTCATCAATAGATTTTGCTAGCCTTTCGGAGTAGGCTCTTGCGGGTTCAAAGACAAATCATTGTGAATTCATGACCGTACTGAGAAATCCCTGGACCTCACTTGTTCCGTCCTTCTTAACGGCTAACAACAGAAATCAACAAAATAAGAACGCCTCTGGGTCTACTGACTATACTCGCCTTTCGCACTATAGCCGAAGAGTCAGTGGGAGAGTTTCTGGTTAAAACCCATGACGAACAATGGTACTCGCCTTTTCCTATGCCCCAGGGTCTTTATGTATTGTGAACTCTTTGCCGAATATCCTCCCCAGGACTCGTCCAATTTTCCATAGAAGGACCAAAGTCTCCCGCTTGGATCTTATGGGAGATCCAGTGGATTATTAAACCATTCGAGAACCATTCTAGGTCCAGGAAGGTAGCAATCAAGAAAACAAACCTAAAGGCTGCTGGATGTCCGGCGCTCGTCGTCGCCGCTCTGTTGACTGGCCTCTCAATCCAGCCCTGCGGCGCTGTCGAACTCAAGTCCGGCGTGCTCCCTGCGCGCGCCGAGCCGTATGCCTTCACCGAAAGCGTTAAGGTGCCCCTGGGGAAGGTCTGGACGGCGGAAGCCGGTGCGGTACTCTGCTTCGCACCCAACACCGAATTGGCGGTAAGCGGCACACTGGAAGTCAACGGCACTGAAGACAAGCCGGTCTTGTTCTCGTCGTGCGCACCCGACGCATCTTGGCGCGGAATGACCTTCAATATGTCGAGAGTATATAAGGGCAAGAAAAATCTCCTACAGCATGTCATCGTCGAGCGCGCCGACAAATCCAAACCGGAAGCCCAGGAGCAACGAGAACGCGCAAACGGCGGCGGGATTCAGATCGTGAAAAGCGATGTGGAGATCGCAGACAGCGTGATCCGCTTCAACATGGCGGCAGACGGTGGCGGGCTCTATGTCGGATCCGACAGCACCGTGATAGTTCGTCGTTGCCTGATCCATTCGAATCGCGCGCTGGGCTCCAACTATGTGTATTCCGGCGGCGGTGGCATCTACATTGACCATCCGCAAAAGGCATCGATCTGGCGAAGCACCATTGCACTCAACTCGTTCTCACGGCCTGGTTATGAGAACGAGGAAGGCGGCGGCGGCCTCTACCTGGCGGGCGATGCGTTCCAGCTGGGCTTCAACTTCATCGTGGGAAATGAGGCCGGCAAGGGTGCTGGCCTATTGCTCAGCGCTCAGGCCACACCCATCGAGGAAGACAGGTTGCCTTTTGTAGGCAATGTGTTCGCCTACAATCGCGGTTCTCTTAATTTCGGGTCATCTCCTTCCCGAGTGG
>PLBR01000085.1:2032-6071 GCA_003135435.1 Nitrospira sp. | reverse complement strand
CTTTTTCAGCATCCTGCTAGAGCCACAAGCTGTTTCATGCAGGCACTCATACAGGCCTCCCCCGCCAGAAGTCAATCTGGGTTTGTTGTGAGGCGAGAGCTCGCATGCTATGCTCCGCACCGATGATTTTGGTCGGCCTCACAGGCGGCGTCGCCACCGGCAAGAGCACCGTCGCCAAGATGTTCAAGCAATACGGCGCGGTCGTCATCGATGCCGACCAGCTGGCCCGCGATGTCGTGAAGCCTGGCAAGCCCGCCTGGCGAGCCATCGTCACACTATTTGGGAAGATAGTCCTCAACCCAGACCGCTCCCTCGACCGACAGGCCATCGGGAGCATCGTCTTCCGCAATCGGACGATACGCCGGCAACTCGAACACATCATCCATCCCCGCGTCGCCCGCGAGCAACAACGACTCGTGCGTCGGGTCGACAAGCACAAGCCCCATGCTGTGGTCATCTACGAAGTGCCGCTCCTCTTCGAAGCCGACGTAGACAAACGCGTCGACACAATCATCGTGGTCACCGCCGACCGCGGAACACAAGTCGCGCGCCTCAGGAAAAGAAACGGCCTCTCCCGCACCGAAGCCCTGCGCCGCATCAGAAGCCAAATGCCCTTGGCAAAGAAGATCCAACAAGCGGACCACGTGTTGAACGGGACCCTCCCTCGTTCTTCTCTCCGCAAGCAAGTTGGCCAGTTATTTAAGAGCCTTCGCCTCCTCGCTTAACCCTCTGCCGTGCATTCCCTCCACCCTCTGTGTTAAGTTTTCGCTCATGCGCAACGTCGTCATCATCGGCTCGGGGCCGGCTGGACTCACTGCTGCAGTCTATGCAGCGCGGGCGAATCTCTCGCCTCTGCTGATTGAAGGCTGGCAATCCGGCGGACAACTGACCACGACGACGGAAGTCGAGAACTATCCTGGCTTTGCCAAGGGCATTATGGGCCCGGAGTTGATGAAGGAAATGCGGGCCCAGGCAGAACGGTTCGGCACGGAGTTCTTAACCGGTGACATGAGCGCGGTGGACCTCAAGACACGCCCCTTTACGCTCACGATCGACGGCGAACAGACCGTGCAAACCAAGACCCTCATCATTGCGACCGGCGCGTCGGCCATACAGATTGGGTTGAAGAACGAGGCGCGCCTCACGGGGCACGGCGTCTCAACCTGTGCGACCTGCGATGGGTTTTTCTTCAAGGGAAAGGAACTGATTGTCGTCGGCGGCGGCGACAGTGCGATGGAGGAAGGCACGTTCCTCACCAAGTTCGCCAGCAAGGTCTCGATCGTCCACCGGCGCGACAAGCTGCGAGCTTCCAAAATCATGCAAGACCGCGCGGCGAAGAACGAGAAGATCGCGTTCGTGTGGAACTCCGTCGTCGAAGATATTCTGGGGAACGACGTGGTAACAGGCGTGCGGGTGAAGAATCTCGTGACTGGCAAGGTTACAGAGGTGCCTTGCGCGGGTGTCTTCGTCGCGATTGGGCATCATCCCAACACTATTCTTTTTAGCGGCCAATTAGACATGGATGCCAAAGGATACATCCACACGACCCAGGGAACCGCCACGAGNNTGCATGGCCGCCATCGACGCCGAACGATTTCTTGAATCACGTGAGACCTAAAACGTGAAAGGTGAAACGTTCTCGACGAGAACACGAGCATGAATAAGCCTCACAAGAAGCTTGATGCTTGGGCCACCGCTGTTGATTTAGCTCAACTGGTTTACAAGGCCACGGACCGATCCCCCACCAAAGAGCAGTTTGGTCTGGCTAACCAAGCCAGGCGAGCAGCGGTAAGTATTCCCAGCAACATCGCCGAAGGAGCTGCCAGACAAACAAAAAAGGAGTTTGTTCAGTTCCTCCATATCTCGAAAGGCTCATTAAGTGAGCTGGATACTCAACTGGAACTCGCCAGGCGACTTGAGTACCTCGGACAGATAGAGTGGGAGGCGCTGAACGAACTGCTTGAGAGGGTGGACAGGATGCTGAGCGGGCTCATTCGCCACCTAAGAGCCAAACGTTGAGTCTCATGTATCATTTCCACGTTTCATATTTCACGTCTTACCTTTTACGTTTCACGTTTCACNNTTTCACGTTTCACGTTTCACGTTAAATTATGCGCTGCGCCATCGTCCATTACCACGAACTCGCCCTCAAAGGCCGCAACCGGGAATATTTCGAGCTGCGGCTCGTGCGCAATATCCAATGGATACTGAGAGACCTCGGCGTCAGACGCGTCGAGAATCTACGCAGCCGGATTCGCGTGGTCCTGCCAGACACGGTTCCGGACCAGACCATCATAGAACGGCTCACACGAGTCTTCGGGATCGCCAACTTTTCGCTCGCCCATGGGTTGCCGCTCGATCTGGCCCATCCAGACCTGGGGACGCTCAGCAAAGCGGTCATCGAGGCGCTCCGATCGGAATCCTTTTCCACCTTTCGCGTATCGGCGAAACGAGCCGACAAACGCCTGACGCTGACCTCCATGGAAGTCGCGCGGGACGTCGGCGCTGCCATCTGTGAGGGAACCGGCAAGAAAGTCAGCCTGAAAGATCCTGACCTCACGGTCTATCTCGAACTGCTCTCCAAAGAGGTCTACTACGCGACCAAAAAGATTCAGGGGCCTGGTGGAATGCCGGTGGGCGTCAGCGGAAAAGTCGCCTGCTTGATCTCCGGAGGGATCGATTCGCCGGTCGCAGCCTATCGCATGATGAAGCGCGGATGCCGAGCCCTCTTCGTCCACTTCTCCGGCCGACCGCTCGTCAGCCGTGCCTCGGAAGAGAAGGTACGAGAGCTCGTGCAGATCCTCACAGCCCATCAATACACATCGAAGCTCTACGTGATCCCGTTCGGGGAGATTCAACGTGATATTGTGGCGAATGCGCCGGCCCCGTTTCGCGTGGTGCTCTACCGACGCGTCATGATCCGCATCGCACAGGAATTAGCCAAACGCGAACACTGTTGGGGACTCGTCACGGGCGATAGCTTAGGGCAAGTGGCCTCGCAGACACCGGAGAACTTGACGGTCATTGAAGAGGCGGTAGAGTTGCCGCTCCTGCGCCCGCTCATCGGTATGGACAAGCTGGAAATCACCGACCAGGCTCAGCGTATTGGCAGCTTCGCCATATCGATTGAGCCTGACCAAGACTGCTGCTCACTCTTCACCCCGCCGCACCCCAGCACGAAAACCAGACTCGATGACATTCAGAAGGTCGAACGGATGTTCGATGTGAGCGCGCTGGTAAAGCAGGGTCTCGAGAAGGCTGAGCTAACCCAATTCACCTTTCCTCAGTAGCAGGATGCTCTCAAGAACCGTGAAAGGTANNACGTTTCACGTCTCACGGATCGCCTGCTAGCAGGAGATTCGCCAACCCTCACTGTGGCCTAACCGATTGCCCCGACTGCAGTTCCTGCTGCGTCTGCGCGAGCGCCTTTTTCCTCACGAGTCGAAAATGCGATTCCAGATCTCGCCGCGTCGCAAAAGCGACAAGCCAGTCCGACACCACCGAATCAACCTCGAAGACGAGTTCGAAGTCGGCATGGGTCTGAGCGCCACCATTGACCGATGTCAACTTCCACCGACGATGATAGCGTGTGAAATCTCCGTCTTTGAGATCGGCCACCAACTCTCCGTTTGGTAACATCCTCGATTCAGTCACCAGGCGACGCTCCCCCGGCAACAACGCATGCTCGATCCGTATATCCGTTGTGGCGACTCCATTCTGGACTTTCAAGTCGGCGACCTTCATCCGCCCTTCGAACAGTTCCGGCCAATGTGCATAATCGGTGAGGATTGCCTGTATCACCGAAACAGGGGCGGGAAAAAGAATCGTGGCCGTCGCCCGCACGCCGCCGGTGGGTTCCGTACGAACATCCAGCACGACTGGCTCGTCCGCAAGGCTCCACCCGGACCAACCGAACAATAGACAGCCCATGATGATCATCGCACGCCACAACATGGCGCGATTATATAGACCCACTGAGAACCAAGCGAGTACTAATAGGATGCTGGAAAACTACTTTGGCAGGCTAAAGCTTCGACGG
>PLBR01000085.1:540-1999 GCA_003135435.1 Nitrospira sp. | reverse complement strand
GGACTTTTTCAGCATCCTGCTTAACAACTCTGTGCTACGATGCGGCGTAATGACACGCTGGTCCTTCCTGTTACTCATGCTCATCGGCCTGTGGAACCTCTCAGAAGCGGCACACGCACAGCCCATGGACGATTCACACGCCACGACGGAACAGTCTTGTAGCTTCGGCATGGCGAAGGGAGAGGGCTCGCAGAGCTGTCACGTCCCCTTCCCCACAGGCTGCCTCGTGGCTGATATCCCCGGAACCGACAAACCCTGGACGACCATCTCCAAGGGCGGAAAAACATTCTGCAGATTCGACGACATAGCCACAGACTGGAAAACCAAGATCACCGGCTCCTGCGGCCGCTGCAAATCCGACCATTGTTCGGCCCAGTTTATTGTCCNNGATCAAAAACGAAGCCCTCGCCCTGGGATTCGACGCCGTCGGCATCAGCCGAGTCGCCGATAGCGGCCAGCCACCAGCTGGCCTCCCTCCTTCCCTACCCCCCTTACCCCGCTACCCCCCGACCCCGTTACCCCCCGACCCTGTTACCCCGTTACCCCATCGACTATATGGCCGTCTCACCGACTGGCTCCACCGAGGCTACCACGGCACGATGGCCTGGATGACTCTCGACCCATCTCGTCGAAGCGATCCGCAACTGGTACTACCCGGATGCCGATCGATGGTGTCGGTCGGGATGAACTACTACACGGATAATCGTGCGAACGAGCAGCCTGGGATGGGGCGCATAGCCCGTTACGCCTGGGGGAAGGATTACCACAAGGTGATGAGCCAGCGACTCGCGCAACTCGAAGCGAAGATCGCAGCCCTGGCGCCAGGTGTAACTACCAAGTCCTACGTCGATACCGGCCCGATCATGGAAAAGGCCTGGGCGCAGCAGGCCGGTCTCGGCTGGATCGGGAAACATTCTAATCTCGTATCGGCCGAATGTGGCTCCTGGCTCCTGCTCGGGGAGATTCTGACGACCCTAGATCTGAAAGAAGATGAACCGGCCACAGATCTCTGCGGAAGCTGCACCCTCTGCATTCAGGCTTGCCCGACCGGCGCCATCGTCGAACCCTATCTCGTCGATGCCCGGCTCTGTATCTCCTACCTGACCATCGAACTNNGTCTGTCCCTTTAATCTTCGATCAGACGCGACGAGTGAACCAGCCGTTGCTCCCACCCCCTTGACCCTTGCTCCCAACCTCCAGGCTCTGGCTCAGATCAGCGAGGAAAGTTTCGCTGCCACGTTCAAGGAGAGTCCCATCAAGCGAGCCAAACGGAGCGGCCTCCTTCGCAACGTGGGGATTGCACGGGAGAACCACCTGCGACAGACAGGGGACCGGGCTTCATAGAGGCCCCCTGTTTTATTGGCAGGAAGAGGAGTAGGCTGTTTCCAGTACTTAGCAGGATGCGGAAAAACTATCATCGCGCGCGAGACAGGCAGGACGAGCGAGACGGGCCAAACGA
>PLBR01000085.1:0-534 GCA_003135435.1 Nitrospira sp. | reverse complement strand
CTGGCGGACTTTTCAGCATCCTGTTGGTGGTTCGCGGGGAGGGTTGAACAATGCATCCTCCAGTCTTGCTGCTCATCTCGACCGATCCGCATACCGGATCGTTGCTCGAACAAGCCCTCGACCACTGCCGCGCCACCATCCTTCCTGCGAGCACGACCGAAGAGGGTCTGCGCATCCTGAAAGACCAAGCCGACCTGGCACTCGTCCTGTGTGACGAGAGCCCGGGACGGATTGCGAGCCAGGTGATCCTGTCTCAGGCTAGACGCATCGCTCAGAACCTCCCCGTGATCATCCTCGGAACAGACGGATCTGCAAAAGCCGCGGTCGAGGCGTTACACCGTGGTGCCACCGACTATCTCGCACAACCGGTCACGGCGAAGGATCTCCAGACCGCCATCTACAAGACCCACGTATTCGAAGCGCCAGAGCCCCAAGCGCGGGCAGAGCGTCCCTTCGTGTTCGATCGGATCGTCAGCCGATCGCCTCAGATGGAACTGCTGAAACATCTAGCAGCCGAAGTCGCCCAAACTGATG
>PLBR01000086.1 GCA_003135435.1 Nitrospira sp. | reverse complement strand
CTCAAAAATGAACACCACATAGAACTTAGGGAGCGGGATGTGTGCATATACCTCCGTAACCTGCTTGGCCAGCTTCTTTTTGTCTTCGGCAGTGAACGCTCCGACAGGATGATAAACTTTCCACAAAGGCATATCTCATCCCTCCTCATTGGTTGGACATTATTTATGTTCCGTTTGTCTGGAAAACGGAGACCACAGTCTCCTCGATATCCGAACATTTCATGTCGATCCTTTAGAGGCTAATGATCCATCTGTGAATCCTCCTATTCTTACCAGAACACCGAGTTTCTATTTGTCATGTCGCTTGCCAGGCGAAGAGCAAGATGAGTTGAACAACTTGGCATGAACGTTCTCGACACGCGTCCAACCTTTCCGACGATGCCGTGGTTAAAGTAGGTCCACGTTCTGCGAAAACCTCTTTCTTGCGGCTGTCATTATGTATCCACCGTTTGGATTTCCCTCCCAACTTATATGTGAGTCAACTCATGCTAGATTTCCCCATGCCCCTGCGACAGTAGCGGTCTGAACTGCTGGTTCCTTGGCTCAGCACAGCAGAACCATGATTCCGTCAAACGAGGCGGCTTCGGACGGTCCGGCCTGCTTTGCGGTGCTCAACGCGAGGGAATCTCTTAGTACCGGGGTAATGCTGCTGCCCCCATACGATGATCGCCTCCAATACCGGCTCTAGTCCCTTTCCCTTCTTTGTCAGGAGATACTCGTAGCGTGCGGGATTTTCCTGGTAGGTCCGTCGGGTAATAAGGCCGGCAGCCTCCAATTTTTTCAGTCTGTCCGCAAGAATGTTTGAGGCCATTCTTTCCGGAGAGGACATGAATTCCTGAAAGCGTCTTTTGCCCAATACGAGATCTCGAATAACCAAAAGTGTCCACTTATCTCCCAGGATATCCAGGACATTTGTGATCGGACAGGCTGATCGTTCAAATTTCATTCTGTCATTCCATTGTGGAAGGTCGTTTGTTAGTACGCACCTCGAGCCTATTTAGGGAATGCTGCAATGCGGAACATATTGTAACCCAGTAACTTGTAGTTTGCAAGGCACTAAGCTACCATCGCTTTCGAAACGGCGAGCACTAGCCAGATCACCCCCGCTCGGCTGAGTGGGTGTCGAAGCGCGAGCTGGTAGAGAATGGATGGAGGACGGCGAGATGACACAGACTAAGAAGCGGACTGTCGTGGCGGCGAAGAGGCGCTCGGTCAGCTGAAGCTATCCCGGCGACTCTCGAACGAGGCGGATGACTGGACGAAGGGGGGCGAATCTCGGACGGGTTCGACCGCAGGAGGTACTGCATTGGTAGAGATCGACTAGCTGATGGTGGGAATAGCAGGTGCCGGGAGACAGTCCAGGCGGTGGGTGTTATGGTTCATTTTGAGCCGAGGCCCGGTAGGTGAAATAGAGTGCGATGCTTCCTATCAGAGCGATGATCAGGGTAGCGACAAATTGAGTGGCAAAGCTCAGCGGTCCGATGTAGCGGTGGTACAGGAGGGGCAGCAGAATGGGGGCGACCACGGCCAGGGCGAGGCCCAGCATGTGACGATTGAGATAGATCGGTTCGCCTGGCTTACGCTTCATGTCCGATGAGTTCCCTCAGAGGCCTATCCCCCACTCACTTGCTTGCCCTCTCCTTGGAAGGGCTGATTCTTCAACTTTTCCAGAGGGAGCAGGCAAACCGTCCTTTACTGCGCACATCGAGCGACCACCGCTCTTCTACCTTCTCCCTGGAGGGCAGGCTAGATGCTCTCCTGTGCTCGTGCAACGCGCGGTCTCAGAAGACCCTCGTTGGACACGCGCAGTGGGAGACCATCTAGCCCGCCCTCCCTTCTCTATTTCACGAGGAACGGTTTTGAGTTTTCTCCCGAGGCGGTGGTGACGGTAAGGAGGACCAGGCCCTTCTTTCCGCCGCTCGGCACAGTCGTTGTGATGCTGTCGATGGTCTGTTGAAACTGAGCTGGGTGACCCGGGCCGAAGGAGACACCCCGTAAGCAGGCTGCTTCGCCGAAGTTGGTTCCGGTGACGATGACTCTGTCTCCGACTTTTCCTTCGTCGGGCGTGAGCTTGTCGAGCGTCGGGGCTTCACCGAAACAGGAGTCGGCTTTTCCCGCAGTCTCCGCCGTGGTGAATTTCGGAGCGGTCGCTTTTGGGGCGGGCGCGCTTGTGTCTACCTGGGCCGGCTTTTTCGCCTTCCTCTCCTGCTTGGCCTTCTTCTCTTGCTTGACTGGTTCGGCTGCCCAGGTGCCGGCCGGGCTGATCGCTACCAGGCAGATGGCCAGTACTCCGATTGCGACCGTGATTCTAGAGCCTATTGCTGTATACATGACCGCCTCCGATCTCTTTGCAGAGTGCACAGACGTCTCATTGATTACCGGTCGTGAAGTCGGTTGAATCAATCTTCGATCGTCGAGATATCGCCAAGGTCTTGTCCAAGCTCTTTCGCTTTGAGCACCCGCCGCATGATTTTGCCGGACCGGGTTTTGGGGAGTGAGGGTACGATGTCGATTTCGGACGGTACGGCGATTTTGCCCAACTCCTTCAACACTTGATCCTTGATCGACTGGATCAGTGCCGGGCTGTCCACTTCCCCCTGTTTCAAAATGATGAAGGCCTTGATGGACTCGCCGACGAGCTTGTGTGGTTTGCCGATCACCGCAGCTTCTGCTATGGCGTGGTGGCTGACCAGCGCGCTTTCCACTTCGGCGGTGCCGAGCCGGTTGCCGGCCACTTTGATCACGTCATCGGCACGGCCCATGAACCACATGTAGCCATCTTCATCTTTGTGGCAGATGTCGCCGGCGATGTAGCAGTTCGGGATCGTGTTCCAATAGGTCTTGTAGCGTTCCGGATCTTTGTAGATGGTCCGCATCATCGAGGGCCAGGGTTTTTTGATGACGGCAAAGCCGCCGGCGTTGGCGGGGAGGCTGTTGCCGTCGCTGTCCACGACATCGGCTTCGATGCCGAGGAAGGGCCTCGTGGCGGAGCCTGGTTTCAAGGGGACGGTCGGCAGGGGGGTAATCAGGATGGACCCTGTTTCGGTCTGCCACCAGGTGTCCATGATCGGTTTGTCCCCACCGGTCGCGCGATGGAACCATTCCCAGGCTTCCGGATTGATCGGTTCGCCCACGCTGCCCAGGATGCGGAGGGTGGAGAGATCATATTTCTTGGGCCAGTCTTCTCCGTAGCGCATGAGCAGGCGAATGGCGGTGGGGGTCGTATAGAAAATCGAGACGCCGTAGTGTTCGATTAAATCCCACCAGCGGCCCGGGTTCGGATAGTCCGGCTTGCCTTCGGCTGTGAGGATCGTGGCGCCGTTGAGGAGGGGGCCATACACAATATAACTGTGGCCGGTGACCCAGCCCGGGTCGGCGACACAGAAGTAGACATCCTCTTCTTTGAGATCGAAGACGTATTTCGTGGTGATGTAGGTCCCGACCATGTAGCCGCCGTGGACATGGACCACGCCTTTGGGTTTGCCGGTGGTGCCGGACGTATAGAGGATGTACAGCGGATGTTCTGCATCCAGATGCTCGGCCTCGCAGACCGTCTTCTCGTCCTTCAGCCAGTCGTGCCAATCGATTTCCTTCGGCGAGGATAAGCTCATCCCCGGAGTCTGCCGTCGTAAGACTACGACCCGTTCGACGGTGGGGGAATTGGCTACGGCTTGGTCGACCACCGGCTTGAGGTTGAGGACCTTTCCCCGGTCAAACCCGACGTCGGCGGTAATGACCAATTTGGCTTCGGCGTCCTGAATGCGGTTCGCGAGGGCTGGGGCGCTGAATCCGGAATACACCACACTATGAATGACGCCGATGCGTGCGCAGGCGAGCATGGCAACGATCTGTTCGGGAACTTTTGGAAGGTAGATTGTGACTCGGTCTCCCTTCGTGAGCCCAAGTTTCTTGAGCGCATTCGCACAACGATTAACCTGTCGGTATAGCTCGCCATAGGTGATGACCCGCTCTTGGTCGTTCTCGCCGACCCAGATGATGGCGACCTTGTTCTTGCGCCAGGTTTTGACGTGACGGTCCAGACAGTTATAGGCAATGTTGCAGGTGGCGCCGACGAACCACTTGGCCCAGGGATAATTCCATTCCAGAACCTTGGTCCAGGGGGAGAACCACTCAAGTTCCTTGGCGACGTCGCTCCAGAAGCCTTCAGGGTCGGCAATCGATTTCTTGTAGGCGCTCTCGTAGTCTTGAATATACGCCGCGGCTTTGGTCTGAGCGGTCGGCTGATACACGCGACTTTCCTTGAGGAGAGTATCGATTTTCTCTGACATGGTGCGATGACTCCATAGATCGAGATGCGAAGCAAAACCTCGCCATTATGCTGGAGGGGCGGGGGGGAACTCAACCATACCTTGGTACGGGAGAGGGAGAATGCAGGGCCACGTCGGAGCCCTGCGGCTGCGCCTAGCAGGCTGCGGAAAAACGCTGTGGGGGGCGCCGAGTTTCTCTCGTCTGCACGTCTAGGATAACAGCAGTACACCACGCAGGATGCTCAAAAAGNNCCGCTGGCGGACTTTTTCAGCATACTGCTAGACCTCGGTCTGCCGTTTCTTGACAGTCGCGTAAAGGCGAGAGTACGGTGAATTTAACACGCGTCACACACTGAGGCCGGTCCAATTGATGTTGCCGATCGTGCACCGACAACCGTGGTCGTTCCTTCTCGCACTTTTCGCATACTCGCTGGTGGTGATGTTCTGTCCGCCATCGGCGTACGCCCAACTGGGGAAGCCGGAAGGGCTGTATTACAAGTCGTGGGCCATTGTCATCGGGGTGGAGAACTATCTCCTGGCCCCGAAAATTCCCGGCGCGATTGAGGATGCCAAAGCGGTGGCCCAGGCGTTCCGCCAACTGGGCTTCGACGAGGTCGTTGAACTCTACGACAAGGATGTGAGTTTCCGCCGTCTTCAGCAGACGCTCTCGGATTTCTTGCCCCGCAAAGTGGGTCGACATGATCGGCTCGTGCTCTATTTCGTCGGACATGCGGGTGTCACGCAGGACCTTGCCGGCAAGGAACTGGGGTATCTCGTTCCCTGGGATGCGCAGATGGGAAATGTGTCCAAATCGGTGACGTTTGAACAGCTGAAAGAGTTCAGTCGGCGTAGCGCATCCAAACATACCCTCTTCTTCTTGAATGCCGCGGTCCGCGGGTGGGAGGTGAGCACGGCTCAGCCACTGTCCCTCGAAGGACGATTGGCCCCGGAAGACGATACAGAGCGGCGAGCCGTGCAAGTATTGACGGCGGGCGACAAGGGTGAGTCGTTGAGTCAGGAGAATGGGAGGAGTCTCTTCGTGCAGGTACTAGTGAATGGGCTGAGTGGCATGGCGGATCGTAATAAAAACGGATGGCTCATGGCCTCGGAAGTCGGAGACTATGTGAAGCAACAAGTCCTTGAACGGTCGAAGGGCGCCCAACATCCCGTCTTTGTGCAGCTTGAAGGGGATGGGGATACGGTGTTGATCGAGGGCCGAAAGGCCGCCTTTATCATGGGGGCAGAGCCCCAGTCTTCCGCCGAACGACGACAGGCTGCGAAGATGCAGTATGAACAGGCGTTCGCGCTTCTCCAAACCGGGAAATCGTCGAAGGAAGCGTTGGAGCGACTGAATAAATCGCTGGAATACGACCCCACGTTCGGCGACGCCTATGTGCTCAAAAGCTATGTGCTGCTAGAAGTGCTGCCGAACCTTGACGACGCGTTGTCGGCGGCGAAGTTGGCTATGCAGTATGCGCCGAAGAACCCGGATTCTCAGTATACGCTCGGGTTGATTTACGAAAAGCGCGGGCAGTATGCAGAGGCGGAGCGTGCCATGCGGGAGGCGCTGGTGGTCAATCCCAACTATGTCGATGTCTATTTCTCGCTGGGCATCCTCTACGCCGACGAGATGAAGGACCAGCCGAAATCGGTTGAGGCGTTCACGCGCTATCTCGAACTCGGGGGGAACCATGCCCGTGCCCGAGCTGCTGTTGTACAGTCACCACCCGCCGCTTCTGTCACCCCCGCAAAGCCGTAGTCGTAGCAGGCTGCTCAAAAAGGCCGTCCAGCAAGGCCGCAGCGAGTGAAGAGCCGAAGACGTACCCTCTGGGGTACGTTGAGGNNCGATGCGAGAACGACGCTGGCGGACTTTTTCAGCAGCCTGCCGCTAGGCTCTTTCGCCGCCCTTGAGATACCCCAACCCGATTTTTACTGCCTTCCGCGTAATTTCTGCCCAGCGGACTTGAGGATATTCGGCGAGGACTGCGGCCGCTTTGGGATCTTGAACTTCCAGACTCAGAATCTTAATGATACCGTCATCAATCTGAACGTCTGCCACGGGCTTCCTCCTTTAGGGGAACAGTGAGACAGTCAACCAGCGGCCGTCTGTTGCGTTGACTGGATTAGGGGTGCATGGTAGCATGATTTTGTGTGAATTCTCGAACGTGTGTCGCTGCATCTGCTGCTGATACGTCGCCGTTTCACCGTCCTGATCATCACTAAGGAGGCATGCGCATGAATAGGGTACTGGGGTTCAGGTCGAGGTTGATCGGGGGAGGAGTGGCTATCGCCCTGATGATCGGACTTGCTGCCTGCGGCGGTCCTCCGAAGTGGGTGAAGCAAGGGTCAGGGGCGTTTAACGAGAAAGACAGTAAAGGCTTTTATGGCGTCGGGTCTGTGACTGGTGTTCGGAACGAGCCGCTGGCCTGGGACACCGCTGAAAATCGTGCCAGAGCTGAAATCGCCAAGACCTTTGAAACCTATACCGGCTACTTGATGCGCGACTATGCGGCCTCCACGACGGCCGGAGACTTTACCAAGAACACGGAAGAGCAGAATGTCGAGCGGGCCATTAAGACGGTGACGACCACGACCCTCAGCGGCGTGCGTCCCATCGAGCGCTACAAGGATGACAAAACGAACACGTACTATGTGTTGGCCAAGCTGAATCTCGAGGAGATGAAGAATAATCTCGAGCAGGCGAAGGAACTCAACGCGCAGGTTCGCGATTACGTCAGAAAGAATGCCGATAAGCTCTTTGATCGGCTTGAGAAAGAAGAAGACAAACGGGCGCCGCGGTAAAGACTCCTATTGATTGACCGCTAATTGCTGTATCTGTGAGGAGGTATCGCGTGATCGTGATGGATCGAGGACGAATCGGGCTCGTTGCGCTGATGGTGTTGTCGCTGGCTGGCTGTGCACAGGAGACCAAAATTACCAGGGTCGACTCCGGGGTCGTCACGGATCTGAGCGGCCGTTGGAACGATACCGACTCCAGGATTGTCGCGGAGTCCATGGTCAAAGAGGCGCTGGAGTATCCGTGGCTCAACAACTTCTCCGGTTCGAAGCATCGTCAACCGGTCGTCGTCGTCGGGACCATCCAGAACAGCAGCCATGAACATATAAACGTCAACACGTTTGTGGCCGATCTTGAGCGTGAACTCTCGAACTCCCAGAAGGTCACCTTTGTGGAAGGAAAGGGAGATCGTGAGGAACTTCGCACCGAGCGCAAAGAGCAAGCGATGTATGCGCGAGAGGATACGCAGAAAGCGCCGGGAAAAGAGATCGGTGCTGATTACATGATGAGGGGCACCATTGCGACGATCCTTGACGAGGCCGAGGGGACGAAGGCAGTGTTCTACCAGGTCGATCTGCAGATGGTGGATTTGGAGAGCAACGCCAAGGTCTGGTTCGGTCAGAAAAAGATCAAGAAAGTCGTCGAAAAGAAACGTTCCATCTTTTAGGCTCCACGACCTCCGTTGAGCCCTCTTGCCTCACGCCCCACCGCCTTTCTTCCGGCACGGTGGGGCGTTTGTATTTCCACCCAGTCTCTCTTTGCCGTGGTCGCGTTCATGCTGCTTGCCGGATGCGGCCCCTCGGTCAACCGGTATCTCCTCATCGAATCGAGTCTTCGCGCCCACGACCCCAAGGGCGCCGATGCCATCGTTCAGCAGGCTGAAAAGGAGTATGGCGAAAAAAGCCATGTGCTCTATGGCATGGATCGAGGGATGACCCTTCAACTCGCCGGCGACTATCAGCAGAGCAACGCCGTATTGGAACAGGCTGAGGAGGAGCTGGATCGTCTCTACACGAGAAAGATTCGAACGGAATCTCTTGCGTTCATGACGAATGACACGGCGTTATTCTATGAAGGTGACTCCTACGAACAGGTGTTGATCAATGTACTGAAGGCACTCAATTATGCGGTATTGGGTGAGTGGCAAGATGCGCTGGTCGAAGCCCGGCGTATTGACCAGCGGCTCAACGTCCTGTCGGATCGAACCCAGGAGAAGAATGCCTATCGGGATGACGGCCTTGCGCGCTATCTGAGCGGCATCCTCTATGAGAGTACCGGCGATGTGAATAATGCGTTTATTGCCTATCGGAAGGCGTATGAGACCTTTGATGCCACCCGCGCATGGTCACACACGGCTGTTCCGTCCCAGCTTCGGGAAGATTTGTTACGAACTGCCGAGGCACTCCACTTCACTCAAGAATTGGCCGAGTACCAACAGCTGTTTCCCGATAGCAGGTGGGAGACCAGTCAGGCGTTGCAACAACTCGCTCAAGTTGTCGTGATCAGCTATAATGGCCGCGCGCCACGCAAGGAGGATCAGTTTCTTGACCTGCCGATCAGTCTTGATGCACTCCAATTGGTGCTCCTCAATCGCGGGTTTTCTCAGTCGAATCGGCAGTCCAATCGGGGGGTAGACACGGTCTTGTACGGGCTTAACGGACGTGTCGTTCGCGTGGCCTTGCCACGGCTCGTTCCGCAGAAGACGCAAGTGCCTGTCGATAGGGTGAGTCTCATCCAGGACAATGGCACGCGGGTGGCGCTGAATACTGAGTTGGTGCATAACGTGACGGCCTTGGCAGGTAAGGCGCTATCGGAACGAATGGCTGTAATAACCGGCAAGGCTCTCGCCCGTGCCGCCACGAAGTTCGCGCTGGCCGAGGCAACGATGAGAAGTGCTCAGCAGGCATCGGGGAAAAATGCGGGGCCGTGGGTCGGTCTTCTCGTTGGGCTGCTGACGAAAGGACTCGCGGTGGCGTCAGAAGAAGCCGACAAGCGGAGCTGGCAGACGTTGCCCGATGAAATCCATCTCGCGCGGGTCTGGGTTCCACCTGGCCGCTACCAGGTGCAGAGCCAGTCAGACGGTGGGTCTCATGACACTCTGAAGCCTGAGGCCATGCGGACCCTGTCTCTCGGGTCAGGCGAGACAGCCGTGCTCATTCAACGGGTGATGCCATGATAGACGGATCGCGGTTCGTGCGCCGAATCGGGATGGTCCTGATGGCGTTGGTCGCACTATCCGGCTGTGCATGGTTTGGAGGACAAGCGAAACCAGACTGGATCGATGGGGTGAGTGCCGCCTATCCGCCCGGGCAATATCTCGTTGGCGTGGGACAGGCGGAGAGTCTCGCGGCAGCTGAGGATCACGCCTATGCAGCGGTGGCCCGTATTTTCAAAGCCGAGGTCAGTGCGCAAGCGAAAGACTGGGAGTCGTATCTGGTAATCGAGCAGCGCGGACACAGCAGCGCTGAACGACGTTTGACGCTCGACAATCTGACCCGTGTGTCGACCGAAAAAGTCTTGGAGAACGTCCGGATCGTCGACCGGTGGGTCGATGTGCACAAAGGAGTCCATTATGCATTGGCGGGGATGCATCGGCCTCAGGCAGAGACCGCGTTCATGGAACGGATTACCGACTTGGACCAATCGATCAGAGACGATGTCGAGGAGGCCCATCGCTCCTCAGATAAGCTGGCCAAAGTCAGGGCACTGAGACGGGCTGCCAGAAATCTGGTGCTGCGGGAGACCTATAATGCCGACCTTCGCGTGATTCGACCGAGCGGGCAGGGTACCGCTGCGGCCTACCGCGTGAGCGAACTCACGCACGAACTCGAGCAGTTCCTTGCCACGAATCTGGTGCTGGCGGTTGCGGTGACCGGCGATCAGGCTGAACCGGCGCAACGTGCCTTGACGGAGGGACTACTGAAGGAAGGACTGCAAGTCACGAGTCGGCCATGGGGAGGGGATCGTTCAATGGGCGGTGATTCCAGCGGTCCATCCCCGGAGCTGCTTGTGCAGGGCGTGGTGCGGGTATGGCCGATTGACGTGCGCGATCCGCAGTTCAAGTTCGTGCGCTGGTGCAGCGATTTCGAAGTTGTGGATTTGACCAGCCAGCGGGTGGTCGGCGCCTTGTCAAAGGGTGGAAAGGAAGGCCATTTGTCGGAGCGTGAGGCCACAGCCAAAGTTGTGCGTGTCATGCAGCAAGAGTTTTCTGCCGATGTGGCGAAGGCCATTGCGGCGCATGTATATGGAGAGTCGGAACTGCCGGCACAGGCGAGCCAGCCAGCGGGATGTCCGCGGGACGGGCTGGTCTCTACGCCGGCGTCAGCGCCCCACTAATGCAGAGAGAGGAAGGATATGGCCAAATCGAAGTCGGAAGCAGGACGAACATCAACTCGTGCACCACGCAGCCGTGGCCGCGGATTGACGGTCACACATCAGAGGGTTCCCAGTCGCTTGGCGAAACGCCGGCTGGGTGAGCGGCTTAAGAACGACACGGCGTCGTTCAATCAGGGCAACCTGGCCGACAAGTTCCGTAAGGAGGGGTATGACGAGCTGCCGCTGGATGAACTCCAAGATCGGCTCTCGAAAATGTCGGGCCCCTTGGCCGCCATCATTCTGAAGGGGAGAGTGTGATCGCATGCCATACTACTATTTCGACTCAACAGCTCTGGTGAAACGGTATAGCATGGAGCGCGGCACACGCATCATCAGCAGGCTCATGGTGAAGCGGAGCAAAGTGGCGATTGTGCCGACGTGGTCCGTGACCGATTTTTATACGGCATTCTCGAATCGAGCCCACCATGGAGAGATCACCCGGGACGATTGTTACTCGGTGATTCATAAGTTCGAGAGAGAGTCGCAGGAGGGTCTCTACCAGTTCATTGCCCCGACGATGCAGACATACTTAGCGACCAAAGAACTTGCGCTGGAGTATCCTGCGCTCCGGTCACCACAGGTCTTGCATCTGGCGCTGGCGTTGGAACTCAAGCCCTTGCGGCTGACTGTCGTCAGTGCCGATACGCAATTGCTGACGGCTTGTCATTCGGCGGGCCTCCATATCATTAATCCTGAAGAGGATTGATGAGATCATGGGGAGATATTGGCACTGATAGTCGGCGATCATCGAGTCGATGACAGTCACCCAATCAGTGGCTGCCTCCCGGACCTAGCTTGGATTATTCATGAATAGTCCTGGCTAGATGGCCTTCGCAGCGAGGGGGCCTGGCGCATTGCTCCAACAAGGCTGCAGCAAGCGAGGTAGGCTGAGGTCGAGGTTGAGCGAAGAGCTGACGTTCTTAATCTGAACCTCAACCTTAGTCTCAGCCTTCTCCGAGCGAGCGGACTTTCTCAGCATCCTGTTAGAACAGACGGACGGCTGAGACATTCTCATGATGGGTCTTGGCAAGGAGTTTGGCCATGAGCTTTGGCTGACGGATCGTTCAGTCGTGATTCGGGTTCAGGCGGTTCCCACTACGATACCTGTGCCAATAGTTCCAGGACAGCTTCATTCCATCCCACCGGCCCGATGCCGGCCGCACGAATCATTCCAGACAGGTGGATATCAGAGTCATAGGATCCGTCTGGTTTCTGGACGAGAATCGGATAATCCACCATTGCGAGCAGGGAGGCGTCGTTGATGCTGTCCCCGATCCCAACCGTTTCGATCCGCTCCGCCTGTCCGCGCATGCGTTGTTGGCGATGGTAGCAGCGTATGAGCATGGAAGCGGCCTCCCCCTTATCGTTCTCCCCCATCAGATGAAATAACCGTCCCCCTTTTGTCCATCGAAGGCCTCGGGTGACGATTTGCCGGCAGACTTCTTCGATGAGCGCCTGAGGGCCTTGCAGGAGAAAGGGCTCGTCGTATTCCCGTTGCTTGGCCAGGATGGCGTCGGCATGTGGGAGTCCGGTCATCTGCATGATGGATTCTACCGACAGGTCGCCAAAGCCCTGTAACGGCGTTTCAACCGCATCTTCAATTTGTTTCAGCACTTCTCGCAGCATGTGATAGGGAAGGCCTAATTCGATGACCTGGTAAGGAGATCTGGTTCGCATGCGTTCCAAGGGGAAGTCGAAGAGGCCAGGAGGAATAAACACCGCGCCGCCGTTTTCGACAATAAAGGGGTCACGATGGTCGAGGCATTGTCGAAGTGGTTCCATTTCCGCGCGCGTTTTACTCGACACCAGCACGAGCGGAATGCCTTGCTCGCGGAGTGCAGTGAGGGCTGGTGTGGCCGCCTTGTAGGAATAGGTCGTGCCGTCCAGGAGCGAACCATCCAAGTCTGTAAAGACGATCAAATTGGGCATGGTCTTGCGCCGTTACAAGTGATGTAGATCATCGTCCCTGCTGGATTTGGATCGGGCCACCAGCCGGCGTTCTAAAAACTCTTTCGCGAGATCGGCTGCGCCGAGTCCGAATGCAATCGCGCCGGCCAGCACGATTCCTCCCCAGGTAATGCCGAATCCCACGACGACGATGTGTTGGGCAATGCCGAGTTGTTCCAGCGCCATGGCGCCCGCGAGGACTTGGAGCCCCCAGCGGGAACAGGCTGCGATGAGTCGGGCGGGAGGCAGTCCGGCGTTGACGGCGGCAATCAGGACGGCCTGGGATGCAAAGTTCGAGAGAAAGTACCCGGCCAGGAGAATGACCGCTGCCGTCACCAGATGGGGTACATAGGCCAGCAGTGACTGGGCGAACTGGTTGATCGGAGTCAGGTTCAGGGCTCCTAACGCCGCGATCGAGGCCAGCACAATCACCGTCCAATAGATGCTGCGACCGACGAGGCGAGAGGGATCGGTCTTGACTCCTCCCCGCAGGAGTGCCGCATTCATCCCCAGCCGATCGCAGAGATGGTCGAATCCGATCACGCGAAACAGCCGTTCGACGAAGAAACCGAACGCCCACGCGGTGAAGAGGCCGCCAAGCAGGATAATGCCCATGGCGAGCACATTGGGGAGCACGGTCAGCAGCTGGCGTCCGAGGAGTTCCAACGGCTTTAGAAGCGCCTGGTTAATGAAGTCATTCATGCTCACCTCCTGCGTCGGTGGTCGCGTGGTGCAACAGATCCGGCGCTGCGGGTTGCAGCGCCGGCGGTTGCCAACGTTCAACCAGATAGGGTTTCATTCGTTCGAACGTGTGGCACAAGGCTTCGATTTTCTGCTCTGCCTCCGTGGACGTCAGCCCTTGGGTGGCATGGACGAACGAGGCGGTTCGACCTAAGTATAGGGGGGTTAGGGCTTTCAGGAGGTGTTCGATCGGCATGATTCGCTTGTGGTATGCGGTGGCTGCATCGTAGACGACCTGGACCCACAACTCATCGGGGATACGACAGTCAGTGCCGGAGGCCCCCTGGAGGTCGCGCAACTGAGTGAACGTGTCGTTGGCCAAGATCTGCCGCCAGATGGGTTCAAGATCGGTGAGGCCCTGTCGATAGTGCGACACCATCCGCTCCACGTTGACATGGACCGGTTCGACTCCGACCTCGTAGGGAAATCCAAAGAGTGGAACCGCTTGCGATCCCTTCTGCCTGGACCAGAGGCCTTCATGCTGTTCCATTGAGGCAAAGAGCGCTCCCATCACTTGCATCAACATGGCCGAGAGGTCGGCAGCAGGATCCTTCGGATTATGAATTTTTGCGCCGAGGAAGCTTTGGCAGACCCGTGCGCCGCTGGCGATGGCCTCCGTCGTCATCCAGATATCGATGCCGAACCGCGCCACTTCCGATTCCCAGACATGTTGGTCGAGATAGTGGGCCGCAAGTGCACCGGAAAAGCCAAACTCCCCGCCGATGGGCTGGCGGATCCGTTGTCCGTAAAGGGCCCTGGTGAGCGGGTAGGCGAGACTGTTCGTGATCGTGCCGTCGTATTTGTGGCGCAGATAGTAGGGTGCGACGTAGTCGTATCCTTCTTCCATGATTGGGCGGAGTAACAGTTCGATCCATTCCGGTGAAATGCTGCGGAGATCCGCATCGACGACTGCGCAGGCCTTGGCCTTCAGTCGTCGTGCAATCTCGAAGATCGTCCGAAAGGCACTGCCTTTTCCGGGAATGCCATGGTAGGGCGTGACGATCCGATGCAGGACGCTTTGCTGGTCGCCGATGAAGAGGTGCTGGAAGTCGACGGCGGTGCGGGCGACGATGGCCGGTGTCCCATCTGAAGAGCCGCCGTCGGAGTTGACCAGGACGGCCCGACGGCTAGGGAAGTGTTTGGCGAGGCCCACGCTCACGGCCCGAACGACATGTCCGACCGTGTCCGCGTTGTTGTAGCTTGGAATCCCGACGAGAATCTCCGCCGAATCGATATCCTGAAGCCGTGCTTCAGTCGGTGCAGTGAGTGGTGTGCGACCGGTGTTCATGACGAAGTGGCTACCGGTTCAGACGTGGGGTCCCAGGCGTGATCCGCTTCGACGGCGTCGACCAGGCGATCGAAAATATCGGGCACGGCATGGGTCACTCGACTCCAGTTGGAAATCATGGGGACGCCAAGCGGATCGTCGAGAAACCCGTCGGTAGCCAGTTTCATGCCTTTCAAGAAGACTTCGACAGCCGTCCGTTCTTGGTGTCGATCAAATGTGAGGCTGTTGATGGCCGCGTCGTTTTCGTAGCGGCTGATCGCTTCCTGAGCGGCTTGCAAATACGTCGCTCGCAAGGTCTTGAGGACCCCGTCAGATAAGATGACGCCTTCGCTCGCCAAATTCCTGAAGAGCGATTTCGTGATGTCGACGCACATCTTGAGGAGGCCGGCATCGGGATTGTGATCCGAGAGTTCTTGGTGTTTGTGGTCATAGGCATCCGCAATATCGGCTTGGCAAATGCGACGCAAGGCACAGTTCCGGTAGACCTCCGCGAGGACACCAATTTCGAGACCCCAGTCACCTGGAATTCTGTTGGTCCAGGCCAGGTCCCGCACCATGGCGAACTCGCCGGCCAGAGGGTAGCGAAAGCTGTCGAGAAACGTCAGGAGCGCGTGAGGTCCCACGAGCTGTTGGAGGCTTCGGATCATGGGGGTGAAGAACAGGCGTGTCACTCGCCCATGGAGACGGTCGGTTACGCGGCTGTAATAGCCTTTGCAGAATTCATAACCGAGATTCGGGTTGGCGATGGGATAGCACAGGCGTGCCAGATACTCCCGGTTGTAGCTTGTGATATCGCAATCGTGGAGTGCGATGACCTGACTGTGGTTTCTGGCCAGCACATAGCCAAAGGCCGTCCAACAGCCTCGTCCCTTGCCTTGCAGGCCAATATCGAGGTTGTGACCGACCAAGACCTTGAGAATGGCTTGGATGCGCGCACCGTCATTCCAGATGAGACGCACCCGCTGAGGGAGTACGGAAAAGAATTGTTTAGCCAGGCGAAATTCCAAGGCCGAGGCGCGATCCAACGAGATGACGATTTCGTTGAGGTACGACACATTCTTGAGAGTTTCCACGATGGCCTTCAATGCCGGGCGTCCCAATTCAGCATAGAGGGAGGGGAGGACCAGGGCGATGGGATTGACGCGCCCATAGCGCGCCAACTCTCGCTCCAGTTGGTCGACGTTCGGCTGTCCGAGGCGATGAAGCACCGTGACGACACCGTTTTGGTAGAAGTCTGACATTGGGGCCTCCGATGAGCGAGTCGACTGCAGGGCCTGGCAATGATATGCAGCGGGATCAGGAGCGGGCGTCAAAGACGTATGCCGCATTCACTATGGCAGCGTTGCTTCATATATTACAACAATTGTGCAGGTGATGTGCCACTAGAGAATGTTCCAAACGTTGGATGTTCTGGGAGCGAACCGGGTGAGAGGTGAAGTAGATGGTAGGAAAACCCTTCACCTTAAAGATGGTTGCTAGGTTTGTTTGGTTTGTCTTGTTTATTTGGTTGAACCAGACTAGCCAGATGAACCAGACAAACCGCACATGCTAAGGGCGATCGGTGGAAAGTCGTTTGGCGAGCCGATGGGCCAGTCGGACCATGCCGGCCGAGCGATCGGCTGGATCGAGCAGTACATTCAGGACATGCAGGTTGCTGGGATCGGCTAAGGCGGCGGTGAGTCCTCGTTCGAACTCCCCTTGGGTTGCGATCCTCGTGCCGACTCCGCCTCCGATCATCTCGCAGATCCGTTCATAGCGCCACTCGTGGACGTCGTTGAAGGGGCCTTCGAGAATCTCCCGTTCAGTGGAGTAGCCTCGATTGTTCAGCACGACGATGATCGGCGTCTGACCATACCGCACGGCGGTCGAGAGTTCCGTTCCCGTCATTTGAAACGCGCCGTCGCCGACCAGCACGATCGGTCGAAGCGTGGGATCGGCAAACGAAGCGCCCACGGCTGCCGGGACCGCAAATCCCATCGAGGTGTAATAGGCTGGAGAGAGGAACTCGAACCGCCGGTGGACGTGGAGATCGGCCGCTGCAAAGAGCGATTCTCCGACGTCGGCAATCACGAGGGTGTGTTCATCCAACAGACTATCGAGGTGGCGGAAGAGCCCATTCAAAGTCACGGGGGCATCCGGCGCAATCGTGCCTTGTGCTATGGGGAGCGGTGCCGGCAGGGGGCGGGAAGGAAACGAAGGGAGAGGGTTGGTCACTAGTGCCCGCACGAAGTCTTGAAACCGGATCGCATCGTAGCGATGGTGTTTGATGGCCACCCGATCGGCTGTCGCGTGAATCGTGCGGCCTTCCGAGAGCAAGGGCGAATCGGCATCGAGATCTTCGACATCAGATAAGATCGACCCCAGGATCAGCAGGCAGTCAGATTCATTGATGAACTCTTGGACCTCGTCACGCGCGATGAGTCCGCCGTACACGCCGACATAGAGTGGGTGGTCTTCACGGATCACAGATTTGCCCAGCAGGGTCGAGGCGATTGGGACATTGAGCCGTTCGACCAGGCGAGTCAGATCATCTTGCAGGCCGAATCGTCCGATCTCTGCACCGGCTAAGATAGCCGGGCGGCTGGCCGAGGCCAACATAGCGCGGACCTCGGCGATGGCTTCGTCCAGCGCGGCGGCATCGCTTGCCTCGTCGTCGAGACATAATAGTCGTAACGGGCTTGCCAGCGGCGTATGGACGAGATCGCGAGGGATTTCGATGTAGATCGGGCGTCGATAGCGCAACAGCGCCGCAAAGGCCCGATCCATTTCTCGTTCAGCGGTTGAAGGATCATCCAGCGAGATGGCGGCCACCGTGATCTTCTCGAAGACCTCGCGTTGCGTGGAAAAATCCCTCACCATGTGGTGCATGAAGGGCGTGCGAATACGCTCTGAGAGTCCCGGTGATCCGGTGAGCAACACCACCGGCGATCGCTCGGCATAGGCACAGGCGATCGCGTTCACGGTATTGAGTCCGCCGACGCAATAGGTCACACAGACCGCGCCGATGCCGTTGATGCGCGCATAGGCATCGGCTGCAAACCCCGCACAATCCTCACGCGTGGTCCCGATATGTTGAATCGGTGAGGCTTCGATCAATTGGTAGAGGCTGAGAACATAGTCGCCGGGGATTCCAAAGATATGACGGACCCCCAACTGGTGGAGCCGATCGATCACGGCGGAACCGATGGTCGGTGTTCGTGTCATTGTTGGGCTTCCTGGTTCATGGAGCGGAAAATATGCGGTTGTATGACGCGCGCTTGCAGCAAACCACAGCCCGGGTCAGCCGTCAAGTAAGCAGATGTGCCAGGAGGGGCTTGACGTTCGGTTCGCGCCATTGGATAAGTACGCAATGACTCTTCAGGATGACAGTCCACGCGGGCGCGTCCGGCTCTCTCGCACGCGCGCGGTCGATGCGTTGGGGCATCTCTGGATCTATGCCGGTTATGTCGAGGAGGTCAGCGGCGAACTGGTCTCAGGCGATGTGGTCGATGTCATGGCGCCGAATGGACGATTCTACGCCAGGGGCCTCTACAATCCTGCGTCCAAGATCCGCGTGCGGATCCTGACCTTCGAAGACGAACCCATTACAGAAGAGTTTTGGAGGAGGCGACTCGCGCAGGCCGTCAGACTGCGTCAGCGGGTGGTCACCGGCACCAATGCGTATCGCCTTATCTATGGAGAAGCGGATCGATTGCCGGGCTTGATTGTGGATCGTTATGACGACGTGTTGGTCATGCAGACCCTGTCCTCCGGCATGGACCGCCGGAAAGACCTACTGGCCGATCTCCTGTGTCAGGAATCCGGAGCCATGCGAGTGTATCTGCGCAACGATGCCAAGAGTCGCACGCTGGAGGGGCTGTCGGTGGAGAGAGGATTTCTCCGAGGGGGTGGTGCGACGACGGTCGATATCCAGGAGGGGCCGGCTCGATTTCTCGTCGATATCGAACGAGGGCAGAAAACCGGTTGGTTTTGCGATCAACGAGAAAATCGACTGGTGACAGCGCGGTTCGCGTCCGGCGCGGAGGTGTTGGAGGTGTTTGCACATACTGGAGCCTTTGGGATTCATGCGGCGCTCGCGGGAGCGAAGTCGGTCGAAGGGCTGGATGTGAGTGAGGAGGCTCTGGCGCTCGCGCGCAACCACGCGGCGTTAAACAAGGTGGATGATCGTTGTGTCTATCGATCGGCCGATGCGTTTGAGGAGATGCGAAAGCTGGAACGGGCTGGGCGCCGCTATGACCTGGTGTTGCTCGATCCCCCGGCGTTTGCCCGCAGTAAGCAGGCCGTGCCTCGTGCCCTGGCTGGATATAAAGATGTGAATCTGCTTGGGATGCGACTCACCAAGCCGGAAGGATTCCTGGTCACGAGCTCGTGCTCCCACCACGTGACTGAACAGGAATTGTGGACTGGTATCCGCCTTGCTGCACGAGATGCGAAGCGGCAGGTCCGCCTGCTTGAACAGCGTGGACAGGCCAGCGACCATCCCATCCTGGCCACCATGCCCGAAACGCGCTACCTGAAATGTTTCATTCTTCAGGTATTGTGAGTGTGAGATCGGCATGGTGAGATCGTCGCTCGTATGCAGGGCGCTCAAAAAGGCTGTCCAGCAAGGCCCAGCGAGTGAAGGCCCGAGGCGTACCCTCGTGGTACGTTGAGGGTCTGAACGATGCGAGAACGCTGCTGGCAGACTTTTTCAGTGTCCTGCTAATCGCTCGGTGGTTCGAAGTGGCCCGATGGGCGGTTCTGCCAGGGGATCGTCGCCTGTTTGGCTTGTTTGACGAGGCTACGCAAATTCACTTCCGCTGCACGGAGCAACTTCGGTTCGCCGCTTTGTATGATAGCCGTCAGTAGGACGTACAGCGAACGTTCCATCCGTGATCCGGCGAGAATTCGTTCTGTGACTGGATCGGGGCCTGTGGGTGTGGAACTCTCATCCTCCTCTGGATCGTCAAACAAGGTACGAAACGAGGTCGGATGGTTAAAGAGCCAGGCCGGAGGGATCTTCAGGGCGGCAGCGAGCGCTTCGAGTAGCGAGGCAGATGGATCAACCTCTTCCGCTTCAATTTCCTCTAATACGTGAGGCAGAAGATGCGACTCGGCTGCCAAGTCGTCGACCGAGTGACCTCGCAAGATACGCCAGGCTTGAATCTGTTGTCCGAGCGCCATGGCGCGATAATACTGAAATTGGGGCTCTCTCCGCAACCTCCATGTGTCGGGCTAGGGCTGATACACCTTGAAACACAATGGCTTATGCGTAATTTCCCTCGGTGGCAGATGAGCGATGAAATCAGGTATAATGCGCGTCCTAGTTCATTCTCGATCCAGTGAGGAGGCGTAGCATGTTAGGAACAGATATTCGCGGAATTATCGCAGAAGAAGAAGAAGTTCAGCGGCGCAAGGACGCCTTGAAATCACTCTTAAGCATGCGTTCCAAACAGTTACGCGAGTCGTTGGAACAGCGGATCAAGCGGGCTCGGACTTGTGGAGATTGGATCCAGCTTTCTCAAGAAGAATGTGCCACACTTCACAAGCGAGAAAAGCTCCATCTCAAGTCTCAGTTCGACAAGCTTCAGCACGAGCAGGATCGAACCAGAGGGAAGTTGACTGCGCTCAAACGAGCGAAGGCGCGAGCCCAACGGATTCGTGCTGCCGAAGCCGCATCCGGGCGGAAGCGTCGCTGAACCAGTTCTGTCCACTGTGACGGACTAGCGTGGCTGCCTCACTCCCCCTTCTGACGCGCTCCCAAGGGGCCCACATTCGTGAGCTCCTCCTCGATAGACGCGTACGAGCACAGGATGGTGTTTTTGTGGTCGAAGGCGGCCACGCAGTTCGAGATCTCCTGACTCGGTATCCCGAACAGATTCTCACCATCGTGACCGCTCACGGTTATTTGCCAAAAGAGGGGCAGGGCAACCGACGAGTTCGACTAGCCTCCTCGACGCAACAGTACTCCTGTCCCGACCTCCAGTTCTCAAAATTGACTGATCTGGATGCCCCGCAGGGCATCCTCGCTGTGGTGCGGCAACCGACATGGGATGAAGATAATATCTTGTTGCAGCCGACTGTCTTGGGAATTTTTGGAGAGCAGCTACAAGATCCCGCCAATGTCGGGGCCATTATTCGAACGGCGGCAGCTCTCAACGCGAGTGCCCTGTGGCTCACGCCGGACTCCGCCGATGTCTATCATCCCAAGGTGGTTCGTGCCACGACCGGTGTGTTGCTCGCGCTGCCGATCTTTGTCGCCAAGGATGTGTCTGGGCTGATTCGGCAAGGCTGCCAGATTTTTGCAGCAGAAGTGACAGGGGACAGGACCGTTCCGATCGACGAGATTCATCAGGTGCCACGGAAACTTGTCCTTGCCGTCGGTAATGAAAGCCGCGGTTTGTCGGCTCAGATCCGCAGGCAGGCCACCACTCGATTTACCATCCCCCTTAGCCGCGACATAGAATCCCTCAATGTGGCGGCGACCGTGGCCATCGCGACATTCTACTTTTCGCGGCTTCCCAAAGAGGAATGACCCAGGGCCCATCCGCTCGCATGAATGGGCCGGGCCGGTCGGTCATCAATCTAAAATGAGAAGTGAGGAGTGGTGCCGAGGGACAGAATTG
>PLBR01000206.1 GCA_003135435.1 Nitrospira sp. | reverse complement strand
CCAGATCCATCTTGTTCACGACGACGACAAACTGGCGTACACCCAGAAGCGATAAGAGATAGCCATGTTTTTTGGACTGTTCCTTTACGCCCTCCAAGGCATCGATCAGCAGCAACGCCCCTTCGGCCCGGGCCGCCCCGGAGATCATGTTCTTGAGGAACTCCTTGTGCCCCGGCGCATCGATGATGATGTAGTGCCGACCCTTCCAGCCGAAGAACGTCCGTGCCGTATCGATGGTGATTCCCTGCTCCTGTTCTTCAAGAAACGCATCGAACAGAAACGCATACTCGAATTCCTTGCCCTGCTGCCGACAGATGGCTTGGACCTTTTCGAGCTTGCCATCCGGCAACGATCCCGTGTCGGCATAGAGACGCCCCAGCAAGGTGGACTTTCCGTGGTCCACGTGCCCGACGATGACGATGTTCAGATTGTCAGATGGTTTCTGGGTTTGATTGTCCAAGATCGTCTTGCCTTAGTTGAGGATGATCAAAAAGGCTATCCAACGAGGCCCGAGGCGAGTCGAAACCGGAGGCGTNNCTTGCCGTGATCGACGTGGCCGACGATGACGATTTTGAGTTGTTCGCTGGGAGCCACGTTACATATACCCATCACGTCTTAATTTCTCGAAAGCATCCTCGCTCTCCTTGTCCGGCGCCCTTCCAGAACGCTCGGAGGTGCGGGTGTGCCGCAGTTCCTCGATGATCTCGCGCACCGTGCTTGCCTTTGACTTAATCGGGAATGTGCAGGGCGCGCAGCCGAGACTGCGATAGCGGGTTCCGTCCCCCTTGTCGAGATAGAGATCAATGAAGGGAATGTTCTCGGACTTGATGTATTCCCAAATATTGATTTCCGTCCAATCCAGCAGGGGATGGATCCGGATGTGTGTTCCAGGAGGAAAGGTCGTCTTGAATTGATCCCAGAGCTCCGGCGGCTGATCGCGGAAATCCCAGTCGCCATGTTTGTCACGTGGCGAGAAGTATCGTTCCTTGGCCCTGGTCCCTTCTTCGTCTGCCCGCACACCGAGAATGATGCCCGTATAGCCCTTTTGCTCGATCAGTTGCTTAAGCCCATTGGTTTTCAAGGCCGTACAGCAGTTGACGCGGCCCAGCGTATGGTTCATCCCGGCCGCGAGCGCTTCCTTGTTTTGCCCCACGACCAATTTAAGGCCCCACTCACGGGCCACTCGATCTCGATATTCGATCATGGCGGGGATTTTGTAACTTGTGTCGACGTGCAGAAGGGGGAACGGGACATGGCCGAAAAAGGCTTTTCTGGCCAACCACAGCAGCACGGTCGAATCCTTCCCCATCGACCACAGCATGGCCAGGTTGTCAAAATGCTTATAGGCTTCCCGGAGAATGTAGACGCTCTGGTCTTCTAATTGACGAAGATGTCGCACGGACTCGATCCTCTCGTATGGTCAATGGGTTCGGCCGGTCACGCCTGTGCCCACCGGCTCCTGAGTCAGCTCCTCTAACTTTCGTGCCGCCGCCCCGTCTTCGAGCACTCGACGCGCAAGAGGGACGCATGACGCCCATGTCGCCCCTTTGCCTGCGGCATACAGAATCAACGCCGCGTTCATCACCACCCAGTTGTACGACCCGCCCTGCACTTGATTGTGGAGAATCCGCCGGAGCAGATCCGCTTCCTTGTCTCGCTGATTCGGCGGAAAACCGGCCATGTCGGGCGACGTGCCCAGCGGTAATCCGACATCTTTTGACGCGAACGAGAGGGGAGTAATCCGTTCGTCTCGCAATTCCAGCACCCTTGTGAGGGCGGCAATCGATAGCTCCGGATCGCCTTCTACGCCGCTGACCACCAGAGCCCGCGGGCAAGCCAGCATCCGCAACACTTCAGCGGTCTTTTCAAAATGGGGAGGGTGGGACAGGCCGACGACTTGCGACGAGGCCCGCGCTGGGTTCAAGAGCCTCGCAATCGGATGAAAGACGTTCCGCGCTCCCAGCTCTTGTCGCATCTCTAAGAACCGATAGACCGGAGGATGGTACAGGGCGATGTCGAGGTAGGCGAATCCATGCTTCGTCACCGCTTCTGCTGCCACTTTCGGTTCCATATCGATCGACAAGCCCAAGGCCTTGAGCACACCGGCATTCCCCGCGCGACCAGGAATCCCGTCATACCCATGCATCAAGACCGACGCGCCTGCCGACGCGGCCACGATAGCGGCGGCCGCTAGGGCATGGAAGGTTTCCTGCTTCCCCGCATAGCTCGGCAGATCCACGACACCGAGTTCTCGCGGGATCGACACAGGCGCCACATAGGAACGCGCGGCTGCGGTCATCGAGGCCAGTTCGGTGACGGACTCCATCTTAATCCGCATGGCTATGAGAAAGGCCCCCACCTGCGCAGGCGTGGCGTCCCCTTCAATGAGCGCCTTCATCGCCCGCTTCGCTTCGTCCCAGGTGAGATCCTTGGCAGCCCTTGGCCCCTTGGCGATTTTTGCGATAAATTCCTGCATCGACATTACGGGGCCTTGTGTATCCCGCACTCAGTCTTGGTAAAGTTTTTCCACCGCCCCGCGCGGGGGTCTTCGCCGGGCATCACTGGGCTCGTGCAGTGGGTACAGCCGATACTTGGATAGTGGCGGTCATGCAATTCGTTGTAGGGAACTTCGTAGACACGAATGTAGGTCCAGACATCCTCCCACGTCCACTCCGCGAGCGGATTGGCTTTGACCAACTGAAATTTCTGGTCCCATTCGATCAGCTTCGCATTGGCTCTCGTGGGAGACTGGTCCCGCCTGATCCCGGTAATCCATGCATCAAATCCCTTGAGCACTCGGGTGAGCGGCTCCACTTTGCGCAACTCACAACATCGATCGGGATGGCGCGTCCACAACGCGTCACCATGCTGAGCGGCTTGCTCCTCCGGCGTCAGCAACGACTTCACCTGGATGACCTGCTCTGGCTTGAGCTGATAACGCTCGATCACGCGATCGCGCGTGGCATAGGTCTCGGGAAAGAGAAACTCCGTGTCGAGATAGAAGAGCGGCACTGATGGATTGATGCGGTGGACCATGTCCACGAGCACGACATCCTCCGCCCCAAAACTGCAGGCGAGCACGATCTTCGGTGCGTAACGCTCGATCACAGCCGCCACGATCTCTGGTGGCTGCTTCGCCTCGAACGACTCACCCCAGGTTTTCAATTCTTCTGATGATAGTTTCATTCCCGTCTCTCGCTCACCCCGTCACCCACGGGAGCGGCGCCAGAGTCAGTCAACTGCGCCCGTCGAGCGGGCACCGCTTCATCGTGCGCGCTCCGGGAACACAGACCGACCTGGACCACTCCTGACTCACTCCACTTTTTCGACCAGAATCCGATAATGCGCCGCGGCGGCTTCGAGTGGTTCCTGCAGCAACAACTTATGCCCGTCGTTTTTCAAACTCAGGGGCACGTTCTTAATGGGTTCACCCGCATCGAGCCAGACTTCCAAACATTCGCCCGCATCCATCATCTCCAGTTTCAGCTTGGTCTTCACATAATTCAGCGGACAGGCCACCCCCCGCAGATCATACACCGGCGCGCCGGACGCAGCAGGCACGGCGACAGACAATACAACCGGCTTGACCTCCGGCGTTTCGCTGGTTGTGGCTCCCGCTGCCTTGTCTACTGGCGCCAATTTGAGATCTTTGTCCATCTGCTCCGTGGCGGCACGACAGGCATCGACGAACCCCTTAGCAAACACCATCTTGTCGCGGGCCGATTCGCCCGTTGTCTCCTTGGGCCCTAAATCGCCGACCCGCTTCCTCAACTCCCGATACATCGCCGGAACGATGCCCTTTTGTGCAATCCGGCCGTCAAATTCGATGAAGGTTTCTGCATCCGTCGAAGGTTCAAGTCCTTCCGTCACCAGCAAGGCCTTGGCAGCGGCCAACACGGCGCGATAGGACTTGTTCACCGAGACGGAATATTGATGGTTATCGACAAGCAGCTTTGCCTGATAGAGCTCTTGGTCGGCTTCGAGAATGCCGTTCTCGATCATTTCAAGCGCGCCACCTGCGCACTCGCCAGGCCCGAGATCCTCCAAGACAAATTCTTTTTCGCCTTCCCAGTCGTAGTAGAACGTCGAATCATCTTGAAAGGACGGAACGATGGTGTAGGGGATCAACTCATCCTTGAGTTTGACCTTGCCGACACGATCAATGAAGGCCGGTAGCCCTTCGCCAGAGAGGCGGTCACGCCGATACACATCAATCAAGTGCGTGATCGCCGCCGACACGCTCTTGGCCGGCAACTTGACCACCATCTGTCCGATCTTCGCCGTCCCGTTGACCCTCCCGCCCAAATGCAATTCATAGAAAGGCGCAACGTGCTCGCCAATGCGTTTTCCTACTCCATGCAAGCCGATCGTGGCGATATGGTGCTGGGCGCAGGAGTTGTGGCACCCGCTGATCTTGACACTGACATCATTCAGGTCCTCAGGAACCCGCCCAGCCGGGAATACTTCTGCTAACGCTCGCGCGAGCCCCTTTGAGGACGTGATCCCCAGCCCACAAGTGTCGGTGCCGGGACAGGCGATAATATCTTCGACCAATTCGGCCCCGGGATCAGCCAAGCCTTGTGAGGCAAGATCGGCATAGAGATCGGCGATGCGCGACTCCGGCACCCATCGAATAATCATGTTTTGATTGATCGTCGTCCGAATATTGCCATTGGAGTAGCGATCCGCAAGATCGGCAATGAGAAGCATCTGCTCCGTCGTGAGGTCGCCCATGAATAACTTGGTCACTGCTGCGACATAGCCCTCTTGCTTCTGACGCACAACGTTGGTGCGTCGCCACATCTGAAACGGCGTCTCCGCTGGCACACCCTGAGCATGACCGTTGGTCTGCACCGCTGCCTGCTTCGATCCATTCGACGTCGGCATGATTAAGAGAACGGGTTCATCAGGATACGACAGTAACTTGATCGGCTCATGGGTCGGACGGGCATGTCCCATCGACACGTAGGCCTCTTCCCAGCGGCGCTTGAACTCCTCGAAGCCCAGTTTTTCGATCACAAACTTCATCCGGGCCTTCGTGCGATTTTTTCGATTGCCCAAGGTGTCGAACACCCGAATCACGGCTTCGACGCTCGGGATGAGTTCATCCATCGGAGTGAACTCCCGAAGGACCTGTGCGAGCCGGGGGGCCGAACCGAGACCGCCGCCTGCGACCATTCGAAAGCCTATGGTTCCATCCGCGCGCTTTGCAGCGAGAAGTCCGATATCGTGTATCGGTGTGAGCGCGCAGTCTTGTTTGCAGCCGGAGAAGGCAATTTTAAATTTGCGAGGAAGACTCTGGTTGAGCGGATTTCGCAAAAGATGGAGCGCGATGGTTTTCGCATAAGGCGTCACGTCGAACACTTCCCCCTGACAGATCCCGGCAAGGTGACAGGCCGTTACATTGCGGACCGTGTTGGCGCAAGCCTCTCTAGTGGTCAAACCGACTTCCGCCAGCCCGCGCATGATGGCCGGCACATCCTTTAATTCAACAAAATGCAGCTGGATATCCTGGCGCGTGGTCACATGCCCGACACCGGTGGCATAGCATTCGGTCAATTCTGCGACCCGGCGAAGCTGATTCGCCGTCAGTCCGCCGAAGGGAATCTTGATACGGACCATCTGGACACCGGCTTGCCGTTGTCCGTAAATGCCGTACTGGAGACGGAAGGGCCTGAATAGATCGCCGGAGACGTCGCCGGAAACCATGCGCATCGCCTCAGCCTCGAAAGTCTCGATCTCCTCGGCGATGGCAGGAGGAATGGGCTCTGTCTTTATGGGAACCGTACTGAGTGGTGTGCGACTCATAGGTGACCTCAAATGTGGTACATCAACGACCGCTCTTGATCGAGCACTCGTTGCTGCCCGGCTAATTCTTCCACGCTTATGGCCTCGAGCACATGGCGCTCCGCTTGATAGACCTGCTCCCAAATCTTCCCGAGCAGAAGTTCCGGTTTGTTGAGTCGCCGCACCTGTGCACGGCCAGCTCCGCCGCTCGGGGTTGAAAGTGGACCATCGAGCGCCTCGAGAATCTCGACGACCGATACCTCGGACGGTTTCTTCGAAAGCACATACCCCCCTTGAGCTCCTCGGAGGCTCGACACAAGGCCGGCCTTCTTCATCCCATGGAGGACCTGTTCAAGAAAGCGAGCAGGGATGGCTTGTCGACGTGCAATTGATTTTGCTTGGACAGGCGCTGTTCCGAGATGCATCGCTAAGTCAACAGCAGCCATGATCCCATAGGTTGCTCTGAGAGATACTCTCATACACGAGTATTCCGGTAGGAATTAAGAAATCTATCGTATTTAATACTCCATGAAAGGCCCTGCTGTCAAGCTATCTCTCTCTGATGATCCCGAGAGCGTAGTCTTGGACGGATGCTGAGGCAGTCCGCCAGCCTGTCTTGTCCATTTGGTCTGTCTCGATTATTTGGTTGAACCAGACCAACCAGATAGACCAGAGAGTCCAGATGGACCAGACAGACCAGATAACAAGACAGACCGAGCTTGTCCCGGACGTGCGGACCCTCGAAGTTCTGCATGCAACCATAGATGTTCCACGACCTGTTCGAGAACTTCGCCTGCACTAACCGGAACGAATCTGCCGAGAGGATTGAGGCTCATTCATACCGGTCGCACGAGATTGGCACGGCACGGAAGTAGTTGGCCCATGGAATATTTCGATCAAGACATCGATTCTCACTCGCTGAGGCAAGATCGCTCATCCGGCGAGAGAAGACCATCCTGTTTCCTGTGCTCGAGCCAACAAGAACTGCTCCCCCTCTATTTTCCTGGTTGACATCAAATTGGCTCTGGGCAATAATCCGCACCTCTTCTTCGTTTTTTTTCTGGAACCTTCATGTCGCTTACGTCATCCGTCTTCAGTATTTTGTTGCTCAGCGGTGACCCGGACATCCAGAGTCAGTTCAAGCACGCGTTCAAAGATGCTTCCGTGACTGCGGCGAAATACGCGCCCACGCTACCGAAGGACGTGACGCGTCGCACGTTTGATGCGGTCATCGTCGAATTGAAACCAGGCTCATCCGGTGGAGCCGCCTCCATGCCCACCAATATCGACCTCACACACACATTGGTAATCACCGGTTCTCGAACTGTGCTGAAACGAGCCTCCAGGCTCATGCAAGTGATGGCGCGGCAGAATGCTGCGGGAGCGAACAGAAAAGAAGCCCTATCCCTTGAGGACTATCTCGAATGGAAGATGGGAGATTTTGTGAAAGGGATGCGAGACGGTTCGGGGCGGAACCTGCATCCCATGTTGATCAACGCCATTGAGCGCCCCTTGATCACCAGAGCACTTCAGGAAACCAAAGGCAACCAGCTCCAAGCAGCAGAACTGCTGGGTTTGAATCGAAACACACTCAGGAAGAAGATCCATGACTTGCACATTCCCGTGAAACGGAATCGGACCGCGCAGTCGCGAGAGGCCTGACGCGTCGGATGTTCTCGGAAGGTCGAGTTCATGTGGGTGCAGTAACAGAAACGTTTGGTGGCACGGAGTCGCGTAGTTTAATCTAATAACAGGAGGTGTACGATGACGAAAGAAGAACTGATCGCGAAGATGGCGGCATCCGCCGGCATCACGAAGGTTGCGGCAGGCACTGCGTTACAGGCCTTTACCGGAGCGGTGACCACGTCCCTGAAGAAGGGGCAGCGCGTCTCGCTGGTAAATTTCGGGACCTTTACGGTAGCCAAGCGGAAAGCCCGACTCGGGCGGAATCCCAGAACCGGTGAGGCGCTGCGGATTCCCGCAGCCAAAGTCCCGAAGTTCTCGGCAGGGAAAATCTTGAAGTCAGCCGTCAGGTAACATCGTACGATTGTCAGGTCGTACATCTGGCAAACAAGAGAGGAGGCGCGTACTCCACATCGGAGATACGCCCTCTTCTCTTTTGCGTTTCAGTATGGCACCTCTGTGGCCTATGCGGTAGCATGAGTATGTGAGACGGTAGACGTGGAACGGCAAGGCCGAGGCATTTCCCCATACCTCTCACGTTTTACGTCTGACGTTTCACGCTTGAAAGGAAAGGGGGGCGACCGGCATCGACGGAGATACTAAGGTCAGCGGGGCATGTCGAGCTCTCGGGGTCTCGTAAATCCTCCGGGAAAATGTAACTGCCAATCAAGAACTGGCACTCGCAGCTTAATACCCTGCGACGTTCCTCCACCTGAGGCCCGCGGGGGTGGGCGGAGCGCGATACAGCGGGCTGGTCCGAAGCTGGTGCTCAGCGGCTAAGGACGAGACAATACTGGGCTAGTGGCCAGTCTAAGCTAGCCGGTGGGCGTGGGTGGCTGCGAAATGAAAACGATCGGCTACACATGTAGATCCGTTGCGCTGAAGGTCTTCGGACCCGGGTTCAACTCCCGGCGCCTCCACCATTCGACTCGCCAGCGAACCATGCGTGATTTCATGGGGCCTGCCATGCGCGAGCGGGGAACAGGTTACCACCTCCCGTTCCTCGCGAGTCGAATGGTGCCCCGAGCCTCGTCGAGGAGCTCAAGCCTGAACAGTCCCGTCTCCCTTCTTTCTGTGCAGGGTGTTCCCACCTTCACGCTAGATTTGCCTTCCTCTTTTTCGGTACTCTGATAGGTCTGCGATTCGTGGTCGGGCGGGTTTCTTCGGCTAAGTCTTGAATCGGGAGTGACACGGTCATGTGGGCTCGACGGATGATTCCCATAGTGTTGATTGGCCTGTTGCTAGTGTTGTCCTTGGACAATGGCCTAGCCGTGGCCAACGAGCAGGTGCCTGCCAAACCAGAGCCATCCCCAGTCCAGCCTGAATCGGTTCCCGCCAAGCCGGAGCCCGCACCTATCAAACCGCGCTCAGCAGGGAGTGACACAAAGCCTGCGGAGAAGACGCGACATCCTGCAAAAGGAAGCCCAACCTCGAAGGCAACAGCCCTCCCGTCCCCTCCGGCTGAGATCTTCGGACAGGATGGGGCGCCGATGGTGTTGGTGCCCGCCGGGGCGTTCACGA
>PLBR01000222.1:37793-38058 GCA_003135435.1 Nitrospira sp. | reverse complement strand
GGGTCTCGTTCTTCCATCGTCATGCCTGCATACTTCATAAACATCTGCGGGCCTTTGCGGCGACGCCAGGTGAGATAGTTGAGGAAGTGCTCCCTGCAGATACTGTGCGTGCCGGCTGGGGCATAGACTCTCGCTTGGCAGCCTTTGATCATGCAGGTCAGATCGTGCATCGCGTACTCCGTTTGGTGAGGGCAGTATGCGGGACGGATGGTAGAATTTTCAACCTGCTGGCCCGCATTATTTATGACGGTTCGTCGCGAAATCG
>PLBR01000222.1:28354-37768 GCA_003135435.1 Nitrospira sp. | reverse complement strand
AAACGTTCATGAATAATGCGGGCAGCTTGACGCGTTGACCCCGTTCCGGTAAGCCATTCCACATGATGCGTCAGTTCCGTCTGCTCTTCCTTCTCCTTGCCTGGATCCCTGCTGTGTTCGGCTGCATATCAGCGTCCCGCGAAGGGCTTCCGCCAGGGAGTCCCTTTGCCGAGAGCGTGGCGCCTGTTGCTGCGACAGGCGCGAATCCGCTACCTCAAGGCGTTGCGGTCGGAGACGTCACAAGTCAATCGGCGCTGTTGTGGCTCAGGACAGAGGGGCTCCAGGCGGTACAAATTGAATGGGCCTCGGTTGCGGCTTGGGAACTTCTGTCGAAGATGGCGACGATCCGATCGCCGGCTGCTCGAACAGCGGTATTTGTCACCAGTGCCGACCGCGACTACACCTTGACGATTCCCTTGGATGGCCTCGCCTCTGCGACGCGCTACCGCTATCACGTATTGGTCGGTCAAGCGCAAGGAGAGCCGTTGACTGTGGCGGTGCGCGGGGAGTTCGCGACCTTGCCGGATGCTGCGAATTCGGCCCCGGTGACCTTTGCCTGGAGCGGCGATTTGGGTGGCCAGGGACGCTGCAGGCGTGGCGCTGCCGGATACCCCATCTTCGATGTGATGCGCGCGCAGCAGCTTGATTTTTTTCTGTTTCTTGGCGATACGGTGTACGTCGACAACCTGTGCCCGTCACCTCCGAACGAACCGGGCGCTGACTTTCGGGCGACGACCCTGGCCGAGTATCGTGCCCGTCATCGCGACCAACGGGGTGCGGAGGCACTGCGGCGGTTTCTCGACAGCGTTCCAGTCTATGTGATCTGGGATGATCATGAAGTGCGGAATAACTTTGCAGGGCCTTTTGACAGCCAGATGCCGGCCGGGCGTCAGGCTTTGCGCGAGTATTGGCCGATCCGCGTGGCGTCTGACGATCCCCAGAGGCTCTATCGAACGGTGCGTGCTGGGGCAGATCTCGAAGTGTTCATTCTCGATACGCGGCAGTATCGGAGCCGCAATGCTGATCAGGACGGCCCGGCGAAGACGATGTTGGGAGAGAGGCAACTCCAGTGGTTGCTGAGCTGGCTCTTCGAGTCAACCGCGACGTGGAAAGTGATTGTGACCAGCGTGCCGCTGTCCATTTCGAAGGGAGGAGGCGCAGCCGTCCCTGGGAACGATGGCTGGGCCGGAGGGACGGACGGCACCGGATTCGAGCGGGAGCGGCAGGNNGATTGTGGACCGCATTCTTGGCCAAAAGGTAAGGAACGTGGTGTTCCTGGCCAGCGATGTCCACTATGTGCAAGCGAATGCGTACGATCCGAACGGGGACGGGACTCCTGACTTCCATGAGTTTGTGGTTGGTCCGTTGTCCGCCGCGCCAGGCCCACGGACGCCGGCCAGTGCGGGATTACGTCCGACCACATTGATCAATGAAGGAGGGTATTTCAATTTTGGTCTCATCCTGGTCACCAAGTCCTCCTTCGACGTCACAGTCCTCGACGAGGCCGGTGCCACGCGGTTTTCCCATCATCTGCCCGCCAAGTGACCACGGTCTTCTGCAAAAATCCTCTTGAAGTCGGGGCGGGTGGCCAGTTACGGTACGCATTCGTTGCGCGCGTGCGTGATCGAGGCCCAGACGAGGTGCGTGATGCTGTTGCAGCTGATTTCCGTGCTGGGGGCTCTGATGGTGCTGTCTGCCTATGGCCTGCTTCAGGGCGGGGTCTGGCGTGAACTGAACGCGGGATACCTCGCGTTGAACATCGTCGGGTCGTTGCTGCTAGGGATCGTCGCGATTGTGGATCAGCGGGTCGGTTTTATTTTCTTGGAGTTTGCGTGGGCCGGCCTTGGATTGGTCGGCGTCGCCAGNNGCCGTGAAGGCTCGGCGTACCGCGAGTTAACAGGGTTCGGATGAAAGGACTACACACATGGCAGGGTTGATGTCGGCGGATGAGATTTTTGAAAAGGCTCAAAATGCCGCTGCGGCGGCGACGGGGCTTGATGAAAAGGCCATGCAGATCGATTACCCGGCGTTGAAGGAGAAGATCCGCGCAGCCTTAGGGGGTCGCAAAGTCGCGCTGTGCCACATCAACAAGTTTTTGCCGGAGGGCTACGAAGATCAGGGGCGCTTTAATCTAGTGTTGCTCACTGCCGGCAACGTGCTGTTCGACATGGTCATCGGCGATTCATATTTTCGCTATGACGTGGTGTCGGTTGGTCAGCTGGACAAAGTTCAGGTGATCGATGCGATGTGGGACAATAAAGAAAAACGCCGTGAGGAACCGTTCCTGAGCCTTCGTCTGATGCATGCCGAGGAGGCCCACCTCTTGCTGGCGCTTGAAGATGACGAGCGGATGAGCTTGCTAACTTTCGCCAGCGCGGTGTCGTCAGTCAGGAACCCCGAAAAGTAAAGTGTCAGGATGCTCAAAAAGCCCGTCCNNCGATGCGAGAACGATGCTGACGGGATTTTTCAGCATCCTGGGGGATTAGGCGCGACGGTAGAAGGGGAGTGCCCGCACCGTCGCGTCGTGACGCGCGCCATCGACATCAATGGTGAGATTGGTGCCGGGGGCTGAAAAGTCCCGGAGTGGGAATGCCAGGGCGATAGGAGTCTTGAGCTGTGGTGAGTGCGTGGCACTGCTCACCCAGCCCACTTCACGATCTCCAGTGAAGAGTTTTGCCCCGTGGGGCGGAACAGTCGAATCTTTGAGGACTAATCCCACTAGTTTCCGCCTTACGTTGCCGTAGGTATCCATCCTCGCTACGACTTCCTGCCCAGGATAGCAGCCTTTATTCAAGCTGAACGCTTTCCCTTCCAGGCTCGCTTCTGGTGGGACGATCTCTTCGTTGAGGTCCGGTCCGGCCTTTGGCAGGCCTGCTTCGATGCGGAGGGCCTCACGAGCTTGACCGCCAACGGCCTTGATGCCGTATGTCGCGCCTGCCTCCATGAGTCGTTCCCAGGCCGTGCTGAGGGCTTCAGCAGGCAGTAATACTTCGAGGTCTGCCTCTCCGGTTTCTTCTGTACGCAGGACGAACGAGGCGTGGCCACCGATCTGGGCTGCGATGGCAGTCACTGGCTTGAGGTCGCTCATCTCAACGCCGAAGGCGGCGCTGACGGTCGCGCAGGCCTTGGGTCCGCTGATGAGTAACAATCCCCAGGACTCCGCACAGTTCTCCATCTTCGCTTTGATGCCGTAGAGAAGAAACTTTCGGAGGGCTTGGAATGTGGCGTCGCCGACCTCGCCGACATCTTCCACCCACAGGCTGCCAGGCAGGGTATAGACTCGAAAGTAGCCGAGCATCTTGCCCTTGTGCGTAAGAAAGCTCGAATAGCAGCCCTGGCCTGGCTGGAGCGGGAGAATATCGTTGCTGATGAGGCCCTGTAGCCATTTCACGCGATCGTCGCCTGTGACGCGGATTTTGCCACGGTGCGAGAGGTCGGAGAGTCCGACTGCCTGGCGTACCGCCTGATATTCCTTGACCCATTCGCCATAGTGAGCGGGCATGTTCCATCCGGCGACCTCTTCAAAGGCTGCGCCAAGTTTCAGGTGGTGCTCGTGGAGGCGTGAGTGCTTCATGTGTGATTCCCTGCGACTTCCTCGACTAGGTCTTTCAATCGAGCGGAGAACTCATTGCGCGAGACAATCTTGGTCACGCCCAGCGCTCTGGCCCGGTTAAACGTGTCGACCTCTTCATGATTGGCGAAGGCGAGGATGGGAATGGTTTTCAAACCAGCGTCGGCTTTGAGTGTCTCCAAGGCTTGAAAGGCGTTCAGGGTCTCGTCATTCATGTTCAAAATAAACGCGGATGGGATCGTGGCCGAGGCCTTTTCGGCGATGTCCTGCTGCGTGCGAGCCCGTTCGATCTTGTAGCCCTTCGACATCAGGGCATCGCGGACTTTGGTATAGAAAAAGATGTCGGTGACGCCGACGAGAATTGTCTTCTGGTCTATCTGGTTTGTTTTGTCTGTCTGGTGAGAATTCGTCGTCATATGAGATCCTGCCTTCGCATCAGAGTAGATGGGCTGTCCTCTTTGCCGAACGGAACAGACAAGAAAGACCTTACAGACCAGATAGACCGGTCAGTTCAAGGAACTGATCAATCGTCCCAGCGCTTTCTTGGCCAAGGAGTAATTGGGATTGAGGGCCAGGGCTTTCTTATAGGAGTCGATGGCCTCGGTCCATTGGCCCTTGCGCTCGTAGACCCGACCAAGGTTGAGATGGGGGAAGGCCGGGCTCTCATAGCGTCTCGCCTGGAGGGCTTTCTGAAACCAGGTAATCGCTTCGTCGAGTTCACCTTTTTCGATCAGATAGGCCCCGATGTCATTATAGGGGTTGCCGAAGTCGGGGTCCTGGGCGATGGCCTTGTGACATTCCTCGATCGCATCGTCGAGCCGTCCCATGAAGCTGTAGGTCCACCCGAGGAAGGTATAGGCTTCGGCGGTGGGATGAGTCTCAATTGATTTCTTGTAGAGCGTCACGGCCTCTTCCAGCTCGCCCTTCATCTGGCGCTCATAGGCCTGTTGGAAGAGTTGCCACGCCTCGCGTTTATCCTCTTCGTGGCCTTCGCCTTGTACTAGAAAGTCTTGTACGTCCATAGTGCGGCCGATGAAAAAGGTCCCCAGCTTCGTTCTCAGTCATGCGAACTCCTCAACGTACTCAGAAGTACGCCTGCGGGTTCGCACTCCCTGCGGCCTTGCTGGATGACCTTTTTAATCAGCCGCAAAGAACCGCAGGAATAGGTTACTCGTTCTTCAGCTTCTTCTTAATCAGCTCCGCGCCGTAGCGTCCTGAGAGCAACATTGAGCCGAATGCCGGACCCATGCGGGGGGTCCCGTATACTGCCGCCACAGCCAACCCGATGACGAAACAGTTGGGATAGACCTCGCCGGTCCGATCCATCACTTCTTCCTCGGACCGGGAAACCCACATGGCGCCGTTGCCGGGCACGGCTTTGTAGAGATTGCGTTTGTGCAAGAGTTCCACGACGACGGCGTCGTGGCCCGTCGCGTCCACCACGATTTTGCTTTCGAGCGCGATGGGGTCCACGTGGAGGATGTCATGGCCGGCCATTTCAGCCGTCGTGTTATTAACCACCACCCCTTCGAGAATGCCATCGCGTCGCAGGATTAGGTCGACGACTCTCGTGAGATTCATGATCCTGGCGCCACCTCTGTAGGCGGCGGTAATTAACGCACCGGTGGCGTGCGGGGGATCGACCATGTACATGCCCTCGCATTCCGTGATCTTTTTGCAGGGCACGCCGATTTCTTCGAGGATCTCATTGGCAGGTTCACAGATTGTGGCCTTGTTCATCAGGTAGCCACCCGTCCAAAAGCCACCGCCAAGGGCAAGGCTCTGTTCGACGATGACCGTCCGGAATCCCATCGCAGCCAGGTCATGGGCGCAGATCAACCCGGAAGGTCCGGCGCCGACAATGATCACATCGCTCTCGATAAGCTGATCGAACTCCTTATAGTATTCCCGCGCGATGTGGCGCGTGATGTCTCTTTCTCGAAGGGGCGCTGGTTTTGGCTTTGCCATCGGGAACTCCTACCGATAAATTTCTGCTCCGGCCTTCTTGAACTCTTCTGACTTTTCTTTCATGCCGATTTGAATCGCGGTGTGTTCATCCACTTGTAGTTGCGCGGCATAGTCCCGGACATCCTGTGTGATCTTCATTGAGCAGAAATGAGGACCGCACATGGAGCAGAAGTGCGAGACCTTGGCGGCATTGTCCGGCAAGGTCTCGTCGTGGAAGAGCTTTGCTGTGTCCGGATCGAGCGAGAGATTGAACTGGTCTTCCCAGCGAAACTCGAAGCGGGCTTTTGAGAGCGCGTTGTCTCTGATCTGCGCACCCGGATGGCCCTTGGCCAGATCCGCTACGTGAGCGGCGATCTTGTAGGTGATGACACCGGTCTTCACATCTTCGCGGTCGGGGAGGCCCAGGTGTTCTTTGGGCGTCACATAACAGAGCATCGCACAGCCAAACCATCCGATCATGGCTGCGCCGATGCCGGAGGTGATGTGGTCGTAGCCCGGCGCGATGTCGGTCGTGAGCGGCCCCAGCGTATAGAAGGGCGCTTCCTGGCAGGCCTTCAGCTGTTTTTCCATATTGACCTGGATCATGTGCATGGGCACGTGGCCTGGCCCTTCAATCATGACCTGGACGTCGTGGCGCCAGACAATCTTGGTGAGTTCACCCAACGTGTCCAGTTCGGCGAATTGCGCCTCATCGTTGGCGTCTGCAATGGAGCCGGGGCGCAACCCATCGCCCAAACTGAACGACACGTCGTAGGCCTTCATGATGTCGCAGATTTCTTCGAAGTGGGTGTAGGTGAAGTTTTCTTCATGATGAGCCAGGCACCACTTCGCATGGATCGCTCCACCGCGGGACACGATGCCGGTCATGCGTGTGGCGGTCATCGGCACATAGGCGAGGCGCACACCAGCGTGGATGGTGAAGTAATCCACGCCTTGCTCGGCCTGCTCGATCAAGGTGTCGCGAAATAGCTCCCATGTCAGGTCTTCGGCCTTGCCTCCGACTTTTTCCAGCGCTTGATAGATCGGCACGGTGCCGATGGGGACCGGTGAATTGCGGATGATCCATTCGCGGGTCTCGTGGATGTTCTTGCCTGTGGAGAGGTCCATCACTGTGTCGGCGCCCCATCGAATCGACCAGATCATCTTCTCGACTTCTTCTTCGATGGAGGAGGCGACTGCGGAGTTGCCGATGTTGGAGTTGATCTTCACCAGAAAGTTGCGGCCGATGATCATCGGCTCGCTTTCNNTTGATGTTGGCCGGGATGATCGCGCGGCCACGGGCGACTTCATCGCGGACAAAGTCCGGCGTGATGACGGAGGGGATGCTTGCGCCCCACGACTGGCCTGGGTGTTGTGTGACCCCACTGCCGTGCCTATTCCGCGAGGCCAGTTCGCGCGCCACTTCGCGAGATTGGTTCTCTCGGATCGCAATGAACTCCATTTCCGGTGTGACGATGCCTTTCCGGGCGTAGTGGATCTGGGTCACGTTCATGCCAGGTTTGGCCCGAAGTGGCTTGCGAATGTGTTGAAACCGGAGTTCATCCAGCTTGTGATCGGCCGCACGTACGCGGCCATAATGCGAGGAGATATCCGGGAGCTCGACCACATCGTTCCTGCCGATCACCCAGTTCCGGCGGTAGGGTGCCAATCCAGCCTGCGCGTCGATCTTGACGTCCGGGTCTGTGTAGGGGCCGGAGGTATCGTAGATCGTGATCGGTTCATTGGCAGTGGGCGTGCCCCCATTCATTGACTTGGTGGCAGTCAGGCTGATCTCTCTCATCGGGACCCGCACGTCGGCCTGCGTCCCCTGTGCATACACTTTGCGCGAGGCGGGGAACGGTGTGGTCGTCAGGGCTGACTCGGCAGACTTCTGTTCGTTACCAGTTGCAGATCCATTACCGATTGTATGGTCGCTCATGAGGAGATCCTTTCTCCAAGACGTGAACTGTGCGCAGTAGTCAAAAATAAAAAAGCCGCACCGATAGAAGGGGGTGCGGCAGAGAGACCAACAGTGTTTGGTTGTTCTCGCTTCCCTACGCTGGTATTACCCAGGTCAGGTTCTGAGGGTCGTCCGTTCGGGCGGACTCTCAGCCGTGTGGCTCCCCTAGCTTCGAGGTGGAATCGTATCGCTGGTCCCCTGCGTTGTCAACGGGGTATTAGGCCTATCGTGATCAAACCGAGTGGACCATTGCGGGCCTAGGACTTCCTCGCAGCGCCGGTTCGTTGATTGTGGGAGAGCCCTAACGTAGAATGATGCCTTACGCTATTGCGCAAAGGAAACTGTGCAGACACTTTCAACACTTCCGAAACCGATCACGGACTACCAGCAACTGCCTGCGGAGGAACTGTTCCGCCGGACGGCTGAGGCTAAACGGGTGCTGGGTGATCGGGTCATGATCCTGGGCCATAATTATCAACGGGATGAAGTCATCGAACATGCGGACTTTCGCGGGGATTCCCTCCTGCTCTCGAAACTGGCAGCTGAGCGGTCAGAGCGGCCCTACATCGTCTTTTGCGGCGTGCACTTTATGGCCGAGACCGCCGACATCCTGAGCCGCTCCAAACAAACGGTGATTCTCCCTGACATGGCCGCAGGCTGCTCCATGGCAGACATGGCGGCCATCGAACAGGTCGATCAATGTTGGGAGACGCTGGGACGAATCCTTCCCGTGGAAGAGACCGTCATGCCTGCGGTTTATGTGAACTCTGCCGCGGTGCTCAAAGCCTTTTGCGGCGAACATGGCGGGATTACCTGTACGTCTTCCAATGCGAAGGCGGTGATGGAATGGTCCTGGGCAAGGCGGGAGAAAATCCTCTTCTTTCCGGACGAGCACTTGGGCCGCAATACGGCCAACAAGATGGGGTTGCCGCGAGAAGAGATGATCGTTTGGGACCCCTATCAACCCAACGGGGGCAATACACGTGAGGCGATCAAACGCGCGAAGTTGATTCTCTGGAAGGGCCATTGCAGTGTGCACCAGATGTTTCAACCTGTGCATGTGGACAATTTCCGCAAGCAGTATCCAGACGGGAAGGTGATTGTCCATCCAGAATGCCACGAGGATGTCGTCAATAAGGCAGACCTGTCCGGGTCCACGGAATTGATTATCCGCACGGTGACGGCGGCTCCGGCCGGGACGGTCTGGGCGGTGGGAACCGAATTGAACCTGGTCAATCGATTGAAACGTGACCTTACCGATAAGAAGGTCCTCTTCCTCTCCTCCACGGTCTGCCAGTGCGCGACGATGTTCCGGATCGATGGAGTCCATCTCTGCTGGGCGATGGAAAACCTTGCCGACGGCCACGTCGTGAACCATATCGTCGTGCCGGACGATGAGAAGCATTGGGCGAAGATTGCGCTGGACCGCATGATGGCGGTCAGTTAACGGGATCGTGAAAAACGGTTTGAATCCACCCGCCCAACCCCGGTGCGCCGAGACGCACCCTTCACCGGGCTTCGTTCTCGTGTCGCTCTCATGCTCAACGTACCGCAAGGGTACGCGTGGCATGTTCGCTCGCTGCGGCCTTGCTGGAAGACGTTTTTGACGATCCCGCATCAAAGCTAAGGACTGGTGCCTCGCCTGTCATTCCGGTATATTCCTACCTTTGATTTCAATCACCTTCTAAGATTTTCGCGAGAGACTAGATTAGGTTATGGACTACAAGGCGACGCTCAATCTTCCAAAAACCGATTTTCCGATGAAGGCGAACCTCCCGCAGCGGGAGCCGGAACTTCTGGCCTCGTGGAAGCAGGAACGGTTATACGAACAGATTCAGGAGGCGGGGAAAGGCCGGCCACTGTACGTCTTGCACGATGGGCCGCCCTATGCCAATGGCCGTATTCATATCGGTCACGCGCTGAACAAGATCCTCAA
>PLBR01000222.1:0-28325 GCA_003135435.1 Nitrospira sp. | reverse complement strand
GCTCTGTCGGGAGTATGCGGAGAAGTTTTACGCGATTCAGCGTGAGGAGTTTCAGCGGCTGGGCATCTTGGGCGATTGGCAGCATCCCTATCTCACGATGAATCCGGGCTACGAGGCAACGATCATTCGTGAGTTCGGTAAATTCGTGGAGCGGGGAGGCGTCTATAAGGGATTGAAGCCGGTGCTCTGGTGCACGGCGGACCAAACTGCTCTTGCCGAGGCGGAAGTCGAATACGAAGATCACACCTCTCCCTCGATCTATGTGAAGTTCCCGTTGGTCACGTCGCCTACGGTGCTCAGCAAGACGTTCCCCGACATCTCGTTCCCCGTCGGTATCAAGTTAGTCTCCGTCGTCATCTGGACAACCACCCCATGGACACTCCCGGCCAATCAAGCGGTCTGTCTCCATGGCGATATCGACTATGCGTTTGTCCAGGTCGGCGACGAGGTATTGATCGTTGCGGAGAAACTTCTTGAGAGTGTGATGAGGGCCTGCCGGCTCGAAGGGGCTCGCGTGTTAGGGGTGAAGAAGGGGAGCGAAGGATTCGAAGGGATCGAGACACAACGGCCCCTGACCACCGGCCTGTCACCGATTCTGCTCGGCGACTTCGTGACCCTCGATCAGGGAACTGGCTGTGTCCATATTGCGCCGGGTCACGGCATGGAAGACTACATCCTCGTCCTTGAGCACAATGCCAAGGCGTCATCGGGAGAAAAGTTGGAGATTCTGGCGCCGGTCGACAACGGCGGGCGGTTTACTGATGTGGTGAAAGAGTTTGCCGGCCAGCATGTGTTGAAGGCGAATCCGAAGATTGTGGAGTTCCTGCAGGCCAACGGACGTTTGCTCGGCCATGGGTTGTTGAACCATTCCTATCCGCACTGTTGGCGCTGCAAGAATCCCGTCATCTTCCGCGCCACCGAACAGTGGTTCGTGTCGATGGAGACGAACGATCTTCGGAAAGAGGCGTTGGCGGAGATCGACCGGGTCCGTTGGATTCCAGCCTACGGCCGTGATCGGATCAACGGGATGATTGAGAACCGCCCCGATTGGTGTTTATCGCGTCAGCGTGTGTGGGGCGTGCCGATTCCCGGTTTCACCTGTATCGGGTGCCGGTCTGTGCTAGCCGATCCGACCGTGATCGAGCACATAGCGACGTTGATGGAATCCAAAGGAGCCGATGTGTGGTTTGAGCAATCGGCTGCCGATCTGTTGCCCAAGGGCACGACCTGTTCAAAGTGCGGCGGCACGGCATTTGAGAAGGAACGGGATATTCTCGACGTGTGGTTCGAGTCGGGTGTCAGTTACGCTGCGGTGTTGAAAGAACGGAAGTGGTGGCCGGCCGACCTCTACCTCGAAGGGTCGGATCAGCATCGGGGCTGGTTTCACAGTGCTTTGCTGGCCGGCGTCGTCACCGATCGTCGCGCGCCATATAAGGCAGTCCTGACTCACGGATTTGTTCTCGACGGGCAGGGCAAGAAGATGTCCAAGTCGGCGGGGAATGTCGTCGCGCCGCAGGACGTGATCAAACAATCGGGCGCGGAAATCCTGCGTCTCTGGGTTTCGGCGCAGGATTATCGCGACGACATTCGGATTTCTCCTGAAATCCTGACCCATCTCATCGATGCCTATCGAAAGATACGAAATACTTGCCGGTTCATGCTCAGTAACCTCTACGACTTTAACCCCGCCGCTAATCGCGTCCCCTTTGATCAGCTACCTGAACTCGATCGCTGGGCTTTGCTCAAGCTCTATAAACTAGTTGAGACTGTTAAGAAGAGCTATGAAGATTTTGATTTTCGTCAAATCATTCATGAACTTGATTATTTCTGCGCGGTGTACTTGAGCGCCGTATACCTCGATATTCTGAAGGATCGGCTCTATACCTTCCGGGCCGACTCGTCCTTGCGTCGGGGATCGCAGACGGTGCTCTTCGAGATCGTCGTCGCCATGACGAAGCTGACGGCTCCGGTGTTGAGCTTTACGTCCGAAGAGATCTGGCGGACCTTGGCCGCGCAGTTAGGAGGGCGTCTCGGAGTGAGCAGCGTCCATCTGAGCGCATTTCCGGAGGTCCAACCCCAATGGCAGGATGTCGCACTGGCTCAGCGATGGGAGCGGTTGTTGGGCTATCGCACGCAGGTGCAGGGTGTGTTGGAGGGAAGTCGGCGCGATAAAACGATTGGGTCATCGTTGGAGGCGACGGTGGAACTTCGAGCCGATGCTGACACCTACGAGTTTCTTCAGCCCTATCAAAAAGACCTGACCACGCTCTTCATCGTCTCGCAGGTCACACTGATCGCCAACGGCGAGGCAAAAATCCCGCTGGCGATTACGGCGACAAAGTCCTCCTTCGGAAAATGTGAACGCTGTTGGAACTATCGTGACGCGGTGGGGAAAGATCGGAACTACCCCACATTGTGCGAGCGTTGCGTGGAGGCGGTGCAGTGATGCGAGGGCCCTTTCGCTATCTGCTCCTGGCGTTGCTCAGTGCCACGATCGTGGCAATCGATCAGGCGACGAAGCTGTCCATCATGCAGTCGATGCGACTGAATGAATCCATTCCGATCGTTCCCAATCTTTTCAGCCTGACCTATATCCGAAATCCCGGTGCGGCCTTTGGATTGCTGGCCGGCAGCAGCGATGCATTTCGTATGGTGTTTTTCGGGGTCACGTCGCTGTTTGCTCTGGCCCTACTGGGGACGATTCTCTTCCGGTTGCCGGAGAAAGATTGGATGGGGCAGCTTAGTATTGCCGGGATTCTTGGAGGGGCGATCGGGAATTTGATTGATCGATTACGGTATGGCGAGGTGGTCGATTTTCTCGATGTCTATGTGGACTCCTATCATTGGCCGGCCTTTAATGTCGCTGACTCGGCGATCAGCGTGGGGGTTGTTTTCTTGATCATCCATTTTGCCTTTGAGAAGAAAGACGCGCCTTTCCTGCCTCAAGACCTCCCACCTGCTTCCTAGCAGGATGCTGAAAAAATCCGCCAGCATCGTTCTCGCATCGCTCGGACCCTCAACGTACCCCAAGGGTACGCCTCGGCCCTTCGCTCGCTGCGGCCTTGCTGGATGGCCTTTTCGAGCATCCTGTGGGGTCGTGTCCTGTTGGTCCAGACATGCGGACCATTGGATTTCCGGCGGGCCGGCTTCGTTTTTCCGCAGCCTTCTAGGTCGAAAGAGTGATGATGAACCCGCCCTGCTCGCGGAATTGACGCTGCTGCTCGGGGGAAAACATCACGAGCGGTTCGGTGTGGCAGAACTGGCATTCCTTCACCGTAACCGGTACGTGGCCTTCTCCAAGGCTGGCCAAATGCTGCTTGGCGAGCGTCAGCGCCGTTGCCTCATCTGTCGTCATCACGTCGAAGTGCAGCAGCCCCTTCGTGCCTTTCACCCACGTGTCGAAGACATGTACCGTGTCGGATTGGGAATGAGCCATCATGAGAGGTCCTCCTAGAAGCCAAAGATGTAGAATACGGCGATGCCCATAAGGATGCGGTAGTAGGCAAACGGTCGGAGCGTATGCCGTTTCACAAACGAGAGAAAAGCCGCAATCACAATCCATGCGACGACAAACGACACGAGCATCCCGATCCCGAGTGCCAGATAGTCGTCTGGCCGGAAGACATCCCGTGACTTCCACATTTGATAGCACGTCGCCGCGATCAGGGTCGGGAGGGCGAGGAAAAAAGAGTACTCCGTCGCGACTTTCCGGTCAAGTCCTATGAGGAGCCCTCCGACGATCGTGGAGCCGGATCGGGACATGCCGGGTAGTAATGAGGCGCACTGGGCCACGCCGATCCAAAACGCCGATGCCAGGCTCACCTGTTCGAGCTGGTGGACCCGAGCCTGGTCGCGACGCGCTTCAACGGCGAGAATAATCAGGCCCCCGACGATTGAGGAGGTAGCCACGGTTTGAGGCGTAAAGAGATGGCTCTTGATCCAGCTGTGTGTGAGGAACCCGATCGCGGCGGCTGGTAAGAACGCGAGCCCGAGTCCGATGAGAAACCAGAGATTCTGGTGAGTCGCCCAGGAGGTTCGCAGGACAGTCGACCATGGAGTCGTCCCACGTGTTCGGATCATAGCAGAGACGTCCTGCTGTTCCCGGCCGGCTTGTCCGATCATGGACGCGAGTTTGTGTCCTTCATAGGCGATGACGGCCAGGATGGCGCCGAGTTGGATCGAAATCTCGGCGCTGGCAGCGAGGTCTCCCTCAAACCCTAGGACGTGGCCGACGAGAATTAAGTGGCCGGTCGACGAGACGGGTAGAAACTCTGTCAGCCCCTCCACGATTCCCAAAATCGTGGCGAGACCAGGACCCCATTCATTCATGCCCGGTCTTTCTGAAACAGGTTGCGTCCAGATGGCGAGTCTCGGGCATATTCACAAAGTGGCGACAGTCCGTCAAGCAAGCAGACGAATCGCCGCAGATCCTCAGGATGGTCGGTGACGGCGGAGGACCCGCAATCTATTGACAAAATGAAAGGCATGGCATACACCCAACACTATAGGTATAGGTGTCGTATTACCCTCTCGTACCGACAGGCCTGTTGGGTGAAGAGCGGTGGCCGATATCTGTTGCAGATACCACGCTAAGTAGGCTGCGTAAAAAAACTATTGAGGTATACGAGAACTTCAATGGTCCGCACGTGTGGTACAATAAAAAATACTTCTGAAGGATGCTCAAAAATGCCGTCCAGCAAGGCCGCAGCGAGCGAAGGGCCGAGGCGTACCCTTGGGGTACGTTGAGGGTCCGAGCGATGCGAGAACGAAGCTGGCGTAGTTTTTCAGCATTCTGTTGGTGGGAGGGGAGGTTCGCATGAAATCAGGGTGGATGGCGGCGGTTGTGATGATCGGCGCAGTCTCAATGGTCGGCTGCGTCAGTCAAACGAAGTATGAAGAGGCGATGCTCGATGTCGATTCGGCGAAGTCCGAGTTGGAGCGGACACGCGCGCAGAGGAATGCCTTGGAACAACAGGTGAAGACGCTCAAGGATCTCAATGTGAAATTTGGGAACGAAGCCCAGGTCGCCCACGACGAGCTTGAGCGCGTTCAACATGGCCGCGACAAAGAACGCGGCAGTGTCGAGGGTCGGACTAAGGATCTCGAAGACCGTGTGAAGCAGCTCTCCTTCCAGAATCGGGCTATGCGTCAGGAATATGGGGATGTGAAGCAGCATAACGAAACCCTCAAGTCCCTGGTTGCTCGCTATCAGAAAGAGTTGAAAGATCAGTCACGTTCCGTGACAGGAACTCTCGCACCCTCAGTCCCATCCCCGAGTGCCCCTTCTGTTGCGGTGCCTGTTCCCCCGGCGATGAAAGCCACTCAGTCCATGCCTTCCTCCATGAACGTCAATAAGGCGTCCGCCGGTGATATGGTGCTGGTGCTTGGTCTTTCCAAAGACGTGGCGGACCGCATTGTGACGAATCGTCCGTACCGGGTGAAGGGCGAATTGGTGGCCAAGAACGTGGTGGCCAAGGACACCTTTGATACGATCAAGGATCGCATCAGCGTCAGTCCCTAATCGGAGCCATAGGCCGCAAGTCTGACAGGCCGTCCGCCACTCGGCGGACGGCCTGTTCGTTTTTCCGGAGCCGTATGGAAGCCATTTCAGCCAGGTGATTCCCTTCAGCCTTGTTGATACAATGCACTGCAAGTAGGCGAGGGAATTGGAGAATGAGTCGATGCGCCGTGCCGTCCTGATCATTAGTGTCCTGGCCGTTGGATTAGCGATTGGAGGCTACGTCTTCTTCAATGGAGAGCGCAAAGCCCCGATTCGATATCGGACCGCCGCAGTCGAGCGAGGCTCCGTCATTTCGCTCGTGACTGCGACGGGAACGATCAATCCTGTCGTCTCGGTTCAGGTTGGGACGCAGGTGTCTGGCATGATCAAGAGCCTGCATGCCGATTTCAACTCGGTGGTCAAGGCCGGCGATATCGTGGCCGCGATCGACCCCGAACCGTTCAAAGCCCGTCGAGATCAAGCTGCCAGCAATCTTGAAATGTCGAAAGCGAATGTCGCAAGAGCCAAAACCGATCTGGCTCAACGCAAGCGCGAACTTGACCGGGTGAAATCGCTGGTGGCGCAGCAGTTCGTCTCTCAGAACGACGTTGACGTCGCAGCGACGAATTTCCAGGCGGCTGAGGCGCAGGTGAACGTGGCAGGGGCGCAAGTGAAACAGGCCGAGGCGGCGCTGAATGCCGCAGAGTTGGACTTGAAGTACACCGTCATTCGCTCGCCGGTGAACGGGATTGTGGTTGCCAGAAACGTGGAGGTCGGTCAAACGATCGCGGCCAGCTTTGCCACACCAAACCTCTTCTTGATCGCGCTCGATCTGACGAAGATGCAGGTCGACACCAACGTCAGTGAGTCGGATATCGGGGGTATCACCGAAGGGAAAGAGGCGACCTTCACGGTCGATGCATACCCAGGGTATCAATTTGCCGGCTTGATCCGTCAGGTCCGTCTTGCGCCGATCAATGTGCAAAATGTGGTGACCTATAACGTCGTGGTCAGCGTCGACAATCAGGATCTCCGCCTGAAGCCGGGGATGACCGCGAACGTCTCCATCGTTGTGGCTCAAAGAGACGCCGTGCTCAAAGTGCCGAATGCCGCGTTGCGATTCACACCTCCGACTGCGGGCCAGGCCGATCACTCCACGCTCGGCGGCAAGCCGAGCAAAGGGAAGGGCGCAGAGCAGACAGCAGGGGCCGGCGGAGGGACCATGGTGCCAAGTCGCACAATTTGGAAACAAGGACCGTCCTGGGAGCTCGAGCCACTTCATGTCCAAACGGGTATTTCTGATGGGCTGGCAACGGAGATCGTGTCGGAGGAGTTGTCTGAAGGCGCGCTGGTGGTCGTGGGGATCGACCGACCCAAAGGCGATCGGAGTGGAAGCGATCTCCCTCCAGGATTTGGGAGCGGCGGACAGCGGGGCTCCTCGCGCAATCGTGGAATGTAGCCACCCGTGAATCGTATCTTGTCACACGCAGTTCAAACACGACAGGCGAGGGTTCGAGCTCCGATGTTCGAGGTGTTCGGAACTTCGAACCCCGAGCTTCGAACTTCGAATTACGCCTTTCTCGAATGTCTTGCGTTTCACGTTTCACGTTTCACGTTTCACGAGAATCGCCGATGAGTTCGCTGATCGAATGCGAAGATGTGTGGAAAATCTATCGGGTCGGCGACGTGGAGGTCCAAGCCTTGCGCGGCTTAAGCCTCACGATTGAACAGGGTGAGTTCGTCGCCATCATGGGGTCTTCCGGTTCCGGCAAGTCCACCCTGATGAATATCCTAGGCTGCCTCGACCAACCGACGAAAGGGCACTATCGGTTGAATGGGATAGAGGTGGGCAACCTGAAGCCCGATCATTTGGCCGGGATCCGCAATCAGCAGATCGGGTTCGTCTTTCAGAGCTTCAATCTCATCCCCAGAACCAGCGCGCTCGAAAATGCGCAGCTTCCGCTGTTCTATCGGGGGCTCTCGCTCAAAGAGCAACGGGCGCAGGCCGCAGCGGCGTTAGGGCGGGTGGGGCTGCAGGGCAGAGAGCACCATTATCCGACCCAGCTGTCCGGTGGGCAGCAACAGCGCGTGGCGATCGCGCGGGCGCTGGTCACGTCGCCCTCGTTACTCCTTGCCGATGAGCCGACCGGCAACCTCGACACCCAGTCGAGCCAGGAAATTATGAAAATCCTGGAAACGCTCAATCGGGATGAAGGGATTACGATTATTTTGGTGACGCATGAGGTGGATGTCGCAGCCTATGCCGCACGCGAGATCGTGATCAAAGACGGGCAAATCTTAAGCGACCGTAAGACCAAGGCGCGGCCAATGTCCAGCCCAGTCGAGGTATAGATGTCGGCGTTTGTGTGGCTCACGATGCTCACCGCGCTGCGGGTCTTGGCGCGAAATCGGCTGCGTGCCGGTCTCACGATGCTCGGGATTGTCATTGGCGTGGCGGCGGTCATTGCGATGGTGAGCATTGGTGAGGGCGCCAAACGGGCCGTGCAAGCACAGATCGCGACGATGGGCACGAATGTCATCATCATCTTTCCCGGGGTGACCTCTGCGAGCGGGGTCCGGGGAAGTCAGGGGAGTGCCGTGACGCTCACCGTGTCCGACGCCTTGGAGCTGAAAAAGCGCATCCCGTTGCTGGCCGATACCGGATGGACTAGGCGCGATGTCATGCAAATTGTTTATGGGAACCGAAACTGGAACGGACCGATTAACGGCATCTCACCGAGTTACCTCGCCATTCGAGACTGGTCCTTTACGAGTGGAGGCCCCTTCACCCAGACGGATTTGGATAGCGCCGCCAGAGTCGCGCTCATCGGCCAAACGACCGTGGAGAATCTGTTTGAGCCAGGCGAAGAGCCGGTGGGTGCGGTGATTCGCATCAAGAACGTGCCGTTCCGTGTCATCGGGGTTCTCGCGCCTAAAGGCCAGTCTGCGCAAGGGTCAGACCAAGACGATGTGATCTTCATCCCTTTCAGCACGGCGGAGCGGAAAGTGTTTGGGACTTCATTTATCGGGTCCGTCGGGGCGATGTTCGGCTCGACCGATCAGGTCGAGGATTTGTCAATGGCTGCCGAACAGATTCGAGAGGTGTTGCGGGCTCGGCACAGGCTTCAGACGGAGCAGAACGACGATTTCACGATCCGGACACAAGTCGATCTTGGGAAGGTGCAAGAAGGCACCAGTGAGACCTTGACGATGATGTTGTTTGCCATCGCCTCCGTGTCCCTGTTAGTCGGTGGGATCGGCATTATGAACATTCTGCTCGTGTCCGTGACGGAACGGACGCGAGAGATCGGGGTCCGCATGGCGGTGGGAGCCAAACGCCACCATATCATGATGCAGTTTCTGATCGAGGCCATGACGTTGAGCCTGGTGGGAGGTGCATTGGGTATCGTACTGGGGGTTGCCGGGGCCAAGTTGACGACGCTGATTGCCGGCTGGCCGACCATCATCTCCGGCAACGTCATCGTGATCGCGTTCCTCTTCTCACTCGTGGTCGGCCTGTTCTTCGGATTGTATCCTGCCAACAAGGCCGCTCGGCTCAATCCAATCGAAGCGCTCCGGTACGAATAGGTGCGGATCTTTGAGTGGAGATCCGGTGACGCATGGCCTGCACGGGGCGTTAGCAGGCTGCGGGAAAACCATTTCGACAGAGCAGGATCTCGATGGCCTGTACGTCTGGGACAACAGGACACGACCTCGCAGGATGCTCAAAAAGACCGTCCTTTTCGCTTGTGGTTTGTCTGGTTCATCTGGTTTGTTTTATTCATCTAGTTGATCCTGTTTAACCAAACAAACGAGACAAACCAGAACAACCAGCTGATTTTTGCGCGTCATGCGCCACGATCTGTGGCGCATGGGAAAAGGCGTGTCTCGGCACGCCGGGGTTGGGTGGGTGAGAAGAGCGGCTTTTCAGCATCCTGCTAGGAACTGGATACAGGTGCCAAACACACTTCGATGCGAGGGTTGTCCTTATCGATGTGTTTGTAGAGGTGGGTTTCGACGATGCGGTTGTCGTTGATGCCGAGTCCCTCACAGAGGGCATCCTGCGCGATCTTGAGCCCGCCATCGACGTCTCGTCGTAGGGCCGAGGTAAAATAGAATCGGATGGACAGGGCGAGCCACTCTGACTGGAGTCGTGCAAGTAGGGCAGCCCGGTGAGCGGACTGCGCCACCTTCAGCCACACGAGCTGTCCCACCTGGGCCTTATAGGCACGACCAGCCGACGAGAGCAATCGTCGGCCGTTCACTGTGGCATATTGATGGTTCACACTGGGAGGTACCGGGAGGGTCAAGGCTACCGCATGACTCTCGGTCGGTGGGTGTGGTGATGGGGATCTAGGCATGTGGGAACTCCGAGCCCTTCTCGGGGCGGTAGGTGGCACCACGATCTTCTTGTCAGGGTTCCGGTAGGAGGTCATGCGCACGGCACGTGGAGAGGAGGGAAGCCGGGTCGGGCGCCGAAACGTAGGCATGCGCGCGAGCTTACAGGAGATTGAGGATCTTTGACATGTTCTGCTCGTACCGCTCTTCAGATTGGGCGATATAACGACGCCACTTGCTCGGATTCCAGATCTCCATGCGATGGTACAAGCCGACCAGAATGATTTCCTGGTCCTCGTCCAACGGAATAATTTTTCTGAGCCGACTCGGAATCAGAATGCGTCCGGCTTTGTCGATCTCTGATGTGCCGGCTTCCGACACGACGAAATGCATGAACAGTCGACTCTGGTCTTCATCGAGCGTGGCTTTCGTCCGTTCGAGGACTTTTTCCCATTCTTTCATAGAGTAGATGAGTGTCGATTCCTCGGGGCCTTTGAGAAAGACGACGGCCTGTCCCTCCGACTCGATCTGCTCACGGATCGGCGAGGGGACGATAAACCGCCCCTTCTCATCCACTTTGCACAGATACTCACCGGCGAACATCAATGTATCGTGTCCTTTACGACGCCAGCGTGGCTCTGGTGCGATCGCGAATCCACTGTTCTAGATCCGAGCGTACGAAGCGCCATTCTTTTCCAAGCTTGAAGGCGGGAATCTGGCGACTCCGTAGGTAACGATAGAGTGTGCGCGGGGTGATCTTGAGATAGCGGCATGTCTCCTCCGCCGTCATCAGCTCGCTCTTGGGCTCTTTGGCCATTGAAGAACCTGGTTCGGTAGGAATCCATATGCCTCACGAGGCTTCAAATACTGTTGCCAGGGTAGGGAAACTGGAACGATCTGTCAAGTGAAATTACATGACAATGCCTGTCACAGCCTGTCAGTGCTATCCGATTCCATGAAGCCGGTCTCGTCTGACTCCATCGCCTCTGAGACATCGTCACCGAGGTCTTCACCCATCTCCTCGCCCATGTTTTTCATGAATCGAGCCATGCTCTGCGGGTCGTTTTCATCGAGCCCGGCCAGATTGCTGGGATCCGCCAAGGCTTCAAGGCGAGCCTCTTCTGATTTTGGTGAGGCAAATCGAGACATGATTCGTTCAACCCGAGCGCTCGTGCAATGGGAGCAGGCTGCCGGAGCCTGATTCGCCAGGCTCAACACAAGAACCGTGCTGCGCTTCTTACAGTCGAGGCAGCGATATTCATACAACGGCATTGATCATATTCCTATTCCAATGGCCGTCAGGGGTGGTGCAGCCTGTTCGGCCAAGAGGCGATCCGGCACCAGGCTCGTATCGACAGTCCTGGCCAGCGTCAGGGCAAAGATGGGCCCGGTGCCGGCTTGTCGTAGGGCCTTTGCGCATTCATTCAACGTGGTGCCGGTAGTGAAGACATCATCCATGAGGAGAATACGTTTCTCCGTGAGGTCCTGTGGCTTCCGGACGGCAAATGCTTTCCGTAGGTTTCGTAACCGTGCCTGTCGCGTTAATGTGGTTTGGGGATCAGTGGCGGTGATCCTGACGAGGTGTGTGGCCGAAACCGGGCGGGCCAGGTGGCGGCTGAGCTGATCGGCCAGCAGCAAGGATTGGTTAAATTCTCGCGCGCGTAATCGGGCCGGGTGTAAGGGCACAGGGATAATCATGTCGACGTCGATCTCGCCGGGCAGGGCGCTGATCATGAGGCGCGCGAGTGGTCGTGCCAGTGTATATTTGCCTCGATACTTGAACGAGCAGATGGCTTCCCGCAGTGGCGGAAGGTAGGGAAAGAGGGTCCAGGCCCGTTGGAAATCCGGCGGCCGTTGCTGACAGTCTTGGCATTGATGGTCCGGTGTATAGGTCGTGGCCGCTGGCGAGACAAACGGCTGATCGCAGCGGGCGCAAACTGGCTGCTGGAGAGGGCGGATGGTTTGCCAGCACGGGGTACAGAAGAAGGGCACCGGGTCAGTGCTGAGTGAATGGCCACAGGCGATGCACTCCACTGGCAACACAAACCGGAGAGCCTGACGGCACCATCCGATAAGCCGATCCTGTGTGTCTTCACGTAACATGGCAGAGGAAGTGCTCCAACCAACGTGTGTGTGCGCTTCTTCTATGAGAATATGCCGCGCCTGTCAAGGTTGTTGCCCTGTAAATGGTTGTGATATACGAAAGCAGTAGGATGTTGAAAAAAATCCGCCAGCGCTCTCAAGCGCGTGACGGGCGAGACGCGAGCGATGCGCGACGAGCAGGAAAGGCGCGATCCAAAGTTCGAAGTTCAGGGTTCGAAGTTCTGAACACCTCGAACGTCGGAGCTCGAACCCTCGTCCATCTCGCCCGTCCCGCAAGGCGATCCTGCTGGCCAGGGTATGGATGGAGAAGTAGATAACCATGGTGACATTCAAGCAGGTGTCGAAAATTTATGAGCGGGGTGGCGACACCATCACCGGGCTCGATCAGGTCACGGTCGAAGTGGCGAAGGGAGACTTCTGTGCATTTATCGGTCCCAGCGGCTGTGGGAAGAGTACGTTGCTCAACCTGGTTGCCGGATTGGACGTGCCGACCTCGGGGGATATCCTCCTCGGAGGGCGGTCGACCAGTCGATTCACGGGCGACGACTGGACGAGGATCAGGCGGGAAACAGTCGGGATTGTCTTCCAAGCATTCCATTTGATTCCCGGGTTGACGGCAGCGGAGAATGTCGCGTTTCCCTTGTTGCTGCGCGGAGAGCGAGGGGCATCGGTCCAAGCCCGCGTCGAGGACGTGCTCGAGTTGGTCTCGATGACCACACGACGACACCATCGCCCAAGCGAACTCTCCGGCGGGGAGCAGCAGCGTGTGGCGATTGCGCGAGCGATCGTACATCAGCCCCAGATCATTCTCGCCGACGAGCCGACCGGCAATTTGGATTCCCAGCATGGGGCCGAAATCATCGGCCTTCTTCGGTCGCTCGTTCAGCGCTTTCGCCAAACCGTGCTCTTGGTCACCCACAGCACCGAGGCCGCTGAGGCAGCCGATTATGTCTGGGCCATGAAGGATGGCCGGCTCATGACGAGAACGCAGCACGAGCCGGTCACGGTAGTAGCATGACGGATCTGTCGACCTCCATTGCCGGCGTACGATTTCCCAGTTGTTTCATGAATGCCTCGGGGGCCCTCTGCGTCACGCGTGACGAACTGCTGGCCCTCGGCCTATCTCGTGCCGGGGCCATCGTCACCAAGTCGATGACGGTTGAGCCTCGCGACGGAAATCCGGCACCCCGGTACTTTGGATTTCCCAGCGGGTCCATCAACTCCATGGGTTTGCCGAATCTCGGGTACAAGGCGTATGCCGCGCTCATTCCTGAATTGAAGACACTCGGGAAACCGGTTATTGCCAGTGTGGCGGGACTCTGTGAAGACGACTTTCCGATGATTGCGGCCACGATCAATGCGGCGAAGCCCGACTTGATCGAAGTCAATCTTTCTTGTCCCAACATTCCAGGCAAACCTCAGATCGGATATGATGCCGAAGCCTCCGAGCGACTGCTGAAGCGGGTTCGCAAGGTGATTACTGTTCCGATGGGGGTCAAGTTGCCTCCGTACTTCGATCCGGCCCATCACACAGTGATGGGAGCGGTGATCGGCCGTTGCGGGGTCGATTTTCTCAACCTGATTAACTCGGTCGGCAACGGGCTCGTTGTCGATCCGGAGCGCGAGGTGGTCGTCATCAAGCCTAAGGGTGGGTTCGGCGGACTGGGTGGCACGATCATCAAGCCAGTCGCGCTGGCCAACGTGCGGGCTTTTTGGAAGATCTTCGAAGGGAGAATGCCGATTATCGGGACCGGCGGCGTGGTCAAAGGCGTGGATGCCTTCGAACATGTGCTGTGTGGGGCGTCGGCCGTGCAGATCGGGACGGTTTTGGTCGAGGAGGGGGTCGACGCGTTCGGCCGATTGGAAACGGAGCTGGCCGCACAGCTCAGTAAGAAGGGCTACACGAGGTTGGAGGACTGCCGGGGAAAGCTGAAGGAGTTGTAGGTCTACTTGGCCCCGAACGTCTTGGCAAGGAGACTCAGCTGCAGGGCCCGTCGGAGTAGTTGCGCCACATTTCTCACATTCAACCGTCGCATCAAGTTGAATCGGTGCACTTCGACCGTGCGCACGCTGATCTCCAGCACCTCCGCAATCTCACGGTTCGTGTGCCCGATCGACACCAGGCGAAGGATGTCACGCTGCCGAGGCGTGAGGAGATCGGCGTCGATCTCTTCCTGTAGCGGCTGGACTTTTCGGTTCAGAGCAGTTCGCGCGCCCATCAATAACCTCTCATTCATCAACTCACGCGAGTCTAACAAAGGTCTGTATCGCTGTAAACGAAACTGCTAATTTGTGCAGGGCTCCGTTACTGGCCCGATTGATTTGATTCATCCCCACTTCCTCACCCATTATGATTCGTTCTGTAAATACTGCGCCCAGGCCCTAGATGACTATACCACTCCAGCTCCATATCGCCCTGATCCGCGCTCATGCTCTCCAGCGGCCATTTCGCGCCCTGCTCAGCATTGCTGGAGTGGCCCTGGGTGTGCTGGCCTCCGTGGCCATCGGGACGGCGAACATGCAAGTCCTGCGATCCTTCGAGCAAGCCGTCACGACGGTAGCAGGTTCTGCCACATTGGAAATTACGGGCTATGATCTCGGAGTGGATGAATCGTCGATCACGGCTATCCGTGCGGTCGAGGGGGTGGTGAGCGCCGCTCCGGTCATTGAAGAAGCGGTCGTGGTCGCGCAGGGGGAGCCGCGTGGCCAGGTGCTTCAGATATTGGGACTGGATCTACTCGCGGATGTCGGGACGCGTGGATTTCAGATATCGCAGGCTGACGCCGGCGTAGCGCTGGAGGCGCTCCTGGCTCCGGACGCGCTGTATCTTGGCCGTCAGGTTGCTGCCGACTGGAACCTGGGAGTCGGTAGTATCGTCGAGGTGACGGCGGGAGGGCGTCTCGTGCGGTTGCGAGTCGTAGGGCTCATTCATAACGAGGCGGCGCGCTCGTCCCTCTGGGATCGGCTTGCCGTCATGGATATTGCCGCGGCGCAGCTGTTGTTTCAATCAATCGGACGGTTGGATCGGATCGAGCTGGTGACGACGCCTGATCGACCGCTCGACGATATCGTTGCCTCCGTGCGTGCGGTTCTCCCTCCCCATCTTGTCGTGCAACGGCCGGCGCAACGGACGAAGCAGGTCGAAAACATGGTGTGGGCCTTCCAGCTCAATCTGTCAGTCATGAGCTGGGTTGGGCTACTCGTCGGGATGTTTTTGATCTACAACACGATAGCCTTTGCTGTGGCGCAACGGAGGCGCGAGATCGGCATCTATCGCGCACTCGGCATGACGGAGCGGCGGGTCGCCAGCCTGTTTCTCGTGGAAGCAGGGTTGCTCGGTCTTCTTGGCGGGCTATTGGGAGGTCTTGGTGGGGTCTGGCTAGCCAGGATTTTGGTGTCGCTTGTGAGCCGAACGGTCTCAGACCTCTATGCGCCGGTCGCGTCTGGCGGGTTGACCCTGTCGATGGACATGCTGACATTCGTGGCAGTGGCGAAAGGGGTTCTGCTCGGAATAGTAGTTTCGATGGTGGGAGCCTTGGGCCCCAGCGTGGAAGCCAGCAGGACTGTGACGGTCCGTGCCCTGGCACCGGGAGACTATGAATCGACGCATCAACTGAGGGCTGGCCTGTGTGGATGGATCAGCCTCGTGTTGTTGGTGCTGGCAGGCCTCTGCTCGCTGATGGGCCCGGTCGGAGGCCTGCCGCTCTTTGGCTATCTCGCAACAATCTGTCTCTTGGGGGCACTCTCCTTTCTTGCGCCACTCTGTATCCAGGCGTTGGGCATGCGGCGCCCTCGTCAGGAGAGCCAGACGATGATGCTCGGGGGGAGCCTCCGGCGTATTGCGGCAGACCAGGCTGCGCGCCATCCTGGCCGGAATTCGGTGACGGTGTCGGCGTTGATGGTGGGATTGTCGATCATGATCGGTGTGGCCGTCATGGTTCGCAGTTTTCGTGACACTGTCGAGGTCTGGGTGGATGAGACCGTGATGGCCGATCTCATCGTGGCCCCGCAATCCTGGCTCCAGGGGAAGCAGACCGGGCAAGCGTCGCGTGCCTTGCCAGGAACTTGGCGCTCGACCCTGTCGGCGATTGACGGGATTGCCGCGGTCGATACCGTTCGGGATGTGTATGTGGACGTCGCGGGTCAGCCGGTGGCGTTGGTGTCACGAGATCTCCGGCTCCATGCGCAGCGTAGCCGGTATCTGATGATTCATGGAGACTCGACCAAAGCTCTGTTGAGGGCTGCAGAGACCGGAGGCGTCCTCCTGTCGGAAGTGTTGGCGACTCGATTACGGCTTCGCGAGGGGGACAAGTTCTCGATCACGACTCCGGCGGGACCCGCTGCTGTGTCCGTCGAGGGGGTCTTTTACGATTATGCGACCGACGGCGGGAAGATGGTCATGGATCGAACATGGTATCAGCGACAATGGCACGACGACCGGGTGATAGTGTTTCTCATCTACCTGGCTATCGGGGCCGATGCAGAGCAAGTTCGGCAGTCGATTGTCACACATGTCGCCGGGTTGGACGGAGTGACGGTCCCACCGTTGGTGCTCCGAAACCACGAGTTGCGGAAAGAGATTCTCGAGATCTTCGACCGCTCCTTTGTGTTGACCTATGTCCTTGAAGCCATTGCCGTACTGGTGGCTGTGCTCGGCATCGTCAATACCTTGGTGACGGCCGTGTTGGAACGACGACGCGAGTTCGCCACGTTGCGGGCTATCGGCGCCAGCACAAGGCAGGTAGAGCGATTAGTCTTGTGGGAAGCGGCCTATCTCGGGTTAATCGGGGCGGTGCTGGGCGTCGTGGGAGGCCTGCTGCTCGCCCTGGTCCTCATCCACGTGATCAATAAACAGTCTTTTGGCTGGACGATTCAGATGACGGTCCCAGGCGGAGTGATTCTGCAAGCCGTAGGACTCGCACTCACGGCTGCCCTGGTGGCCGGCTACTGGCCCGCGCGCTGGGCAGCACGACAGCCGGTGGTGGAAGGGTTAAGAGAAGAATAGACAACCTAGTTCATTCCCATGCTCGCGCAACGAGGGCCTTCCTTCTATCCTTCTTCCAGTCGCGGATGGAACGGATGTGCGACGAGGGCCAAGATCCTTTTATATGGTTCTCCTACATGTCTGGCGAGAAGAGTTTCGAGGCGACTTTGCCGAAGGAGCGAAGAAGCTGAGGCGGTGAGGGGGAGAAGGAAAGCGGAAACTGACCGAGTCCGCGAGGGAATTTCCGAAGGCTTCCGCTCCCCCTCACCGCCTCAGCCGCTCTGGAGGCGCGGAAGCCTCGAACTCTTCTCGCCAGACGTTACTTTTTTTGCGGTTCCAGCAACTTCTCCCCCTTCTTGAACACCCCAAAAATCGCTTGTGAGGGACAGGCATCCAGGCAGAGGCGACAGCTTTCCAGGCAACGGGAAGCATCGAACTTGTAGGGAGGAGTTGAGAGCCAGGCGCCGGTCGGACAGATCGGAACACAGATGGCTTGATGGGTGCAGCGGTCGGGATGGCGGATGAGGTGATCGCGAATGACCATCATAGGTTTGACTCCTTCAAAGAGACCTTGGGAAAAGATGTCGAACATGTTTCTATCTGGGAGGCTGCTCACTTCCACTCCTTCACAAGTTCTTTCAGCCGATCTTTCAATTCCGGAATCTGCTCCAGATTGTTCTGAATCGCTCCGAGAATCTTATCGACCCTGGCCGACTTGAGGGCGTCTTTGTCCTGCTTGACCAGTCGATCATACTCCACGTAGGCCGCCTGATGCGTCGGCTCGAGGAGCGCCCGTGCCACCGCCAACGCTTCGCCCAACTCGTATGGCTCCGGTGCCATCGGGGGCACAATGGTAAAGGTACCATCGGTGCATACCAACACTGCGGCTCCCTGTTTCCCCTTGAGCGGGATGACGGCCTTGATGGCTTTGCCCGCCAAGGCGTCCCAGTTTCCGAGTAATCCAGGAAACTGCTTCATGAAGGCCACCTTTTCCAGGTTGGCTTTCCACTTTTCTTCGACGGCCATCAGGATCCTTGTGGTGCGGCGCTACGATTTAAGTGGAGGGAGTGTCGTGGGAGCTGGGTGATCAGGCATGATGAGACGGGTCACGACCTCGCCCTTGATGACGTGGCACTCCATGATTTCCGTCACGTCGGCTTCGGATTTGACTTGATACCACACGCCTTCGGGATAGATCACGACGCTCGGCCCTTGGGCACAATGATCCAGGCACCCGGCTTTATTGGCACGTACGACGTCTTTCAAGTCCAGCCGTTTCGCTTCTTGCTTGAAGCGGGCATGGAGCGCCTCAGATCCAAGCTTGGAGCAACTCCCACGGGGATCGTCGGGGCTCCGTTGATTGGTACAGACGAAGATGTGGCGTTTGTAACCAGACATGATCGATCGTGGCTTAGGCTGAAATGGTGATGGAATTGAGTCGCTCGAGTAAACGTTTGACGTCGCCGCCTGCGAGCAGAGGTGAGCGGTTCTGTGCGGCATCGAGTAGGGCGACAATTTCTCTCACGCGTAATGCGGCACGCTGGAACTCATCGGGCTTCGACAGTTGAGAGGTCTGTCCGGCCGTAAGCTTGTCGATCTCGGTGGTGATATCTCGAAAGTCTCGCTGGAGATTTTTCTGCATCGAACAGCTTTCGCAGTACCATTTAGGGCTTTGATCGGTCGAGGGAGACAGTCGGTCGTAGGTCCGACCGAAAAAATCCTTCCCGAGCGATAACTTCATGAGCGCGGTGCCGGTGGTGCCGCAGGCATTGCAGGACCCAGCTGCGGAATCCATAGAGCCTCCCTCTGTCGATCGTGAGCTGAAGAGCGGACGAATCTTACACCAGGCCTGCGCGCACTGTCCACATGGTGAGAACATCCTTGGGCGTCCGGCCGTGCTTTTCACGGTCGTTGTATATAAAATGAACGAAGAACTTTCAGAATGGATTGCGCGAGGAGGGAGAGACTATGGTCATCGGGGTCCCAAAAGAGATCAAGGATCATGAGTATCGTGTCAGTGTCACGCCCGATGGAGTGCGGGCTTTGCGTCAGGCAGGCCACGATGTCTGGATCGAATTATCAGCCGGGGCCGGCAGCGGATATTCAGATGAGGACTACCGGAGTGCCGGCGCCACCATGGCAGAATCAAAAGAGCAGCTGTTTCAGCAGGCGACGCTCATTGTGAAGGTCAAGGAACCGCTGCTTTCCGAGTGCCACTTCTTCCGTCCGGGCCAGACGCTGTTTACCTATCTGCATTTGGCTTCCTGGCCGGATCTCACGAAGGCCCTCCTGGATACCACGATCACGGCGATTGCCTACGAGACGATCGAGGCGAAAGACGGCACGCGGCCGATGCTCAAGCCGATGAGCGAAATCGCAGGGCGGATGTCGGTGCAGATCGGCGCGCACTATCTGGAAAAGACCCAAGGAGGGCGCGGGCTTCTCTTGGCCGGTGTGCCCGGCGTGGAGCCGGGGAATGTCGTGGTGCTTGGGGCTGGAGTGGTGGGTAGCGCGGCGACTCGGATTGCTGTCGGGATGGGGGCTCAGGTGACGGTGATCAATCTCGACCTTGAACGGCTTCGGGCGCTCGACGAATTGTATCGTGGTCGAATTGTGACGCGTGCCTCCACACAAGCCGCGATTGACGAGTCAGTGATAGCCGCAGATCTTGTGATCGGGGCGGTCCTCGTTCCTGGGGCTCGAGCGCCAAAATTGGTCTCGCGTGGACTGGTGGCGCGCATGAAGCCGGGAGCCGTGGTGGTGGATGTCGCGGTTGATCAAGGCGGCTGCTTCGAGACCACGAAACCCACGACCCATTCGGACCCGGTCTATGTGGTGGACGGGGTGCTTCATTATTGTGTGGCCAATATGCCGGGGATTGTTCCGCGTACGTCGACCGTCGCGTTGACGAATGCCACGTTTCCGTATCTTCTGCGTCTGGCCTCGCAGGGGGTGGCGGAGGCCGTGCGGGCAGACGCTGGACTGGCGAAAGGAGTGAACCTGTCTGGCGGCAAGATTACCTGTCGAGGGGTAGCCGATGCCCATGGCTTGCGTTTCGACCCCTTGATGTAAGACAATCCCCCGTCGCGTAGTGGTTCTGTGAATTTTGTCGGGGCGTAGCGCAGCCCGGTAGCGCACTGCGTTCGGGACGCAGGGGTCGGAGGTTCGAATCCTCTCGCCCCGACCAAACCAAGTTTGCTCGACCCGGAGCCTATTCGTATATCGAGGCGACGGGATAAACCCCTCCAGTGTTTCGTTCCTCCCTAATCCAAGCTTGCTCGTGCCGCCCGTGCATTTTCGTTTCATCGAATCTGATGCGGGCGGATAATCCCCCTCGGCGTATCTTGTTTTTCTACCAAACAGAGCTTGTTCGTGCCGGTCGCCGCTCAGTCACGGCGATCGGGTGATCACCTCAAGAGTTTCGACTTGTATCTCACGGCGTCCACGCCGCGGGTCGGAGCAATCTCTCCAGCAATTATTGGTGAATTTCCCGCACACGTGCGTTGGAGTTGTTGCGCCTTGCTGGCGTGCATCGAATCTCCTCCAGCGCTTCCATCCTTTTTTTCCAGAACCGTTGTAGAAAATTCTCGCGCGCGGAATCGTAAAACGCGTGACGCCTCTGCAGAGGTGTGAGAACATCCGTTCGTTGGACAGGCATCTTCGGTAATCTAGAGACCGCCTTGGTGTATGGCCGAACCGATTGAACCGGCAGCTCTCCGAGCGAGGCTGCTTGTGAAGGGAACAGTCCAAGGAGTCGGGTATCGAGCGTTCGCGGCTCGCGTCGCATTGAAACGAGGACTCTGCGGAGGTGTCAGGAATCTCGATGATGGCCGAGTCGAACTTGAAGTTGAGGGCCCCAAAGACCAGATTCTGATCCTGATCGAAGACGTAAAGACTGGGCCGCCGGCGTCGCGAGTGGCAGCCGTTGAAGTGGAGTGGAGTCCGGCGACAGGGCGATTTTCAGATTTTCAAGTGTGGTATTGATCGAGCCAGTTAGGAGCGACGGAACGTATGGCGCGAGGAGGCGAGGAGTTACACGATCTGGGCGAAGCGCGCCGACACGTCGTCGACCATGACGACGAGGGCACTGCCGCGTCGTCGGAAGTGGACGAGTCGCCTGTCGACGAGGAGAAACCGAGTCGCCGTTCCGAAGGATTGGATACCCTCAAGTGCTACTTGCGCGAGATCCGTCACTCGACTTTGCTGACGTTTAAGCAAGAACAGCAGCTGGGCAAGCGGGTTATGGCGGGCGACGAGCAGGCGCGCCAAGAGATGATCGAATCGAATCTCCGTCTGGTGGTCAGTATCGGTAAGCGGTATATGCATCGAGGGTTCCCCTTCTCCGATGTCATCGAAGAGGGCAATCTTGGGCTGATCAAGGCCGTCGAAAAATTCAACTATAAGCGCGGATTTCGCTTCAGTACATACGCGTCCTGGTGGATCCGGCAGTACATCGAACGAGCGATTATCAATCAGGGAAAGCTCGTGCGGTTGCCGGTGCATGTGGTGGAGCGGCTGAATCGCTATCTCGGCAAAGTGGAGCGGCTTGTCCAGGAACTCGGTCGAGAGCCGACCGCATCGGAAGTGGCGGCACGGATGAAGACGACGGACGAAGAGGTGTTGGACCTCAAGCAAGTGGTTCGTACGACCTGTTCGTTGGACAGTCCGATCAATGACGGCGCGGATACGTTCTTGCGCGATGTGATTGAGGACCCTTCGTGTGTCTCGCCTGCCGATACGGCCGAGGGGGTCATGCGCCGGGCGGAGATGATGGAATGGGTGCAGGAGTTGCCCGAGAAGGAGCAAACTGTTATTATGTCGCGCTTTGGACTCGATGGGAGTGAGGCCAAGACGTTGGAAGAAATCGGCCGGGAGATGGGGTTGACCCGTGAGCGGGTCCGGCAGATTGAAATGGCCGCCTTGGCGCATTTGCGCCATATCATTGAACGCCGAACCATGACACGGGCCGACTTGCTCTGATCGATGACCGCCGTCAATTATCACGCCCTCATTCGGGAAGTCCCCGATTTCCCTAAGCCCGGTATTCTCTTCTACGACATCACCACGCTGCTCAAAGACGCTCGCGCCTTTTCGTCGATCACCGATGAATTGACTGCCTACTATCAGGGACAGCGGATCGCCAAAGTCATCGGCATTGAATCGCGCGGGTTCATTTTCGGGGGGATACTGGCGAACCGGTTGAACGCCGGGTTCGTGCCAGTTCGGAAGCCCGGCAAGTTGCCCGCCGACAGCTTTGAAGTCAAATACAGCCTCGAGTACGGATCGAATTCCCTTGCCATCCACCGCGATGCGATCGCTGCGGGAGAACGGGTACTGATCGTGGATGATTTGCTGGCCACAGGGGGCACGGCGGCCGCGACGGTGTCTCTCGTTCGACAGTTGGGAGGCGAGATCGTCGGGCTCGACTTTCTCGTGGAACTCCAGGGCCTTAAGGGCCGAGATAAACTGGTCGGCCACCCCATCCATTCGACGATCCTCTATCCTTAGCCCGCATTATTCGTGAGCGCTTCTGCTGCAATCGCCGATCCGCTGCTATGACGAGCCTTCGGCCAGCGGGCTCGCCCCTCGGACCCTCACCGTACTGTACGAGTACGCAGCGGGTCCTCACGGCTCCGCGCGCCGGTCTCGCGACGCGGCTCAGCGATTTCGCGACGAACCGTCATGAACAATGAGGGCTAGCGGCTCTCAGCCTCTTCCCCACAACCTCTTGTCAAAGGCGGGAGCGCCGTGCTATGAATGCCGAACTTTTTTCGTCTATTCGACGTTCACCCCAGGAGTAGGACCCGCCATGGCAACAAAAACTCCCGCCAAGAAGAAACCGGTGGCGAAGGTCAAGGTGCGGGCGAAGCTCGCCAAACCAGCGAGCAAACCAAAGCCCGCTGCAGTGGTGGTCCTCCCCAAACCCATCAGCATGGCCGTCTCTCCCCTGGCTGCCAAACCGAAAGAATCGGCCAAAGAACGCGAAGACCGGGAGCGCCGCCGCCAAGTCCTTCAGCAGATGCTGATGCGGAAGCGCCAGGAAATTATCAAAGAGATTGAGGGGAGTCTGGGCCAATCCCTCATTGAGGATAAACAGCGACGGCTTGAATCTGCACGCGACGTCGGCGATCAAGCCCTCATGGATCTCGATCGCGAACTGGGCATTTCCTTGATGGAAATGCGCAATCGCCGCCGGCAGGCCATCGATGAAGCGTTAACGAGGCTCACCGAAGGCACCTATGGCATCTGCGCGGAGTGTGGCGTAGAGATCAGTGAGCGGAGATTGGAAGCCGTGCCCTTTGCAAAACTCTGCGTCGAGTGTCAGTCGAAAGAAGAGCTGCTGGAAAAAATCGAGCGAGAAGAAGATCGCGACTAGTTGTTTCTCCGCGCGATCGGGTTTCCCCCTGCCTTAGGTGGTCTGTACCCGTCAATCATGATCTCGGCTCTTCCTCAGCCCGCATGATTCATGAGCGCTTCTGCTGCAATCGCCGATTCGCTGCTACGACGAGCCTTCGGCCAGGGGGCTCGCCCCTCGGACCCTCGCCGTACTGCACGCGTACGCATCGGGTCCTCACGGCTNNCTCGCGACGCGGCTCAGCGATTTCGCGACGAACCGTCATGAATAATGCGGGCTAGTCATGCACGGCTCGCATTCTGTGACCACGCTTAGTCCGGATTATTCATGAATGCCGTCGCGAGGCGTTCGAGACCGAAGCCCGCCGGGGCTTCTCGCAAGTAAGGCCGACGGAGGCGTACTGGCGGTCCGTCGAGGAGGCCGAACGAGAAAAGCCCCGCCGGGTGAGAGGATCGGACGACGGAACCGGCATTCATGGATAGTCCGGGCTATAGTAGGCTGCGTCGTATGTGGGAGTGGGTGTGATGAGGCCAACGAGTCATCGAGCGGTCGTCTTAGCAAGCGGAGGGCTGGATTCCACCGTCACGGCGGCCATTGCCAAGCAGGAAGGTTGCGAGCTCTTCTTCCTCACGATGGCCTACGGACAACGGCATGCGGTGGAGGTGGAACGGGCTCGGCAGGTCGCAGCCGCGTTGGGCGTGGCAAATCATCTGGTGATGAATCTGGATCTCCGCGCCATCGGCGGGTCGGCGCTCACCGGCTCGGCGGCAGTGCCCAAGGACCGAGAGGGCAACGAGCGTCGCCAGACCATTCCGGTCACCTATGTGCCGGGACGGAATCTCATCTTTCTTTCGATTGCGGCAGCGCATGCGGAGGTCGTGGGAGCATCTCTCATCTATTTTGGCGCGAACGTGCTCGACTATTCCGGCTATCCGGACTGCCGGCCTGAATTCATTCGCGCGTTTGAAGCGGCGGTGAAGGAAGGCACGAAAGCCGGCATGGAAGGGACTCCCCTCCATGTCAAAACCCCCTTGCTGATGCTGACGAAAGCGGAAATCATCCGGCAAGGGATTGAACTGCATGTCCCGTTTCATTTGACCCATAGTTGTTACGATCCGGTGGGGGACCAAGCTTGTGGGCGATGCGATAGTTGCGTGATCCGACGGGAGGGATTTGCGAAGGCCGGGGTTGTGGATCCCATCGCATATGCGATATAAACCGTGAGACGTGAAACGTCAAACGTGAAAGGTTTCGGAGGAAGAGTACTCGGCAGTCCTACGTTTCACCTTTCACGTCTAACCTTTCACGGTTCTACGGTTCTTCTGATCGAAGCGAGAACAGTTTGGACAACACAATGGCCCGGACCAGCGGTCCTGATTCCAGGAAAATCCCGATGACGTCAAGACTTCAGATCGGAGTGTGGTTGCTGGGGCTAGGCCTCCTCGTGGCCTGCGATTCCTCGGATCCCAAGCCAGCGACTGGGGGCGGCCCTGTGCCAGCCGAGTTCCAAGTGGGCGAAACCACATTCAACGCGAACTGTGCGGCCTGTCATGGGAAACAAGCGGCGGGAACAGACCACGGACCTCCGTTAGTGCATAAGATCTACGAGCCGCACCATCACGGGGATCAGGCCTTCCAACTGGCGGCAGCCAACGGCGTCAAGGCGCACCATTGGGAATTCGGCAACATGCCGAAGATCGACGGCGTCACTCCTGAGAATGTCGATCAGATCGTGAAGTATGTGCGGTGGCTGCAACGCCAGGCGGGCATTCAATAGCAGGATGCTGAAAAAGTCCGCCAGTGTAAGAAGACCGTTATTTGGTTTGTTTGGTTTGTCTTGTCTATTTGGTTGGACCAGACTAACCAGATAAACCAGATGAACCAGATAAATAAAACAAACCAGATCAACCAGACAGACCGGGCTTGTCCCAGACGTGCGGATCATGGAATTTCTACCGTGGCACAATAGTTTTTCCGCAGCCTGCTAGGTCCTCCCCTCCTCTCCTTTCCCTCGTTTGACATTCCCAATATTGCGACTCAAATCGGGTGGCCATCGGGAGCATGTTGCCGCCTAATGGTGTCGTGGAGCAGACGACGTAGACGATTATTCAAGAGCCATGCAAGATCACGATGGTGGAGTTCCAGGGAGCGAAGAGGCTCGGGGAAAAGCAGAGAAAGTGCCCGGCATCGCCGACCGGGCCTACCGCGAATCGCTGGGCCTGACCGCGCCGGAATTCGTAGACTTACGCCGAATCGAAGTGCAGAAAGAAATCGTCCAACACTCACCCGCCGCCCTCACGGTCATCATGGGTCTCGAGCTCGTGGGCATCAATCTGCCGCCGCTCGCAGGGAGCAATTAGGATTCAGAAGCGCGAGACGGAGCGGCAAGGTCCCTTGCTACTCCGTCTCAGTTGTTCTTATTTCACCAGCCACACTCAGTAGGTTCGGTTTCTACGCCCATTCCAAGAACCGCTGAACAATGTTCTTGACAGGGGCCAAATGGCTCTGTACATTCGCGCAACTTTAAAAGGAACCCATATTGAAGTACATGTATTTCCTCCTCGCATGCCATCGCATCTGAGGTGTACCCAGCCCCTCGTCTATCATGCAAGGAGCCGACCAGCATGAGTGAAGCCAAAGACAAGACCATCGCGTTGAATGTCCGCTTGAAACCCAGCGAGTCGTCTGCCCATCCGCGCGCGACCAACTACACGAACGTCGGCGTGGCCCAGGGGATTGCCTATGTCGATTTTGGGTGTATTGAGCCGACGCTGCTTGCCGCGATCGCCAAGACCGCGAAGGATGGCTGGCGCGATCGTAGGATGGCTGCTCTGCAAAACATGCTAACAGGTGAAAAAAAGCAGGAACTGATAACAACTGGGGACAGACCCTAATTCACGAATGGAGATGAGAAATGCCTACAAGGCTCACGAAGAAACCATGGACGGTGATGGTATACATGGCGGGGGACAACAGTCTGGACCCTGAAGGCGTGCAAGATCTGAAGGAAATGAAGAAGGTGGGCTCGACCGACACGCTGAACATCGTGGCCCAGTTTGACCGTGCCGCCGGTCATGTGGCTCGGCGCTATTATCTGCGCAAAGGCGGCATCGTGACGGGCGACGCCGTTGACTCCCTCGGTGCTGTCAACACTGGTGATCCGAAGTGCCTCAGCGACTTCATTCAATGGGGCGTCAAGAACTATCCGGCCGACCATTACTTGCTGGTTCTCTGGAATCACGGCCAGGGGTGGGATGACACGGATATCTACGCCGACGAACGCCATCGCAATCTGCGCCGAATCGCCACCGGTCCCATCCGTCACGCGTTGTTTCATGCTCCCGTGCGCCGCTCGCTGGAGCACGTTGGGAGCAACAAAATAGCGAAGGCCATTCTGCTCGACGACAATGCCAAAGACTTTCTGGACAATCTGGAGATGAAGAAAGTCATGGCCGGCGCGGCCAAACTGCTGAAACGAAAACTGGACATTCTTGGCATGGACGCCTGCCTGATGAGCATGGCCGAAGTGGGGTACCAGATCCGCGACAGTGCCGACTATACGGTAGGTTCGGAGCAAACCGAACCGGGCGAAGGCTGGCCGTACCACACCATTCTCGGCGTCTTGGCCAAGAACCCGGCCATGACGCCGCGCGATCTCAGCGCACTCATCGTCGATAAGTATCTTGCGTCCTACGGCAATGCAGAGGGCGTGACCCAGTCGGCCTGCGACTTGTCCAAGGGGGGCGCCCTTGCCACTGCCGTTGCCGGATTGGCTGCTGCCCTGAACGCAAGCCTGAGCGAGAGCGCTTCGCGGCAACGCATTTTGTCGGTGCGCAACCAGGTACAAAGCTACGATGTGCCGGACAACATCGACCTGGTCGACTTCTGTTCCTTGCTGGCCAAGGCGGGTGCTGATGCGGCCACCAAGACCGCGTGCCAGCATGTCGTCCAGGCTGTGAAATCAGCCTATGTGATGGCGCAAGGCTCCAAAGGCGCGGACGTGAAACATTCCAACGGCGTGGCGATCTATTTCCCGCTCCGGTCGGTCTCGCCCCTGTATGCCGGGTTGGACTTCAACAAGAAGACCGGCTGGGACGCATTCCTGAAAGCCTATCTCAAGATCATTCGCAGCCGATGACGTGCGCGTATACGGAAGGGCGCGGCGGTTGCGGCTGCACTGTAGAGGAACGATCGAGACTCGGCATCAGTCCTCACCCCTCCAATCGTTGTAATATTCCTCTGGTTTATGACCATCTCTTCGCCATCTCTCACCCGCTGATTTGACGCCCACTTCGCGCACCAGAATCCGACACCATTTGTAGACAAGGTCTTTTTATCCAACGCAGTAGTCGGAGCGGAGCTGTTGGCAAAGGGGCAACAATCAGAAGGAGGTTACTTTGTACTAAGTCATGACGGAGTCTCTGGCAATGTGGGCAACGGAAAATCAGGATCAAGAAGTGGGGCGAGTGTTTGGAGTATATGCCGGACGCCAGGATCCCGGAATGAAAAATGAATCCTAATGTATTGATTTCATAGTCATAAAGCGCCTGTTTAAAGGGGGAAATAAATCTGTAGCTATGGCGATATGGCGAGCATATAATCTAGAGAAAATTTAGTAGGGAGGGGACAATATGTACAAAAGATTCCTAGTCCCAGTTGGAGTGGCCGTAGCCGCTTTGATTTCGAGCCAATCTCATGCCGCCCTGACATCAGCAGAAACCACAACTCTTTTAGAGCGCGGAAATTTAGCAGAGAATGTTAAGGAGTCTAAGGATACTATCCTTCAAAAATTAATCTATCAACTTAATGAGGAACAACACGCACTTCTTCTACTCAAGCCAGGCTCTGGGATGATTTATGCGCAACACGGCTCGCATGTCTCGCATGCCTCCCATGCATCGCATGGTTCTCATAGGTCTGGATTCTGAAATGAGTTTGCCTTAATCGCACGCATCAAAAAGGGCCGCCTGTGAAAAAGTTCCTCATCCCTTTAGCCACGGCAATTGCTGCACTTCTCTCTCAGTGTCAACGATCACCTGAAATTC
>PLBR01000076.1 GCA_003135435.1 Nitrospira sp. | reverse complement strand
CCAGATGGACCAGACAGACCGGGGTTGTCCCAGATGTGCGGACCAATGAAGTTCTGGCGTACTACGATAGTCCTTCCGCAGCTTGCTAAGATGCCATATACACCCAAAGTCAAAATTTGTGGAATCACCAACGCCGAGGACGCCGCCATGGCAGTCGAGGCGGGGGCCGATGCCTTAGGCTTCGTGTTCTATCGGAAAAGTCTCCGGTATATCGAGCCCATGTTGGCCCGGCAGATTATTATGAGCCTGCCTCCCTTGGTGATGCCGGTGGGTGTGTTCGTCGACGAAGACCAACAAGTGGTCCGGAATCTGATGGACGACTGTGGACTCGCCATCGCACAGTTGCACGGGAACGAATCGGCGACCTATTGCCAAGAGTTAGGTCGCCCAGTCCTCAAAGCGCTTCGCGTGAAAGATCGGAGCACGTTTTTCGCCTTGGCAGAGTTTCGCGGGCGGGCCGGCGTTCGAGGGTTCGTACTGGACGCCTTTTCCGATCAGGCCTATGGAGGCACTGGACAGGTGATTGATTGGCAACTCGCCGCAGAAGCAGCTACGGCTGCGAGCATTCTCCTGGCCGGGGGGCTTACCCCGGACAATGTCGAGAAGGCCATCCAGGCGGTACAACCGTACGGCGTCGATGTGAGCAGTGGCGTCGAGCGGGCACCGGGCAAGAAGGATCACGAGAAGGTGCATGCATTTATTCGAGCCGTCAAGGTTGTCTCCCTGACATGAGCTCGTTTATACTGCGGCACTCGGCAGGATGCTCAAAAGTCCTCCAGCTTCGTTCTCGCATCGTTCAGACCCTCAACGCACCCTAGTGGGTACGCCTTGGGCCTTCACTCGCTGCGGCCTTGCTGGACGAATTTTTTGAGCATCCTGTGAGGGTGGTTCTTTTGTTCCAGGCGTGTACGATCGAAGTTCTACTGCGCCACAGTGGTTTTTCCTTGGCCTGTTAAACGAACATGAGGACGGTGATGGGTTCGGTTCCCACTAAACAAGGTCGCTTCGGTGCGTATGGCGGGCGCTATGTCCCTGAAACACTCATGCCTGCTCTGCTTGAATTGGAGCAGGAATATGCCCGTGCAAAAAAAGACCGGCGCTTCCAGTCCAAACTTGCCCATTATTTGAAACACTACGTCGGGCGACCCACCTCGCTCTACTTTGCCGAACGACTCACGAAGCGGCTGGGTGGAGCGAAGATCTATTTGAAGCGCGAAGACCTCTGTCATACCGGGGCCCATAAAATCAATAACGCGATTGGGCAGGGGCTTCTGGCCCGGCGAATGAAGAAGCCGCGCATCATCGCTGAAACCGGAGCCGGACAACATGGGGTGGCGACGGCGACTGTCGCGGCGCTGTTCGGGCTTCAATGTGAAATTTATATGGGGACCGAAGACATGCAGCGCCAGGCGCTGAATGTCTTCCGAATGAGATTACTCGGTTCGACCGTCACGGGGGTCGACGCTGGAAGCCGCACGCTTAAGGATGCCATCAGCGAAGCCATGCGGGATTGGACGACGAATATCCGCACGACCCACTACATTCTCGGTTCCGTTCTCGGGGCCCATCCCTATCCGATGATGATCCGTGACTTCCAATCCATCATCGGACGTGAAACTCGGCGACAGATCCTGGCGGCAGAAGGCCGGTTGCCGGATTGCCTCATTGCCTGCGTCGGCGGTGGCAGCAATGCCATGGGACTCTTCTATGCGTTCATCCGGGACAAGAAGGTGAAGATGGTCGGCGTCGAGGCCGGCGGCCTGGGGGTCGCGAGCGGAAAGCACGCCGCGCGGTTTGCCGGAGGAAAGCCGGGCGTCTTGCAAGGCACCATGACCTATCTGCTCCAGGATGACGACGGACAAATTAATCTGACGCATTCGGTTTCAGCCGGCTTGGATTACGCTGCGGTCGGTCCCGAGCACAGTTATTTGCGGGATCAGGGCCGAGCCGAATACACTTCGGTTACCGATGACGAAGCCATGGCCGCGTTCGATCTGCTGGCCAGAGAAGAGGGGATCATGCCGGCTCTGGAAAGCGCCCATGCCATCGCCCACACTGTGAAGGTGGCGCCCACGATGAAGAAGAACCAGATTCTGGTTGTGAATCTATCCGGTCGTGGAGATAAGGATGTCCAACTGGTAGCCAACATGCGAGGGATCGCACTGTGATATCGAGGCTGGATCGTACCTTTGCACGACTTCGACAGGGAGGTGAGAAGGTCCTCATTGCCTATGTGATGGCAGGCGACCCCTCACTGCAAGAGACCGAACAACTTGTGGTGGAGTTGGAACGGGCAGGGGCCGATATCATTGAACTGGGTGTCCCGTTTTCCGATCCCATCGCAGATGGTCCCGTGATCCAACAGGCAGCAGAACGAGCCTTGCGCAATGGGACATCGCTGCGAACGATCCTTCCCATGATCACACGCCTCAGGGCCAAGACCCAGATTCCACTGGTCTTGATGGCCTACTACAATAATATCCATGCGTTCGGTCTTGAACGGTTCTGCCATGAGGCGGTCCAGGCCGGTATAGATGGGCTGATCGTGCCTGACATGCCGGCGGATGAAGCAGGCCCGCTCAAAGGGCCGGCCGCGGCGGCTGGGCTTCAACTGATTTTCCTTCTCGCCCCCACGAGTACGGCGGAACGACGGACATTTGTCGCACGCCAGTCAGAGGGCTTTGTCTATTACGTTTCGCTGACGGGAATCACCGGAGCGAAACTGCGCAACGTGGCCGATGTGGGTAAGAACGTCGAGAAGATCAGAAAAGTCACCCACGCTCCGGTGGCTGTCGGCTTCGGGGTTGCGACACCGGAGGACGCTGCCAACGTCGCGGCGATTGCCGATGGGGTGATCGTCGGCAGTGCCATCGTCAAGCGGATTGCCGCACACCAGCAGAAACCAGCGATGGTGAAGTACGTGGCCGAATTTGTCCGCTCATTGAAAATAGCCATGCGAGCGGCTCAGCCCAAAACCCGCTAGGCGTCTGGCCCAACCATCTCCTCATTGAAAGCAAGAGAGAACGCTGCTAGAC
>PLBR01000058.1 GCA_003135435.1 Nitrospira sp. | reverse complement strand
GTCTTGCCGCTGCCGGTGGCCATTTGGATCAGGGCGCGGGGACGGTCCTGCGCCAGCGACTTTTCGAGATTGGTGATGGCGGTAACTTGCGCGGACCAGAGGCCAACGGTGCTCAGAGGTGGCAGCGTCTTCAAGCGAGCGCGGAGAGTCGTTGCTGCTTCTGCCGCTAGAGATGCGCCGTGCAGATCCTTTGGAGCTTCACTGCGCTGTGGGATTAAGGCGGCCAGCGTCTCGGGTCGATGGAAGCTGAACACTGGGCGGCTGCGAGGCTGGGGATCGAGGCCGTTCGTGAATCGCGTTTCCACGCCGGTGCTCTGATACAGAAAGGGTAAGGGTCTGATATGGGCGGGCAAGTCCGTGGGGAGGCCCTTGCTGTACTTCTCGGCCTGGACTTCCACGCCGATGAGGGTCACGCCTTCTTTCTTGGCTTCGATGATGCCGGAGCCCTTGCCGTCCACATAGAGAAGGTAATCCGCGAAGCCGTACCCGCTTATGAGGGGAAAATTTCTGAGAACTACGCCCCTCCCCGCATAGAGATTTGCGCTCTTGTAGTCCTGAACTCTCCAGCCAGCCAGTTCCAGCGCTTGGTCGATGTGTTCGCGCGCCTGCTCTTCTGGGGTGGGCATGGGGCGCAGGATACCGCTTTCCCTGAGAGAAATCATCAAGACTTCCGAGGAGAAAAGGCCACAATCGAACCATTTGTCAGAGGGCATTGCAGGCCGGTGGAAGGAGGTTAGTTAGGCAAGCGACCCGCTCAGGGCCGAAGGGCTATTGCAGGGGCCAAGGCTAGGCCACTAACATGGAGGGGCCAAATTCGGCATCGGTTATCCAAGTAAGGCCACCACCTCACAATCCTGACAGGGAGGGCGACGCGATCACCCTAGCACGGGTTGTGCTGGAGCATGAAGAAGGCAGCAAAGAGTCCAGGCGCCGCGTGACAGGGTGATATGGAGCCTAGGTCACCTGGACACTGTCCGCGCATCATGATACGAGAACATTAACGTCCGGCTGGTAACGGTCCAGGTAGCTACTGGCCCACGGCATTTCTCGGGTGCCGGTCCTCCTTCCTGAAAACCACGCCCTCCAGGAGGGGATGATGGCGCGTAAACCTACCCAACGATCCCATCGTGTATCGAGCCACGGCAAGCATCTGGCAGCCGTGCTAGATGATGCTGAACTCAAGGGCGCTCTAGTCGCTCAACTCATTGGTGTCATAAAGAGGCAAATCCTCCCAAAAGATATGGTCTGGTTAGGAATTTTGAACGAATTGAAGAAATTACCGGTACGAAGCCATTCAACGGACGAGGAGAACAAAACAACAGCATTTTCGATATACGTTGCCAACTTGCTTAAGGCGAAAGAACGGACCTTTTGGGAGGGCAAAAAGCGGAAGCGTCAAATCGACTCTCTATCACGGGAAGACTCTGACGCCCTCAAACCTGAGATCCAAAAGATCATTAAAAAGCATAAAGTTCAGATCAAGAATATCGTCGGGGCGTGGGAGAAGTGTCGAGTCAATCTAGCCACCGCGATGAATTTCATTCAGGTTAATCGTGTCAGTGCCAGGCAGAAAGAGTTAGAGCGGCTTCGCTTAGGAATCGCCGCTACCTATGGTCATCCCGCTTCAAGCTCGAAAGAGGCCAAGGAGCGACGCAAGAAGTACAATCGAGAAAAAAAGGTTATGGAGAGTCTCCGACGGCATATCCTCAAGGTGAGGCTTGAGACTGACGGGGGAAAGCGAGTGTTTGGATCGGTAGCAAAACTATTGCGCGCCGTCGCTACGGATCAGTGGCCAAGCGGAACAGTGGTGAAGGATGACGCGCGGCACCCAGGAACTGGCCTCCCGAATCTAGCGGGTTACTATGATGATGGCGTGGAACCGTATACCGTGAAACTGTATGGCGCCGATTCAACGATGAATCTCGAAATGGAACACGCAATTAAAACTCTGGCGGCTCAGGAAACTGATCAGGACCAGATTGCCGGACTTCTGCATACCACGATCAGAGTCCTTGAACTTCCTGTAGGGAACACCCACCAAGCAAAATCATCTCTTTCCCGTGCAGCTCTGCGTGAACGCGTCAGGCGGATCCTTAGGCCGATTGAGTCTCCTCGCCCCGTCTAGCGTTTCTTGTCAACAAAAATGTTTCTTAGCCAAGCCGCTCCAGATGCGCTCGCGCGATCTAAGACGGTACGCAGTTGTGCGTGCGAACTGGGTGTAGCCTTTGCGGGCGCGTGCAACATTAATCAAAGAGAGGCGAAAAAAGTGAAACCCGAGATAAACCGTAAACCCACAGCAGTGACCGACGAGAACCTACGCGCCAGGGTCGAGGCCCTCCAGCGAGGCGTGCCGCAGTTTCGCGCTTACTGGGAATTCGTCGGACGCGAACTCGCAAAGTTCAACGAAGCCGTCCGCGCAGACCGGCGATGAAACATCCCATTCCATGACGACTTCGATCACGAATCAGCTGCCAAATAACCGGGGTGCCCATCCGTCTCTTGATGGAGATAAAGGACACGCCAACTGCGACGATGATCTCCTGGGACGAGCTGGTATCATGCCGCCACTGGTTCCCGATGCCGAATATACCGGCGTGTTCTTACGGGCAGAGCACGGACGATTTGAACGGCGCGCGCGGTGGTTCCTCTGGTTCGCAATTAGTACGCCAGGACCCCACCTGAAAGCTGAACTGTACTTGAGTTGTCCCTGCCCTGAGGGAAAAGGGTCATTCGGACTCGGCAGCAAACTCGTGGCTGCGTATGCCGTCGCAACTGGCGCAATGCCACGGCGCCGTGATCGCATCACTAAAGCCGTCTTCCGCAACAAGTTGTTTCGGTTTCGGACTCGCACCGTTATCAAGGACAAAGACGGTCATGTGCGGCCTGCCGCCGATCACTACTCGGTGATTGACCGATTGCTGGCGGTCGAGGCTGGGAAGGTAACGCGATGAAAGAAGCTGCCAGCATCACACGGTACGAAACGTGCTCGGAGATTAAGAAGCCACAGCAGCAGCAGGAGCACGAGCAGGAGCATGAACACCAACACCCGCCCTTCCCTGTTTGTAGCTGGGTTCCTCTAAGCCTGGTGCAGCATCTAGCATTTCAGTCTGGAAGTAGATTGGCAGGAATTGCGGGGGCGCAGTCGCGTCCTCACGAGCTAGGGGTGGCCTCACCTCCCCCCTGGGCTGGCCGCTTACGGGATCGGTCAGTGGCAGGACCCGCTGGGATGTACCAACCCGCCTCCGGCCAGCGTCATTCAGACCTGGCCGGGGCCCAGCCCTACCAAACACTACCACCCAAGACTGCCTTGATCCTCAAGCTAGGTGCCACGTTGCTTACCAGAGCGGCAGATATGAGACCTCAGGCTCCACAGAGGGAACGGGAGCCACGATGACCGGCAAGCTAGTGGACATCCCGACGCTGGACAGCCTCGTGGCCGACCCTGGCCTTGTACAGACGCTTCCTGCCCACGTCGTTGATCATATCCTCATTCAAGTCACCAGCCTCCTCCCTCTCCTGATAGCCAAGTCTCACGCGGTCCCGACGACGGAGAAGTCCCAGCAAGAAGACCGCCTGCTGAGTATCGAAGCGGCCGCCGCTATTCTTGGAAAAACGAAAGACTGGCTGTATCGCCACGCTGATAGCCTTCCGTTTACTGTACGGGAAGGCCGCTTAGTCCGCTTCTCGAACAATGGGATTCAGAAGTATATCCGTGCGCGACTCCGACAGGGATAGGCATTTGATTTATATACATGAATACGGTATTATGTATTCCATGAGTCCAAGAGGGAAAAAGAGAACCGAGAAGATCGTCAAGACCACGGTTGAGCTACCACATGACCTGTGGAGAGCTGTGAAGGTTCGGGCGATGGATAAGGGGTCAGACCTCCGAGGGATTATTGTCTTGGCGCTGCAGCAATATCTTTCCAAAACAGGCGTGAGGCGGAAGGAGTAATACATGCGAGGCGAGGGACGAATCTTTCAACGAGGGACAAGATGGTGGATTGCCTATTATGCGCCGAAGGAGGGGCGGAGTGTTGAGATGCGTGAGCCGGGAGGTCGCACCGACAAAGAGGCCAGGAAGAAGCTCAAGCATCGACTGAACGAAGTCGCCAACCATACGACGGGGCTCCGACACTTTCAGGGGCCGCGGCAGGAACGCCTCACTGTCGAAGACCTGCTCCACGCCCTCGAACGCGAGTACGACATCCACGGGCGCAAGTCGCTCCCTCAACTCCGGTCACATCTTCGCCATATTCGACGCTTCTTTTCGATGGATCGGGCGCTCAGCGTGACGACCGACCGGTTGCGGGATTACATTGCCGCTCGTCAGCGGGATGGCGCTGCCCCGGCCAGCATCAATCGCGGGCTCGAAGGGCTTCAACGCGCGTTCGCCTTGGCGGTGGAAGGAGGCCTGCTGTCGTTTGCCCCACGGGTCCCCAGTCTCCAGGAACGCAACGCCCGACAAGGCTTCTTTGAGCGGGCAGACTTTGAGGCGATCATGGGGCGCCTTGGCGACGCGGATCTCCGAGACTTCTGCGAGTGGTTGTATCGCACCGGCATGCGGCCGGGTGAGATCCGTTCATTGGAGTGGCCAACGCTCGATCGCGAAACCTGGACCCTTCGCTTACATGCCAAAGATGCCAAGACAGGATACGGACGGGTCATCCCCATTGAAGGAGAACTGCGGGCTCTCATGGAGAGGAGGCTCAAGGCTCGCCGGTTGGACTGTCGCCTCATCTTCCACAGAAGCGGCAAACCGGTAAGAGATTTCCGCAAGGTGTGGAAGCGAGCCTGCAAGGAAGCGGGGCAGCAGGGGAAAATCCCGTATGACTGTCGAAGGACCGCGGTCCGCAACATGGTGCGAGCCGGCGTGGATCCCGCGGTCGCGATGAAGATCAGTGGGCATCGGACTCGGAACATCTTCGACCGCTACAACATCATCTCCGAGACGGATCTCCGAGACGCACTGGCAAAGACGGACGCCTACGTCGCCTCACTGCCAGGAATCTCGAACGTCGTTCCGCTTCGCCAAGAGGCGATCGGCCGGTAGCAGTTATGGTGAACACGGACAAAACACGGACAAATCCCAGTCCACAACAAAAAGGGGTTGACCATTCTGATTGGTCAACCCCCTTAATTTTCTTTAAGTTACGTTGGTTGCGGGGGAAGGATTTGAACCTTCGACCTTTGGGTTATGAGCCCAACGAGCTACCGGGCTGCTCCACCCCGCAGGTCGATGCTAACAAAGCGCTGAACGGCAAGTCAAGCCAACGTCCGCGCATCCAAGTTGCTTTCGCTCATCTGCAATGCTAAAGCGATAACATGCGTCTCGTGTTCATGGGCACGCCAGATTTTGCGGCAGCTTCTCTTGAGGCCTTGTTGAAGTCGGACGATTCCATTGTCGGCATTGTCACTCAACCGGATCGCCCGAAAGGGCGCGGACAAATCCTTACGCCGTCACCGGTGAAACTTCTGGCCCAGCGAGAGCAGATTCCTTTGCTACAACCGCTCAAGATGAAGGATCCTGAATTTCTCCACGCTCTGGCTGAGTGGAAGCCGGACCTGATTGCGGTCGCGGCGTTTGGGCGCATCTTGCCTCCGGCGATCCTCTCGCTTCCCCCGCTCGGCTGTATCAATGTGCATGGTTCCCTTCTTCCCAAATATCGCGGCGCCGGCCCGATCCAGTGGGCCATCATCAACGGTGAGACGGAAACAGGCATTACGACCATCCTGATGGATGAGGGGATGGATACCGGCGCTATGTTGCTCCAAGAAACCATCCCTATTACTCCTGACGATACCGCCGGCACCCTCTCGCCACGTTTGGCTGAGCTGGGAGGTAGACTGCTGGTTAAGACGATTGCCCGACTCAAGGCCGTCACCCTCGTACCGCAGCCGCAAGATTCTTCGCGGGCGACCTTAGCGCCGTTGCTGAAAAAGGAAGATGGTGCGATCGATTGGGCCTTGCCGGCCGCCACTCTAGCCAACCGGGTTCGCGGACTCTCTCCCTGGCCTGGGGCCTACACAATCGTGGCGGGAGGTGACCGCTGGACGATCTGGCGAGCCCTGGCGCTCCCAGGACCAGTGACGAAGCCTCCAGGGGTGGTGGTCGCAACCACAAACGAGTCGATTCATGTCGCCACCGGGGAGGGAGTCCTTGCCGTGATGGAGTTGCAGCCGGCTAATAGCCGTCGCATGGCCGTATCTCAATACTTGGCAGGCCATCCCATTACTGTTGGATTGCAATTAGGGGGACCGGCTCTTTCCTAGCGTCCTGCCCGTTCATCAAACAATCCGTGTGTCCCCGTCCTGAGTTCCTTATGACTTCTGGTTCTCGATCCTTATTCACTGCCCAGACCGCACCATCTGCACGTGCGATCGCCCTCTCGTTGTTGGTGGAGTCGGTCAAGAGTGAGGAAGGGGTCGATGTCTTGTTGGATCGAGCTCTCGCGCGATGCTCGTTCGACAGCAGGGAACGAGCCCTCACGGTGGAGCTTACCTATGGCGTCTTGCGTCGCCTTGCGACCATCGATTGGCGGCTTGAACCGGTCTTGGAAAAGCCGCTTCCTCGCCTTCCCGTCGCCGTGCAGATGGTACTGCGGCTTGGTGCCTACCAACTCCTATTTCTAGATCGTATTCCGCAGTCTGCCGCCGTCAACGAATCAGTCAACCTGGCCAGGGCTTTTGCCTGCACACTTGGTAGGGACTGGAGTGGGTTCGTCAATGCAGTGTTGCGTGCTCTCTTGCGCCATCCGCTTCAGCCTTGGCCCAGCATGGATCATGATGCTGCACAGGCCCTCGCCGTGCGGTACTCGGTTCCAGTCTGGCTCAGCCGTCGATGGGTGGAACGCCTAGGCGTCGCCTCTGCGGAAGCGGCTTGCGAGGGGGTCAGCGCCATACCTCCGCTGACGCTTCGGGTGAACCAGTTGATCACGACCAGGGAAGCACTCCTCGAAAAATTTGCACAAGTGGGTATTGCAGCCAAGCCGACCAGCGTGAGTCCATTCGGCATTCTGATTGAAGAAGGAGGTTCCGTGCCCTCACTCCCAGGGTTTCACGAAGGCGCCTTTTATGTCGAAGATGAAGCAGCGCAGTTAATTCCTCCCCTACTCGATCCTCAGCCTGGTGACATTGTGCTCGATGCCTGTGCGGCGCCGGGAGGAAAGGCGACCCATTTGGCTGATCTGATGCATAACAAGGGGACCATCTACGCGGTCGATCGGAAAAGCGCCCGCCTGGATCTGGTGCGAAGCAATTGTCGTCGACTCGGGGTTCAGATTGTCGTACCGATGGTCGGCGATATTCGACAGTCACTTGAATGGGTTCCTATGATCGAGACAGCAGGGCCTCCCTCCGAGAGGAAGGCCAGAGTGGGCGAACCGTCGGTTGATCGGATTTTAGTGGATGCGCCCTGCAGCGGGCTCGGCGTGTTACGGCGACATCCTGAAGCGAAGTGGCGGAAAGATGAACAGGCGCTCCCTCGACATCAGGCGCTCCAATGTCAGATCCTCGAAGCGGTTGCCCCATGCTTGCGGCCTGGTGGGATGCTGGTCTATAGTACGTGCTCGACGGAACCGGAAGAAAACGAAGACGTCATCGAGCGATTTTGTCGTGCCCATGCGGAGTTCCGGCGTGAGTCCGTCATCCCCTGGCTCCCGCCTGCAGCACGGGGATTCGTCATCGAACAAGGTGCCCTCTCGACAGTGGGTAACCGGTTCTCAATGGACGGATTTTACGCCGTACGACTGAGGAAGGTTTTGTGATGGCACGCCCAATTTTTATTGCGCCCTCGATCTTAGCTGCTGACTTTGCCCGACTGGCCGACGAAGTGGCAGCCGTGGAGCACGGGGGGGCCGACTTCCTGCATATCGATGTCATGGACGGGCATTTCGTCCCGAATTTGACCATCGGTCCGCCGATCGTAGCCGCGCTCAGAAAAGTCACCAAGCTGCCGCTCGACGTCCACCTTATGATCACAAACGCCGACGCCTTCATCACCGAGTTCGCCGAGGCTGGAGCGGACTATCTCACGGTTCACGTGGAAGCCTGTCCGCATCTCCACCGCACGGTGCAATCGATCAAGGAACACGGCGTCAAGGCCGGGGTGACCCTGAATCCGGCCACTTCGCTCAGTACAATTGAGGAAATTCTCCCCGATGTCGATTTGATCCTCATCATGTCGGTTAATCCTGGCTTCGGCGGTCAAACGTTTATCCCCTCCTGTCTGCAGAAGACTTCCTCGGCTCGTGCCATGATCGATCGGGCAGGGAGTCGCGCGTTGCTCGAAGTGGACGGCGGCGTCAAGATCGACAATGCGGCTCAGGTGCTGGCTGCGGGAGCTGATGTATTGGTCGCCGGGTCGGCCATTTTCTCTAGTCGGGACTATGCCGCAACGATCGCTGCGATGCGCGCTGCCGGCCAACCTTCTTCCACGACGCCGCAGCGCGTCTCCGCTCACTGATAGGCCTCGCGGGTGGACATTTCTTCTCTCATCGATAGCCTTCATCCACTCGAAATAAAAGTCCTGTCGACCTTTGGAGCAACTCCCTCTGCGGTCATCCAAACGGAACAGCTCGCGCAATCCTCCGGGTTAGAGCCCTCGCAGTTGAGCATGGCGGTCGAATGGTTGCTCGCCAAGTCGTTGCTCGCGGTCGATACCGAAACCGTGACGCCGATTGTCTCGCTCACCAAAATCGGAGAACTCTATTTTGAAAAATACTCGCCGATCGAGCGGGTGCTGTCTGCTGCTCGCGATGCAGCAAAAACCGGCAAGCGTTTGACCATTCAGGACATTCAAGCGCGGGAGGGGCTCGAACCGGCGGAGGTGAGCGGTGCAATCGGACGGCTCAAGAAAGAAGGCGCGCTCCTCATCATTCAAGGTGGTTGCATTGAATCGACCGGTCGGCCGAGCCAGACGGCGGAAGCGATGCGGGGATTGCTGCAACAGCTTCATGGGGCGTCTCGTGAGCTGCAGGCATTTCCTGAAGCACAGCGGCAGGTCATTCAAGATCACGCGGTCAAACGAGGGAATGCGCGGGAACCCTTCCGCATCGATGATCGGGTGGCCAGAGCGCTCAAGCTGTCTGTCGACGGCGTCGAGGCTGCGCAGCAGCTCTCCAAGCAAGGGATCTCGGAAGAGGTTTCCCAGCTGACACCCGAGCTGCTGAAAGACGGGAGCTGGCGGACCAAGCGTTTCCGTAAATACACGATCAGTCTTCGCGCGCCACGGATTGCACCGGGCAAACGGCATCCGTATCGCGAGTTTCTCGATACCGTGAAGACGAAACTCGTGAGCATGGGATTCCAGGAAATGCGGGGCTCGCTTGTGGAGACAGAGTTCTGGAACATGGACGCCCTCTTCATGCCACAGTTCCATCCAGCACGGGACATTCATGACGTCTACTTCGTCAAGGAACCGACGCATGCCTCGTCGATTGCGGAACCGTTCTTGTCCCGGGTCACGCAAGCGCACCAGGATGGTGGTGAAACCGGTTCAACCGGTTGGAGCTATCCCTTCGATGCGGAGCGCGCACGCCGGCTGGTCTTGCGGAGCCAGGGGACAGCCGTTTCGGCCCATACGTTGGCGGCACACCCAGCGGTGCCGGGAAAGTATTTTTCCATCGCTCGTTGCTTCCGCTATGATCAAGTCGATGCGACGCACGCAACCGATTTCTTTCAGGTGGAAGGGATCGTGCTCGGCGAAGACATCAACTTTCGCACGCTACTCGGTCTGCTGAATCTCTTTGCCCGTGAAGTCGCGCAGGCCAAGGAAGTCAAATTCCTCCCAGCCTACTTTCCTTTCACCGAGCCGTCGGTCGAACTGCATGTGCGCCATCCGAAGCTTGGGTGGATGGAGCTTGGCGGAGCTGGGTTATTCCGGCAGGAAGTCACCCTTCCGCTGGGCGTGACCGTGCCGGTGATTGCATGGGGGCTGGGGCTCGATCGCATGGCGATGGTGGCGCTCGGTATTCACGATATTCGTGAGTTGTTCACCGACAATCTCGATCTGATTCGCTCCACCAGGGGAGCCTTCTAGGTTTCACATGCCCACGATTACTATTTTCAAACAGGATCTCGAGGGATTGCTCGCAGGGCCAGGAGAGGTTCGCCAACCGATCACCATGGAGCAACTCGAAGAGTCGTTGATGCTCGTGAAGGGTGAGCTGAAGGAGCAGAATCCCGACACCGGCGAACTGCGAATTGAGCTACAAGATAGCAATCGTCCCGACCTCTGGTGCTGCGAAGGGATCGCCCGCCAGCTTCGGGTGAAGCGGCAGGGCGCCCTCGCGAGGTACGACTTTCTCACAACCACATCGAAATCGCCCAAGCGACTGAACGTGACCCCCGGCCTAGAGAAGGTCAGGCCTTATGTGGCGGCCTGTGCTGCGACTGGCTACCGCGTGACCCAGGATGGCCTCACGCAGCTGATCCAGACGCAAGAGAAACTCGCCGAGATGTTCGGCCGCAAACGTCGGACCGTGTCGATCGGACTCTATCGGCTCGCGGCGATCGAGTTTCCTGTTACCTATGACTTGGTGAAACCGGACGAAGTCACATTCACGCCGCTGGGCATGGATACGGTCATGACGCTGGGAGAGATGCTGCTCATCCATCCCAAGGGGCTGGAGTTCGGCGGGATTCTCGCGGACCAGGATCGCCTGCCCTTCCTCCGTGACGCGAAGCATCAGGCCCTTTCCTTCCCGCCGATCATCAATAGCCGCGAAGTCGGAGAGGTGCGGGTGGGAGACGATGCCTTATTCGTGGAGGTGACCGGGACCGACCTCTCGATGGTCGTCCTGACCCTCAACATTTTTGCCGCCAATATTGCGGATCGTGGCGCTGTTATTGAGCCGATCGAAGTACGGTATCCCTATAAGACTGCGCTTGGCATGGGGGTCATAACTCCGCAAGATCTTAAGAGGTCACGGAAGCTTCCCGTCAGCACGATCGAGCAGGCCCTTGGGCAGGCGCTCGGCGCCTACGAAGTAGCGAAGGCCCTAACGGCCTACGGCTATGAGGTGATAACGAAAGATAAAAATGTGACAGTGACACTACCGTTCTATCGGCAAGACCTCATGCACGCGATGGACGTGGTCGAAGATGTCGCCATTAGCCGTGGGTACGGAGACTTTTTGCCGGTGATGCCCTCGCAATTTACAGTCGGGGGATTGTCGCGCATCGAAACGGTCTCCGACCGTGTCAGGGCCCTCATGGTCGGCATGGGCTTCCAGGAAATTATTTCCAACATTCTCGGTTCACCCAAGGATCTGCGCGATGCGATGCGATTAGAAGGGACCGAGTGGGGGCAACTTGTCGAAGTGGACAATGTGATGTCCCAGAACTTCTCCGCACTTCGACAATGGATGCTTCCTTCGTTGCTTCGCGTGGAAGCCGCATCGAACCGGGCATTTTATCCCCATCGAATGTTCGAGGCGGGTGAAGTGGCCAGGCCTGATCCCACGCAACCTCTCGGGTCACGTTCCGTGACGGTGCTCGGGGGGGTAATTGCCCATGTCGATGCACATTTCTCCGAGATCCACTCCTGCCTGGACACGTTGTTTTACTATGTGAACCAAGCGTACAGCCTGGAACCGATCCAGCATCCTTCATTTCTTGCCGGACGAGTAGGGAGTATCGTATCTGGGGGGAAACAGGTCGGTGTGATTGGGGAGCTACACCCAGAAGTTCTCGAGCGATGGCAGATTAGTGTTCCGGCTGTCGCGTTTGAAATCGATCTGACAGAACTAGCCGAACGGTCTTGAGGCGTACGCCCGTCGGCGCATTCCTCAAGACCCACATCTTATCCCAACAACCTCTTCGAAGAGCACTCTCGATAGGCGACTGCGCTTAGGCAGCAGCGGGGGAAAGGTGCTGCTTGGCGAGACCGACCAGCTGCTCAAATCCCGTGGCATCCTTGATCGCCATGTCCGATAGGACCTTCCGGTCCAAGAGGATATTCGCCTTTTTCATGGCATTGATAAACCGGCCATAGGTCAGTCCATGCGCGCGAACTGCCGCGTTGATGCGCGCAATCCACAACACGCGGAAATCCCGTTTCCGATTTTTCCGTCCGGTATAGGCGTATGCCTGACCCTTATCGACTGATTCTGTTGCCGTGCGGAACAGCCGGCTCTTCCCTCCATACTGTCCTTTGGCTAATTTCAGACGCTTCTTCCGCCGATGTCTTGTTTTGGGGCCACCTTTTGCGCGAGGCATGAGTCAGTACTCCTTTTGGTTAACGCGATTCGTGCATGCTAATTTAACTGTAGGGCAATAAGCGATCCAGTGCCTGAGTCTTGGTCTTATCTACGAGAACCGTGCCGCTTAGTCGGCGCTTCCGATCCTGCGTCTTGCTGGTGAGGATATGGCGTTTTCCCGCCTTTCGCCTGACCAATTTTCCAGAACCGGTGCGGGTAAACCGCTTTTTGGCTCCACTATGGGTTTTCATTTTCCTATTCTTCATGTCGGTGGTTCCTTTGGTTAATAGCGTTCGGGCCGGGCAGTCTTACTTCGGCGCCACGATCATGATCAAGCTCCGCCCTTCCATGCGGGGGGCGTATTCGATCGTGCCCGTCTCTCCCAACTCTGCGATGACCGTACTCATGAGGGTTCGGCCCATCTCCTGATTCGCCATTTCGCGACCGCGGTATGTCAAGAGGACCTTCGTCTTGTTGCCATCGGCCAAAAAGCCCTTGATCTGTCGAATCTTGATCTCCAGGTCATGCTTATCTGTCCGAGGGCGCAACTTAATTTCCTTCACCTGCGTCGACTTTTGATGGCGACGATTCTGGTGGTCTTTTTTGCTCAGCTCGAACTTGTATTTCCCGTAGTCCATAATGCGGCACACGGGAGGCACTGACGTGGGCGCGACCTCGACAAGGTCGTAGCCACCTTCTTGCGCCTGTTTGAACGCATCCGCCGTGAGGAGAATGCCGAGCTGCTCGCTCTCCGGACCGATCACCCGGACTTCGCGCACCCTGATTTCCCGGTTAACTCGTAGTTTGGGGACGATAAGACACCTCTTATTGTGTCAGTGAATGTTGCTGTTTTGCCGGCTTGAGGTCCGCACGGAGCAGGTCGAGCGCTCCTGCGACGGTCATACTGCCGAGATTGGCTCCGCTCCGGCCCCGTATGGCCAGAGTCCCACTCTGCACTTCTCGGTCTCCAACCACAAACATAAACGGAACCTTCGCCTTCTCCGCTTCTCGAATTTTGAGCCCAATTTTTTCATTCCGAAGGTCTGCCTCAGCACGGAACCCTGCAGCCTTGAGTTGAGTCACAACTTCGGCGACATAGGGCCGCTGGTTGTCCGTGATGGACATGACCGTTGCCTGAACCGGGGCGAGCCAAGTTGGGAAGGCGCCACCGAAATGCTCAATCAGAATGCCAAAGAACCGTTCGATCGATCCCATCAGAGCCCGATGGATCATGATCGGTTGGTGAGCTTTGCCATCTTCGCCAATATAACCTAATTCGAACCGTTCGGGATTATTGAAATCGACTTGAATGGTGGAACATTGCCAGGAGCGTCCCAGGGCATCTTTGATTTTAATGTCAATTTTGGGTCCGTAGAAGACGCCTTCGCCCGGATCGATCTCGTAGGCGACTCCTCGTCCCTTCAATGCTGCTTCAAGCGCGCTCGTGGCTTGGGCCCATCGTTCTTCCGAGCCGACGGACTTTTCCGGCTTCGTCGAGAGGTACACTTCAAATTCGGTGAACCCGAAGGTTCCGAGAATAAAGAACGTGAAATCTAGGACCTGGCTGACTTCGCTTTCAATCTGATCCGGCCGGCAGAACAGGTGCGCGTCGTCTTGAGTGAAGCCGCGAACCCGCAGCAGACCGTGGAGGACGCCTGTCCGTTCGTACCGGTAGACGGTCCCCAGCTCGCCATAGCGGATGGGGAGGTCTCGGTAACTGCGCAGATGCGACTTATAGATCATAATGTGGAACGGGCAATTCATCGGCTTGAGCTGGTACTCGCTATTTTCAAGCATCATGGGAGCGAACATATTGTCGCGGTAGTAATCGACGTGGCCGCTGGTTTTCCAGAGGTCTAACCGGGCGACGTGAGGGGAGTACACCAATTCGTACCCGTTTTGAATATGCTGGTCGCGCCAAAAGTTTTCAATCAACAGCCGGATCGTCGCGCCCTTTGGATGCCAGAGTACCAGGCCGGGGCCGATTTCATCCTGGATCGAGATCAAGTCGAGTTCCTTACCGACCTTTCGATGGTCTCGTCGCTTAATCTCTTCTAACCGCGCAAGATGCGCGTCGAGTTCCGCCTGGGACGGGAAGGAGGTCCCATAGATCCGCTGCAGCATGGGATTGCGTTCGTCGCCGCGCCAGTACGCTCCGGCGGTGTTCAAGAGCTTGAATGCCCCGACATGACCTGTCGTCGGGAGATGCGGGCCGCGGCAGAGGTCGGTGAACTCCCCCTGGCTGTAGACTGAGATGGTCTGCCCATCTGCCAGCCCTTGAATCAATTCAACCTTGTAGGCTTCCCCGCGTTCCTGAAAATATTTTACCGCGTCGAACTTCGACAATTCTGTCCGTTTTACCGGAAGGGCGCGTTTAATGATGTCCTTCGCTCGCGCTTCAATTTTCTCGAGATCTTCCGGGGTAAATGGGCGCTCAAAGGCAAAGTCATAGAAGAACCCATCCTCAAGGGCCGGGCCGATCGTCAGTTGTGCCGTGGGGAAGACCTCTTTGACGGCCTGCGCCATAATGTGAGTACTGCTATGGCGGTAGACCTCGCGGCCTTCTGCACTGTCGAATTGAAGTGGGGTCACCTCAGCATCTTCCGTCAAGGTGCTCGAGAGATCCACGGTCTGGCCATTCACCTTTGCCGCAAGGATATTTGGGCCAAGTGTCAGGCCGAGAGCCGACAGAGCAGACCGAACGGTCTGGCCGGCTGGAATATCTCGACTGCTGCCATCTTTGAGCGTAATTTTCATAATCTGCACGACGTCATCGAGCGCTAGAAACAACAAAGGCACCCCGCCTACGAGAGGCAAGCGGATGCCCTCAGCTGGGTGGTAGGCGCGGACGGTCTTGAACCGTCGACCTCTACCGTGTCAAGGTAGCGCTCTCCCCCTGAGCTACGCGCCTAGCGGTCCAGAGGCGCATGCTAATATAGCCCTGCCCAACGTGTCAAGAAACAGCCTCTTCCAATATGAAATGAGTCTGAAGGTGGAGCGTATTTTCAATGAGCAATGAGTCTGAGCGGCTGATGTTCTGGATCGGTCATGATGCAAGGCATGTTGATCGACATGGAGGAAGCATGGCTGCAAGCCTTGGCGCAGGTCAAGATATTTTTGGGCGGCACAGCGGAGATGGCCTTTCGGGTACCCAAGGCAGAACGGCATCGGCTTATCGAGCCTGTGCGCAAGCGATTTGGCACTGCCCGCCACGGGTGGGCAGGCACAGACGTGTGGCTACGCGATATCGAGCGCATGACCCGACTGGTGCGACCATACCACAAGGACGGAATAGCTGTTGAACCGGCACCGCGCGCACCTAACCACGGCTTCACCCCCGTCTTACCGCCACGGACGCGGTCGTGCTGGCCGAAATGGCTGTCCGTTTGGCATCCTAGATTCCATACGAATAATGGCTCGGAGTCCATCAATTACCAAGTTGCCGGGTTACTGGAAACGTTACGGGTCGAGTTCACCACATCACGCTCCCGACACTCCAACGATACCGCTTGGCGGAGTCCAAGAACGGCGCAGTCGTGCACAAACATCTGGGCTCTGCCCAAACCCGCCACACGGCGCCGGTCTGGTCAATGATTTCTGTTCAAATCACTTCAACCCGTACGTCAACTTCCACCGCCAATGCTTCTTCTTGGAGACGATCACGGTGCCAAGGGGAGGGAGCGCAGGCGCGATTGCTATGAGGATATGAAGACGCTTTATATGAGAAGTTGAAATCCATACCCTATGCCAGTCAGTATCTCAGACACACGTCACCATTGAACAACTTAATGCACAGGCAGCCTGCATGAGCGACAATGATGCCGCCACTCATCCCCGCCGCCTCTCTCCTCATGCGCGTGCCCCCACGACCTTACGCGGGTCCGAGCAAAGAATACAGCGGCCTGCAGTGCCCCTGGGCGGCATGCGGCTTGCGCTTTTTCGATCCCACGGGCATAGTGCGGGTCAGGACCACACTTTCCGGGGAGGCGACATGGGGAATCGACTGGCCGCCGAAGCGATCGGCACGTTCTGGTTGGTATTTGCAGGCTGCGGGAGCGCGCTCCTGAGCGCCGGCATTCCGCCACTCGGCATTGGGGTCTTTGGGATCGCCTTCGCCTTCGGGGTGGCCGTGGTCACGATGGTGTACGCCTTCGGCCATATCTCGGGCTGCCATATCAACCCCGCGGTCACCGTGGGCCTCATGGTCAGCAAGCGGTTCCCCGCGCACGAGGTCCCCGGCTACATTGCCGCCCAAGTGATCGGCGGGATCCTGGGCGCCGGCGTCCTCTATCTCATCGCCAGCGGGCGGGCGGGCTTCGTCCCCGACGGCTTCGCCTCCAACGGATACGGCGAGCATTCCCCCGGTGGCTATTCCCTCGTGGCCGGCTTCTGCGCCGAAACGGTCTTCGCCTTTTTTTTCCTCCTGATCATTCTGGGCACCACGGACAGCCGGGCCCCGCAGGGCTTCGCACCCTTGACGATTGGGCTGGCCGTGGCCCTCATCAATTGGGCCGGGATCCCGGTCACCAATCTCTCCCTCAACCCCGCGCGCAGCACCGCGACCGCCGTCTTTGCGGACGGGTGGGCCCTCCAACAACTCTGGCTCTTCTGGGTGGCCCCGATCCTGGGCGGCGCCCTCGCCGGCCTGGTCTATCCCATCCTCGCCGGCAGCCCGGCCAGCAGCCCGACGAAACGCGAGGCCAAGTCGTCACGCTAGGCCTCGCGCGGCCTACGGCAGGGGCGGTGCGTCCTGGGCGCAACGAAAGCCGACGTGGGGGTCATGCTCCGTGGGATCGCCTTTCGTCCGAAAGGCGGCCCGGAGTCGGTAGGGGCTATTGATGTACGACCCGCCCCGCTGCACCTTCGCGGTGCCCTCGCCCGGGCCGCGTGGATTGCGGGTCGGCGGCCGCGTGTAGAACTCCTCGTCGTACCAGTCGGTCACCCATTCATAGAGATTGCCGGCCAGGTCGTGAACGCCATAGGGGCTTTGTCCCAAGTTGCGATTGCCGATGGGCGCCACCGTCTCGGCCCCTTCCGTCAACCCAAAGACCGCATGGGCCGCCGTCGGCGGGTCGTTCCCCCAGGGATAGACGCGCCCCTCCGTCCCCCGGGCCGCTTTCTCCCATTCGGCTTCGGTCGGCAAGCGCTTCCCCGCCCACAGACAATAGCCCAGCGCCTCCATCCAGTTCACCCAGCGCACCGGCTGCTCCGCGTGCACCACGGGCGTCTCCTGGTCCGCAAAGCCCCACGGCGGTTCACTCTGAATCGCTGTGACAAACTTCGCAAACCGCCCATTCGTCACTTCGAAGGTGTCCAGATAAAAACTGTCGAGGACGACGCGATGGATCGGCTGCTCGTCGTCATCGCCCTGCTCGCTCCCCATCGTGAACGCCCCGGCGGGCACC
>PLBR01000223.1 GCA_003135435.1 Nitrospira sp. | reverse complement strand
CTCCGGTTTCGACTCGCCTGCGGTCTTGCTGGACGGACTTTTGGAGCATTCTGCGGGGTGTTCTTCTGTTGTCCTGAACAGGTGGGCCATTGAATTTCTACTGTGCCACAATAGTTTTTCCACGGACTGTTAACCCGTTTCGGCTAGTCGACCAGCGGCGCGACCTCGATCGCTTTCTTAATCAAGCAATCGCCCGCAAAAGACTGTAAGGACATCGGCAGCATGCTGGCGTCGATCACGTGCACCGTGACAACCTGAAAGCCTTCAGCAACTTTGTATCCTTCAAGTTTCATGGCATGACAGATTTCTAGCGTTTTCCAAATCAGATTATTCAGGATCGCCTCTGACGCGAGTAGCTTCATATCTGACACTGCATCATTCACCGAGACCTTAGCCGACACCCGCGCCTTATCTTTTGGCACCTCACTCACGACGGCAAAACCTAGAACCTCGCCGTCGGCCTGGGCCAAGGGGGCTGTTCCCATCGCGATGAGGCCGAACAGCGCGAGTAGTAAGGACAGACGCGGAGTCATCGCTTACCTCCTCTGCATATCCAATTCCTCACGCGAAGTTACAGCATCTGGGTGGCCCATACGAGATCTCGGCTGGCCGGCAGAAGGGCTTCCCTCGTGGCGGATGGCACCCGAACCGATTGGTTTACCCGAACGCGGCTATGACGCCGCCGCCGGTGCAGGCCAGAACATCTTGAACCCCTGAACAAGAACGAGACCTCCGACGAGGAGCATGACGCGCAGGGACATGGACCTTTCTCCGATCGTGACCAGCTGGCAACTTCAGTATGCCAACCGATAAGAGCCATTTCAAGATCCTGCCTCTCCAAACATGATAAACTGTCTCGACTCTAGCAGGCTGCGGAAGACTCTGTANNAAGCCGTAATTTTTCTGGCCTGCACGTCTAGGACAACAGAAGTACATCACGCAGGATGGCTGAGCGAGACTGGCGGGACGTGCGAGACGAGATGGGAGTCCACTCTGTCTACGTCGCGCCTTTATCGCACGTCTCGCGCGTCACGCGCCACGGTGCGTGGCACTGGCGGAATTTTTCAGCATCCTGCTATATGTATCCTGCCACTCAGGTGAAGGGACACAGTCATGCCACACGATTTCATGCCGGGACTCGCTGGCGTCCCCGCAGCCAAATCCGCGATTAGCGATGTGGACGGGCAACGCGGTGTGCTGGAATATCGCGGCATCCGCGTCGAAGAACTCTGCCTGCGATCGTCCTATCTCGAAACCGCCTATCTGTTGCTATTTGGACACCTTCCCACGCAACCGCAGTTCTCGCGATGGCACGAGGACATCGTCCATCACCGTCGCATCAAGTTTAAGATTGTTGATTTATTGAAATGCCTTCCGGAGCAGGGGCATCCCATGGACGCCTTGCAAGCCGCGGTCGCCGCGCTGGGCATGTTTTATCCAGGCCGGAATGTACAGGACGTCGAAAATAACTATTGGTCTGCCGTCCGCCTCGTTGCCAAACTGCCCACGATCGTCGCAGCCTGGGCGCGACTGCGGCATGGGAACGAGTACATTCCACCCCGCGACGATCTCGGATTTTCAGAAAACTTCCTCTACATGCTGACCGAGACGGAGCCGCTTCCTTTGTGGGGCGATATTTTCGACGACTGCCTGATTCTCCATGCCGAGCACACCATGAATGCCTCAACCTTCACCGGCATGGTCACCGCCTCGACGCTGGCCGATCCCTATACGGTCGTCGCGTCCTCAATCGGGGCCCTGAAGGGCCCGCTGCACGGCGGGGCCAACGAAGAAGTCGTGCAGATGCTGAAGGAGATAGGTGAGCCAAGGAAGGCCCGCTCGTACCTTGAAGAACAGGTCCGCGCGAAACAGAAGCTGATGGGCTTCGGTCACCGGGTGTACAAGGTCAAAGATCCCCGTGCGATAATCCTACAGACTCTGTGCGAGCGACTCTTCAAGGAATGCGGCAGTTCACCGTTGTACGAGGTCGCCTTAGAGGTCGAGCGGGTCGCAGAAGAGCTGCTGAAGGGGAAGGGGATTTATCCCAACGTCGACTTCTATTCCGGGATCGTCTACGACAAGATGGGCATCGAGACCGATCTGTTCACACCGTTATTCGCCCTGGCTCGGGTGTCGGGGTGGCTTGCCCATTGGCTTGAACAGCTTCGTGAGAACAAACTGTTCCGTCCGGACCAGATTTATTCCGGTGAGCATAACCGGTCGTACGTGCCCATCGAGCAACGCTGAAACGTGCGAGACAGGCGAGACTGGCGGGACGGGCAAGACGCAAGGGTTCAAGGCCCTAAGTTCGAGGTTTTTAGAACTTCGAACCTTGAACCGCACACGTTGACTCTTGTCTGACAAGATCATCCCACCTATTCTCGCCCGTCGCGCTTTTCCCGCCCGTCGCCACCGCTCGCGTCTCACGTCCCGCGTGCGAGCCCCCTTGACTCCGCGGCAGCCCGACTTATCTATTACTTCTGACAGACGAATCGGCGCGCGCCTCGAACAGACATTCTGAGACAGTCAACAAGAATGATAAGGAGGTATAGCATGACACTCGTACGGTGGAATCCGTCTCGTGAACTCGAAGACATGTCGGATCGGTTGAATCGGATGTTTAACCGTCAAGCTCTGCCTCAGGCGAACGCTAAGGAGACGATGGTCGTCGCCGACTGGGTGCCATCCGTGGACGTCAGCGAAACGGACGGGGAGTACCAGATCAAGGCGGAGATCCCTGACGTGAAGAAAGAGGATGTGAGGGTGACACTGGAAGACGGCGTTCTCACGATCCAGGGTGAGCGCAAGCAGGAAAAGGAAGAGAAAGGCAAGAAGTATCATCGGGTGGAGCGCTCCTATGGCAGCTTCGTCCGGAGCTTCACATTGCCCGATCTCGTCGATGAGGAGAAGGTGAAGGCGGAGTTCAAGGATGGTGTCCTGAATCTTCAGCTGCCCAAGTCCGAAAAGGCGAAACCGAAAGCGATCGAAGTCAAGGTCGGCTAATCGGCATCCACCTTATCCGGTTTGAACAGAGGCCCGCTCCGGCGGGCCTCTTCTTTTGGGGCCCTACGTCCCACCGTCAGTCATTTCGCCCATCACGAGTTCCCAGACTAGATTATCCAGATCATACCGCAGCACAAAGCGATGTCCGTCGTCAGTTTGAAGGCGGAAATAGCAGTGTGTCTCGGTATACCAGCGAGTCACGATCTCGGTCACTGTCCGCCGGTTTCCATCATGCGTGAAGGCACGGGGAGTCTCCTCCCCTTTCGCACCAGCGAACGCTTCAACATTGATGTACGACCTGTCCATCGACCAATACCCTTGTGCAAACAGGCGACCTGAGTTTATCATAGCGCCCTCAAGACTGAGCCCGGATTATTCATGAATGCCATCACGAGGCGTTCAAGCCCGAAGCCCGCCGGGGTTTCTCGCACGTGAGGCCGACGCAGGCGTACTCGCAGTCCGTCGAGGAGGCCGAACGAAAACAGCCCCGCCTGGCGAGAGGATCGGCACGCCTCCCAAAGGCTCCGGCCGACGGATCGGACGACGCAGCAGTTATTCATGATTAGTCCGGGCTAGAACCCTTCTACCGGAGTAGAACGCATGAAGAAGATTCCGACAGCGGCAGCGACTCAGTCATCACCTGCAACCAGAATTGAACGCGATACGATGGGCGAGCTGGCCGTACCGGCCACGGCCTATTATGGTGTGCAAACCGCCCGCGCCATCGAGAACTTCCCGATTAGCTCGTTGCGATTTCCCCGCGCCATGATCCGGGCGATGGGGTTAATCAAACGTGCTGCCGCGACGGTCAATCAGTCGCTGGGCCTCCTTGACAAGAAACCAGCGGATGCGATCAACCAGGCAGCGACCGAAGTGGTCGAGGGCAAGCTCGACGCCGAGTTCCCCGTAGACATATTCCAAACCGGCTCAGGCACCTCGACGAACATGAACAGCAACGAGGTGATCTCCAATCGTGCCACCGAGCTGTTAGGCGGAGCACGAGGCAGCAAGCTGGTGCATCCAAACGATCACGTCAATCTGGGCCAATCCAGTAACGACGTGATTCCCACGGCGATTCATATTGCCGCCGGGGAAATGATGCAACAACAGCTCATTCCGGCACTCACCTGCTTGCAGAAAGCGCTGGCTCGTAAAGCCAAAGAGTTCGACAAGATCGTCAAGATCGGTCGCACCCATTTGCAGGATGCGACACCTGTTCGATTGGGTCAGGAATTCGGTGGGTACGCGAGGCAGATCGAATTAGGCATTCAACGAGTCAGGCGCGCGCAAGACGCGCTCAGCGAAGTCGCACTCGGCGGCACAGCAGTCGGCACAGGGCTCAATTGCCACCCGAAGTTCGCAGCCAAGGTGCTGACCATCATTTCAAAGGAGACCGGCTGCACCTTTACAGAAGCGAAGAACCACTTTGAAGCGCAGTCCACTCAGGATTCGCTGGTCGAAGCGAGCGGGGAGTTGAAGACCATCGCCGTGAGCCTCATGAAGATCGCCAACGACATTCGCTGGCTTGGCTCAGGCCCACGCTGTGGGCTCGGGGAGATCAATCTGCCGGAGACACAACCAGGCTCGTCCATCATGCCGGGCAAAGTCAACCCGGTGATTGCCGAATCAGTGACGATGGTCTGTGCTCAGGTGATCGGAAACGATGTGACGGTCACAGTGGGAGGGCAGGCGGCTAACTTCGAACTGATCGTCATGTTGCCGGTCATGGCCTACAACGTATTACAATCCATCGAACTCCTCTCGACCGCTTCAACCAATTTCTCGATTAAGTGTATCGACGGCATCAAAGCCAACGAGGAGCGTTGCCGGAGCTTGATCGAGGAAAGTCTGGCCATGTGCACCGCCCTGGCTCCAGAGATCGGTTACGAGGCTGCCGCGAAACTCGCCAAGGACGCCTACAAGTCAGGCAAGACCGTGCGCCAGATGGCCAATGAGCAAAAAGTCCTCTCTGCAAAGCGCCTCACCGAATTGCTCGATCCCTGGCGCATGACCGAACCCGGCGGGCCAGTAGGGAGTGCTGGGGGGTAGGGGGTAAGAGGGGTAAGGAGGTAGCAATCCTCCTTGCTCGCGGAATGCGCACGCTTACCTACAGAGGAAGGTTAAGGTTGAGGCTCAGGTTTATTAGCAACGATCAATCCGATCCGGTGCATTCTCGACCCTCAACCTCGACCTGAGCCTTGACCTTCCGATAGGACACGTGCAGGTGAGGATCAGTCAGCCCCCCTGGCCAAGTGAAAAGGGGTCGGGCGTTTTTTCAGGACCCTGCCCTGTCCCCTTCGGCTGCCCCCATGCCCGTACGGTCGAGGCCAACCCAAGCCAAACCGTGTAGCCATCCGCTACCCCCTCAACGCCCGTTGCCGACTGGGAACAGGGATCCAAAAAAAGTTTCTGTCCCCCCTTTTGTCCCCCCGGTCTATTCGATTCGATCCGGTGCATCAAATTTGATTCAGCACCGAATCGTTTTCGATTCACGTATACCGCATTCCATACTTCTGTCGCAGCTTCCGCACAGGCGCAATTCTGGGAAAAACCGCAGACTGCAACCGAGAACAAGTGCAATTTAGATTAGGTACGCGGCTTGCTGGATATTTTGGTAACCAGGATTATTCATGAATGCCGTCGCGCCCGGTCACCCCAACCTCGCGCTACAGGCCGTTCCTAGCGAATCACCGTTCTTTCCTGGTATGGCATTTGCCGTCGTGCAATTAAGGGTTTCCCGTAAGAATTGTCTTGACACACAAAAATGCGTGGCCTATAAAGCGTTGCTCACCACCATTTACAAGCCAATCGGATTCACTGAGAGCGCCCCTGGCCTGCGAGTTTGGTCTATCCCAGCTAGAGAGGTCAGGCGTTATTCACCCATCATCCCAAAGAGGATTTTGGATGAAGAAGCTACTCATTTCTCACTCCGTTATAGAAGTGATCTCATATCGCCACAGGCTTCCTGTGAAGCGGATAGCGAGTAGCCAAAAGCCAAGAGATCGGAGCGCTTGGCTGTTCGCTCTTCGCTGCTGGCTAGTTGCTGCCAGCTGTTCGCTGCTGGTCGGGCTGGCCGGCTGCGGACCGGCCTCGTCCGACAACGCGCCGAGCCTTGAGTCGCGCGCGAGCGTGAGCGGGCCGCCCCTTTCCAATCAGGGTCCGTCACCACGCAATGACCCATTCACCCCGGCGGCGAGCCCCTTGCCCCCGGCCTCGGTAAATGGGACAGACGCCACCTCAGGAAAAGGGACAGTCCCAGGAGGGGACAGTCCCCACGCGGTACCTGTTCTATCTTCTGAGCCAGCACACCCAGTGGACGGCCTGGTTGTGCCCGAGTGGATGGCTCAAAAACTCAACTCGCCGAATGTTCGCGTCCGCCTCCGGGCCCTGGATACCTGGGCGCAATCAGCCCCCCCAGGAGCGGTCGATCCGTTGATCCTGGCCTTCGAAGATAAGGACGAACGAGTCCGGGCGAGGGCGCAGCAATTGATCGAGCAAGACTGGGCGCGGAAGGCTGAGGCAGAGAAGTAAAGTGGGATAGCGGGGCAAAGGGATAACGGGGTAATCGTGGAACAATTGAAGATTGACCCATTGCACCATTGACTGAAGAATTGACGATGTGTGCATTGAATCATTGTTTCATTGGAAGACACCGCAAATCGTCCTTGACGCAATGAATCAATCGAGGACACCGTTCAGAGTCTAACGAAAGACGTCTCACGAGCGACAAATGACGAACAGAGGGCCAAGCAGCAGTCAGTTAGTGCCATATTCAACACAACCAACAAGGAGGGACCTTCAGTTACGATCGTGCGTTTTGCCGGTGACATTCTCAACACTGTGGCCGCGTGAGGTGGCCGAATCTAGAAGGAAATCTTTATGAATAAACAACGCATATCATTGGCGTTACTAGGTATTCTGGTGGGATGGGGTGGGGCTAGCATGGCCCAGGCCGTTCCTCATCATGCCGCTCCTCCTACAGTGACATTCGACGCCTCAGACAATCCCGGAAGCTGGTTCAAATGTGTGCCTACAGGCACATCGAAGTCAGGATTAGGGTGCGTTGATCAATCCATTGCGGGCGCAGGACAGCAATCCCTCGCCGTCATTCAACCCGGAGAATCAGTTGGTTTTACATCAACGGGACAGGCCAACACGATCCATACGGCGGTGAGCTTGATGTTTCCACACAAAGCCCACAACATGCCGTTCGACATAGACCTGGAGACTGCCGCGCATGGAGGTACGGGACAGCCATTCATAGTCACGCTGAAAGATCCAGGACTGTACGTCTTCTTCTGTGATATCCATGTATACATGTTCGCTGCCGTCATCGTGGACGATCCGACAACACCAGGGTTAGATCTTGGGAAAACGGTCGATCTTCCCAGCGTCACGACAAATGGAATTGCCGGGCTACCAACCGCTTCGGACTTGGCCTTGAGACTCGTGCACACGGTTTTTATATATACCAATCCCAATAACTGGCAATACTATCCTGCCACAGGAACATCATTATGGACTCCCCAGTATCCACACGTTCAAGTATTGGCCTACGATAATGTCGGCAATTCGCATTTAATATTCCTCGACGCCGCCATGCAGGGCGCCCCCTTTAACGAACCCAAGACGCTATCAGCCCCAATCCCACCGACCCACCCAGGAGTGGGGCAGGTCTGGGTGGACACCCAGTTCGAAAGGATGAATGAAAAGAAAAAGCCCGGCACAGCGACAGCCGTGAACGCGACGACGTTCAAAGTTGAAAGAAAAGTCGGCTTACCAATGCACGAAATGAACAATCCGCACAATATGTGGACCGATAAAGATCAGACGGTGATCTATCAGACCCAATGGTTCGATGAATACCTGGCTGTGTTTGATAGAAAGACTGGAGCCTATGTGGATAATATTGCGGTGGGTCCCGCTCCAGCACACGTCATGACGAGAACAAGCAACGACTATGTGCATGTGTCAGCGAACGGCGACAATTACGTAAAGGAGCTTAACAATCTAGCGCACCACAATTCTCCCATCCGGGAGATACAGATGAAAACTGGGGAATGCTGCGCACATCCTCACGGTCACTTTATGAGTGCTGACGGACAAATGATGGTGACGCCCAACGAAGATGCGGATGAGTCGGCACTGTATGACTTCACACACGGGTTGGCGGAACCAGCACATACGGGACATTCGCCAATTGCCACTGGCATGATGCCCGATTCAAGCAAGTACTATGTCGCAAACTTTCTTGACAACTCATTAAGCGTGATTGGCATTAAGCAGGCTCATGGGCATGCTCCTACAATAAACAAGTTATATGACATCAACCTACTGGGCGACTACGATCCGATTGGCGGAACGGCCACCACTTTTATCGGCGCCTTGCCGATTCAAACCCCGGTGAGCCCGGACGGCAGATTTGTGATCACGGCGAACGCCTTGACCTCCACGATCCTTGTCATCGATACGAAAACAGACAAGATTGTGGCTCAGTTGTTGTGTGACGCAGGATGCCATGGGGTACAATTTGGCGCAAAGCAAGGGGGCGGATACTATGCCTATGTAGCCAGCAAATTCTCGAACAGAATGATCGTCGTCGACCCCGATCCTAACGGTGTCGGTCACGCTCCAGACAATGGGAGCAATGCCATCATCGCTGGATACGTACTGTTGACAACAGCGAATAAGTCCTCACACTTCGAGATGGACGGAACAGTTTCCACGGACGATAAAGTGGCCTATGCGGGAATGGGCGGACAGGGAGTATTGCCCATTCCGTTGGTCTACAACGACTGGGTCCAGAATCTGCCTGAGGAGTGGAAGGAGAAATTGACATACCAGCAGAAACATCCATTCCCCGGACACGATGGACATGATGACCATAAATAGTCCGGTCCTTCCTCTTCAACGCTGAGTCAGGGCCCGGCGAGATGGTGCACTACNNGCGGGCCTCTCGGTTTCGCGATCACTCAGTTCCAACCAAGCTTGCAAATATGGAGGCAGGCCATGAGTACTGACTTATGGCTTGGCCGATGGCCCGCAACCTTCGCATCGAGTTCCTTGGCTCGTTCTCTCATGCGGGGGAGCAGAGATGAGGGTCTGACCGCAAATAGTCTGGCAATCCTCCTTCCGAGGAGATGATTGGGCAGCACTCACAATAGACCGAGGCGGAACTCCTCAAAGAGCTGGGCTCGCAGCATACCAGCACCCCCGTCGGCAACTGATGGCAGATCCACAGGCGCACTGACATAGGCCTATGGCTATGTCGAATCGAACCAAGCACTCTTTAATTCCGAGCCGTCACGATTGTTGCTCGCCTTCTCAATCTGAACCCTCCTTTCAGCTTTGACAGCTCAAAAGCCCCTATGCTAAAGTCCGCGGAACTGTTGAGGTTCTCGTCACTTCTCTGTCCATTTTACTTAGGAAACAACGCATGAGTGCAATGAACTCGCATGTGATTATTCTGGTGGGTGCCGGGCCAGCTGGTATGGCAGTCGCCAGCAGCCTCGCCAAGGCCGGTCATGAAGTGATCATTCTGAATCGGGACATCAAGTTTGGCGGGTTGGCTGAATACGGGATCTTCCCCTCGAAGCTGAAGCTCCGTGGCGGTCTCAAAAAACAGTACTGGGAGTTGCTCGAGCGACCGAACGTCCACTATTTCGGCAATGTCTCAACTGGCAACGGCAAAGATCTCACCGTCGAAGATGTCCGAAACCTTGGCGCCAGCGCGGTCGTGTTTTCTATTGGCGCACAAGGGACCAAGGCGATCGGCGTGGAAGGGGATTCGGCTCAGGGCGTCTTCCATGCAAAAGATGTCGTCTACCATTTCAATCGACTGCCCGGTTTCGGCGACCGACCGTTCGATATGGGCAAGCATGTGGCGATAATCGGAGCCGGCGACGTGATGGTCGATATCTCGCACTGGCTAATTCGCTATAAGAAAGTCGAGCGGGTCACAGCGATTGTGCGGCGTGGGCCTGCCGAGCGAAAGTACAATCCGAAAGAAATTCGCGCGGTGTGCGCCAACATGGATGTGGACGGGATCGCCAAAGAGGTGGTTCGGATTAAGGATCGCCTCGCCGCGGTCGGCCAGAAGGCCGATGAGGTGCTCAAGGCACTGACTGACGAATTTACGAAATGCGAACCGAAGGTCAGTGACACAAAGATGGGTTTCAAGTTCCTCGCGTCTCCCAAGCGGATTCTTGTCGATGGGAGCAACCGCGTGCGCGGCCTGGAGATGGAAGACAACAAGCTCGATCCAAAAGGCGAGGATACGGTTGCGGTCGGGCTGAAACAATATTATGAATTCCCGTGCGACGCCGTCATCTTTGCGGTCGGCGACAAAGTCGATGAGACCGTTGGACTGCCGTACAAGAGCGGCATGTTCGTCACGAATCCCAACAAGACTGGCAACGATCCGGACGATGCGTTCTTCCAAGCCTATGACGAGACCACCGGCAAGATCGTCGACGGCGTGTTTCTCGCTGGATGGGCACGGAAGGCGAGCGAAGGCTTAGTCGGTATCGCCAAGCGGGACGGAGATTGGTGCGCTGAAGTGGTAAACCGGTACCTCGCGACCAAGACATCGGGCAGCCACTCTGGGGCGAAGGTCGTCCTCGACAAACTCGTCTCGATCCTCAAGGCGCACAAGAGCCACCCGGTCGATCTGAGGGGGCTCCGCGTCCTTGAATCGAGAGAGAAAAGTCACCAGGGTGCGACAGATTGTATCGGAGAGTTTAAGTACGCGAGCAATCAGGACATGATTGAACTGATCGAGCGTGGGAAGGCTCAATAAGCAGAGCAATCGGTCGAACCGTTAGCTATCCCCCCACTTCAGCTTTTCTCGCAGGACTTCATAGTATCCACTTTCCGGGAAGCGAATCAGTCGTGTCCGGTGCTCCGACACCTTGATTTCAACGGTATCGCCCTGCGTCAGTGCCACTCCAACTTGACCATCCAGCGTCGCCATCGCGCCATCATCCGTACTGGTGAGGGTCACTTCGATTTCGGCAGTTCCTGGAACGATCAGCGGACGGTGCGTCAGCGTGTGGGGACAGATTGGCGTCACCATGAGTGATTGGACTGCCGGATTGATAATGGGTCCTCCGGCCGACAGGGAGTAGGCCGTCGATCCCGTCGGTGTGCTGACGATCACTCCATCGCCACGCAAATTGGTGACAAACTGTCCTTGGATGGCAATCTTCAACTCGATCATGCGAGCCAGCGTACCCTTGCTGATTACGACATCGTTCAGCACCACCCCTTGCGCGACCGTTTCTCCATGCCGATGAATATTCGTCCGTAGCATGAGCCGCTCATCGAGCACAAAGTCATTCGCAAAAACCCGTTCGAGCGAGGGATACAGGTTCTCCAACCGGACTTCGGTCAAAAACCCGAGTCCGCCCATGTTGACGCCCAGGATGGGAATGCTCCGTTCCCCGGCAAGCCGAGCGGCATTGAGCATCGTCCCGTCACCACCCAAGACAAGAAGTACGTCCGCTTTGCTCGCCAACTGAGTTTTCTGATAGCCGCCCTGTTCACCGAGAAGAATTGCCGACGTCGTGTCCAAAATCACATCGATGCTTCGAGCCCGGAGCCAGCTGACCACATCGTGCAGCGTGCTCTTTACCTCGGCAAACTTAGGTTTTGTCAGAATCCCGACACTTTTATTTTTCATTCGTGAAACCATGCCGTGAGGCTATTAAGATATCGGTAAAAAGTCTGAGATTGTATCGGCAGCGTTCTTTTGAAGTCAACGAACCAGAATATGTCTGGCCTTCATCACATGCCTCCGTACATGGTATCCCGTCTCTTCCAATTCTGGGCTTGTGCGATTGTCTCGTAGCCTTGACTCTTAAAATCCTTCTAGTTAGAATTAGGTCAGATTTTTCGATAGGTTTGCGCACGTGGAACTAGTTATAGGCTCCACCTAAAAGGAGGCAGGATGTTCGAACGCTTCACGGACAAGGGTCGGAAGATCATCATCCTCGCGAGGGAAGAGGCTGAGCGTCATCAAAACGACTACCTCGGAACCGAGCATCTCGTCTTGGCTATTCTCCGTGAATCCGACGGGATTGCCCTGATGATCTTGAAAAAGATGGGACTCTCGACCGAACAAATCCGCTTGGAAATTGAGCGGAATTTACCCGGCGGGGGAACCACCATGACCTTTGGGGAGATCCCCTTTAGCCCTCGGGTCAAGAAGGTCATCGAATACGGGGTCGAAGAAGCCCGTCTCCTTGGACACAATCATATCGGCAGCGAACACCTCTTATTGGGACTCCTCCGAGAAGAGGAAGGGATCGGCGGAAAGATCCTCCGCAGCTTAGGAGCCAATCTCCTGACCGCCCGACAATTGACCGTGACATTCTTGCGAAAGTCCGCCCCGCGTGAGCGCGACCGGAAGAGCAACACTCCGGCACTCGATGAGTTCGGTCGTGATCTGACCCAGCTTGCCCAGGAAGGGCATCTAGATCCCGTCATCGGCCGGGCCGACGAAATCGAGCGGGTGCTTCAGATTCTGAGTCGCCGTTCGAAAAACAATCCTGTGCTCATCGGGGAAGCGGGCGTCGGCAAGACCGCCATTGTGGAAGGTCTCGCCCAGCGGATCGTCCAGTCCGAAGTGCCGGACAATCTGCTCTCACGACGCGTCATTGCACTCGACCTCGGTTCACTGGTTGCAGGGACGAAATATCGCGGCCAATTCGAGGAACGGCTGAAGGTCGTGATGAAGGAAATCGTCCAGGCCGGGAATATCATCATCTTCATCGACGAACTCCATACCTTGGTGGGAGCAGGGGCGGCCGAAGGATCGATCGATGCCTCTAACATGCTCAAGCCCGCACTGTCGCGCGGCGAAATTCAGTGTATTGGCGCCACGACTCTCGATGAATACCGAAAGCATATTGAGAAAGACGGAGCCCTCAAACGACGGTTCCAACCGATTCACGTCCAGCCGCCGAGCATCGAAGAAACGGTGCTGATCATTCAAGGGCTTCGCGATCGGTATGAAGAACATCATGGTGTCGAGATTTCCGAAGAGGCCATCCTCGAGGCGGTCAAGCTGTCCGATCGATATATCAGCGATCGCTTTCTCCCGGACAAAGCCATCGATTTGATCGACGAGACGGGGTCACGGGCAAAACTGCAGACGTATGCGCTGCCGTCGGATCTGAAGGCGATGGAGCAGGAGCTGAAGAAAGTCTCTCGCGAAAAGGAACTGGCTATCTCGATGCAGAACTTCGAGGAAGCTGTTCGTCATCGTGAGGAAGAAGAGCGGCTGCGCAAACTCCTCGATGAATCTAAGCGCGAGTGGAAAAAGAATCAGGAAAAGAACAAGCCGACAATAGGGAAAGAAGACGTGGCCTACGTCGTCTCCAAGATGACGGGCATTCCGCTCTTCAAGCTCGAAGAAGAAGAATCGAACAAACTGCTGCGCATGGAGGAATTCCTTCATAAACGCGTGATCGGACAGAACGAAGCGATCTCCGCCGTGGCCCGGGCTATTCGGCGGTCACGTGCAGGCCTGAAGGAAGCGCGGAAGCCTATCGGGTCCTTTATCTTCCTAGGACCCACCGGGGTTGGGAAAACCGAGCTGGCAAGAACGTTAGCGGAGTTCCTCTTCAATAGTGAAGACTCACTCATTCGGATCGACATGTCCGAATATCAGGAAAAGTTCACCAGTTCTCGACTCTTCGGAGCTCCTCCGGGGTATGTGGGATATGAAGAGGGTGGCCAATTGACTGAACGGGTTCGGCGTCGGCCCTATTCAGTGGTCCTGTTCGACGAAATCGAAAAGGCCCATCCTGATGTGTTCAATATCCTGCTACAAGTATTGGACGACGGGGTATTGACCGACAGCCTCGGACGTAAAATTGACTTCAAGAATTGCGTCATTATCATGACCTCCAATATCGGGACCAAGCTGATCCAGAAGGGGGTCTCGCTTGGATTCCAGAGCACGGAAGGCGATCAGGAGCGCCATAAGAAGGAAGAAGTGTTGGGAGAATTGCGCCGCTCGTTCAGCCCGGAGTTCTTGAACCGGATCGACGAGATTGTGGTCTTCCATCAATTAGACAAAACACATCTCTCCAGTATCCTCGACATCCTCTTGGGTCAACTCAACCTTCGTCTCCTCGATAAGGGTGTGGAGCTCGAGGTTGAGGAAGACGTCAAACAGTGGTTGATTAAAGAAGGCTACGATCCGCTCTACGGAGCCAGACCGATGCGCCGGACGATTCAGCGTGCGATCGGCGATCCACTCTCTGAAGAGATGATCAAGGGACGCTTCAAGGAATGCCGAAAGATCCGCGTGGTCCTTCGCGACGGCGCTCCGGCATTCATCGAGCAGGAGGCCATGGCTGGCGTCTAATGTCCCAGCCCTGTACCTGCGCGACGCCATCGTATCGAAAATAACACGGCCCTTGTGGCGCCAACGGCCACAAGGGCTGTGTTATTTGGCCTCCCACAGGATGATGCATTTTTTATCGATCTAGTTCGCGTGCTCAGAAGGATTTCATGATGACGACCGTTGAACAGCCCACCTCAGCCTGGATACCGGGGCCCATCCTTGGTATCGAGACGTCGTGTGATGAAACAGCCGCATCGGTGCTTGCCATAGACGGTGCAGTCCTCTCGAACATTATTACGTCGCAGCATGCCATTCATCAGCGATTCGGTGGTGTCGTTCCCGAACTCGCCTCCCGTGCCCACATTGAATCGATTGAAAATGTCTCCGCTGAGGCGCTGCAACAAGCCGGTCTCGCATGGACTGATCTCACTGGAATCGCCGTCACTCAGGGACCCGGCCTAGCCGGCGCGCTCCTCGTCGGAGTCAACTATGCAAAAGCGCTGGCCTATGCCTTGAATATTCCGGTGGTCGGCATAAGCCATCTTGAAGGCCATATCGCTTCTGCCTGGTTGCAGGACCCGGCATTTCCATTACCCTGCGTGGTCCTGGTTGTCTCAGGTGGACATACCCATCTCTATTACAAGGAGTCCAGCGGTCACTGCCGGCTCCTTGGCGCTACCAGAGACGATGCGGCAGGGGAGGCCTTTGACAAAGGCGCTCAGTTACTTGGACTGGAATATCCTGGGGGACCAGCCATCGATCGCTTGGCGCGGCTGGGAAGCCCAGACGCTATTGCATTTCCACGTTCCTATCTCAAGGAGGGGAGTCTTGATTTTAGTTTTAGCGGTTTAAAGACCTCTTTGCTGTACACACTTCAAGCAATGCCTGAGCAATCTCGCATATCACGAGCTGCTGACTTCGCGGCCGGCTATCAGGAGGCCATCGTGGCCGTCTTGGTTGACAAAGCCTTTGCCGCAGTCCGGTCATCCGGCGCTCATGCATTGGCCGTTGTCGGAGGAGTGTCCGCCAATTCTCGGTTGCGCGCGCTGCTCCAGCAACGAGCCGCATCCGAAGACCTGCGCCTGAGCCTTCCCCCGCTGGCCTACTGTACGGATAATGCTGCGATGATCGCGGCAGCGGGGAGGCAGGCTCTTCGAGCAGGGCTCCGTGCATCCCTGGACATCGATGCCCACGCCTCGATGGTTTCACCATTCGCACAGGTGATCTAACCAACGACTGTAAGGAAACGACGCCCATTCCAGAAATTCACGGACAGGTTCTCGGTCTCCGTGCCAGCCAGCTCGCCATGCTGGAGCGGCTGTATCGTCGACGTATGCCCGTGGATGATGTTCTCTCATCTGAAACGGCAAAAACCCTTGCACAGTTCACGCACGAAATTCGGCGTCCCATCGGACTGGTCATCACCAGGCGAGGAGCCGTTCAAGACGTCTTAGTCGGTGCCGGGACCGAGCCCTCGCCAACGACTCTGGCCACGTTTCGTGCAAGCCCGCGATCGCTGAGGGGCCTTCGGCTGATCCGCTCGCATCTGAAGGAACAGCCTATCACTCAAGAAGACCTCACCATGCTGGGCCTGCTCAGACTTGACATGGTCGGAACATTGGCCGTCACCCACAAAGGCGAACCAGGGTTGCTCGCCCTGGCCCATCTAAATCCACCTAGTCCGCAGGGGCAGTTGTATACACTGCTGAAGCCCACACTGGTGCATCAATGCCCGGTGAGTTTCGAGACATTCATTCGTGAACTGGAGTCAGACCTTCAACGTCAGAGCGTATCGCACACGATGGTCCAGAATCAGACCGCCATTCTTGTGAGCGCCTCGCCCAAGAGTAAGGCCGAGCAAGAAGAGCGCCTCGCTGAGTTGGCTGAACTGGCCTCCTCCGCAGATCTCACGGTGATCGACAGTTTAGTGCAACGCACACAGAGTGGCCATCATCGGTTTCAATTGGGAAGCGGTAAGCTCAAAGACGTGCTGATGCAAGCCATGCAAAAGGGCGCGGACCTGCTCATTTTCGATCAAGATTTAGCTCCCGCGCAGCTGCGCGCCATTGCAGAGATCACCGACTTGACGGTCATCGATCGGACCCAGCTGATTCTCGATATCTTTGCGCAACGGGCGCATAGCCGAGAAGGTAAGGTGCAGGTCGAGTTGGCGCAACTTCGCTATTTGCTCCCCCGTCTCTCCGGTCAGGGAACGAGTCTCTCGCGTTTGGGTGGAGGCATTGGCAGCAGAGGTCCCGGTGAAACGAAGCTCGAAACGGACCGCCGTCGCATCAGAGAACGCATCGACTATTTGGAACGAGAGATTGATGGCTTTGCCCGTCACCAAGACCAACGTCGATCACGCCGCGTCCGACAGGCCTTCCCAGTTCTCTCCATTGTGGGCTACACGAACGCCGGCAAGTCGACATTGCTCAACGTCTTAACGAACAGTCAGGTGAGTGCGGCCCCACGCGTGTTTGAAACGCTCGATACCACCAGCCGCAGACTGCGTTTCCCGCTTGGCCGTGAAGTGATCATCACTGACACGGTGGGATTCATTCGCGACCTTCCTAAAGATCTCCTCGCTGCATTCAGAACGACATTGGACGAATTGCGCGATGCCGACCTCCTTCTCCATGTGGTCGATGCAGGGGCAAAAGATCTGGACGCCCACATCGCAGCGGTCGACACCGTTCTTCAAAGCCTCACCCTCGATCAGCTTCCACGGGTCCTGGTGTTCAACAAGTGCGATCAGCTTCCGAACGGACAAGCGGAGACCCTGTGTCGGCGTTACGGCGCAATTGGGGTTTCGGCGCTGCATCCGGAGACCTTGCCCCCATTGATCCAGCACCTCGAAGAGCGGTTGGCCGCGCTCGTCCCAATGGACGGCATTTCCCAGAAATCCGCAGCCCCGACCATCACGCTTGCATCTCGTCCTTAACCCGCTGCACAATCGACCCTCGCTGGTGCCAGCTATGACTATGAAATCTTTACCATCGTTGGATCGCCAAGAACGCCTTAGGGCGATTGCAAAGACACTCCAGCGCACGATGCCAAGCCCGAAAATGGAACTCGGCCATCGTTCCCCTTGGGAGTTGCTCGTGGCCACGATCCTCTCCGCCCAATGTACCGACCAGCGGGTCAACCAGGTCACTCCGCCACTTTTTCGCCGATATCAGCGGCCGGCAGAGCTGGCAGCAGCCAATCTCCCTGAACTCGAACAGCTCATTCGTTCCACTGGTTTCTTTAAAAACAAAGCGAAACATCTGATTGCCTCCAGTAAGGCCGTCACAGAGCGTTTCGGGGAACAGGTTCCTCAAACTATGGATGAGTTGATCACCTTACCAGGCGTCGGCAGAAAGACCGCGAATGTCATGCTCGGGACCGCTTTCGGCCAGCCCAGTATCGTCGTCGATACCCACGTGAAGCGCGTGGCGAAGCGACTCGGCCTGACCAGATCCGATAATCCAGACTGTGTCGAACAGGACCTGCAGCAGCTCGTGCCGAAATCCCAGTGGACGGCCTTCTCGCAACGCGTGTTGTTACATGGCCGCTATGTCTGTCTTGCCAGAAAACCCCAGTGCCGCACCTGTTCTCTCTATCGGCACTGCCCATGGAAAGAGAAAGGTCCCCAATGATTCGTAGCATGACCGGTTTCGGTCGACGACAGGCCCCCTGGCAGGATGGGTCCGTAACGGTGGAAATGCGCTCCGTCAACCATCGCTTTCTCGAAATCGCCTGCCGCCTTCCACGGCCTTTGAGCCAGCTGGAAGACTCATTCAAGAAAGCCATCCAGCAACGCTGTACCCGTGGACGCATCGACATCACGGTGACCGTTCAAGGGGGCAAAGGGCGCACCGGAAGCGTCAATCTTGACCAACCCCTCGCGAAGCAGTACCATCAGGCCCTCCGGACTCTCAAAAAATCCATGAAACTGAGCGGTTCTATCGATTTGGCGCTCATGGCTGGGCTCCGTGATGTGGTGTCAGTATCGGATCAGCCAGCGGAAGACCCGAAATTGGCAGAGATGGTCCAACAGCTGAACACCCAGGCCCTGACAGATCTTGATGCCATGCGAACGCGCGAAGGGAAGGCCCTGGCAAAGGATATGCGCACGCGGGTCCAGACAATTCGGGAGCACAAGACCTGCATCGCCGCACGGACCCCTCTGCTGGCCCAGGAGGCCTTTGACAGAATGAAGATTCGTGTAGAGAAGCTGCTGGGTTCAGAAATCCCCGATCCCCCCCGGCTCTATCAGGAATTGGCGGTGTACGCGGATCGTGGTGACATTACGGAAGAAATAGTCAGATTGGACTCGCATATGATACAGTTTGAGGAGACGCTCAACCGTGCAGAATCTGTGGGCAAGACACTCGATTTCCTGCTCCAGGAATTCGGGCGGGAAGTCAACACGATCGGTTCAAAGGCCAACGACGCGGAAATCGCCGGTCATGTCGTTCAGATGAAGGCCGAACTGGAACGCATTCGCGAACAGGTTCAAAACGTCGAATGAGCTCAAGCACCACGACAACTTCCACGGCGCTGGCGTCCAGCCAACCGCGGTCCTCGACGGATCGACGGGGAATTCTTTTCATTATCTCTGCGCCATCCGGGACGGGGAAAACTACGCTTTGCAAACAACTCACGACGAACCTTCCAGGGCTGTGGCATTCAGTGTCCTATACCACGAGGAAGCCGCGCCCAGGCGAAGAACATGGGCGCGAATATTACTTCATCGAAGAACAGACGTTCCAAGAGATGGCCGCGCGCAATGAATTCGTCGAGTGGGCCCGTGTGTATGGACAGCTCTACGGAACGCCGTGGAAATCACTGACCGAAAAGATCGATCAGGGGATCGATGTGTTACTGGAGATCGATGTCCAAGGGGCCATGGCGGTCAAGAAACGATTCGAGGATTCGGTGTCGATCTTTATTCTTCCGCCCTCGATGACGGTGCTCCGGTCCCGACTCCAAACCAGGGCCTCCGATACACCGGAAGAGATTCAACGGCGACTGCACAAAGTGAAAGAAGAGGTGTGGAGCTACCGGGAATACGCCTATATCGTCCGAAACGAAGACCTCGGCCGATCGCTTCGAGATCTCGAAAGCATCTTCTGGTCAGAACGCTTGAAGACGAAACGATTGAACATGACGTGGCTTGAGAATAATTTCATTCTTGACGATGAACAGAAAACAGGAGATCGCAAAGATCTTCTCTAACCCAAAGGAGTACCGTATCCATGATCGACATGTTGAGACTCTTGCCCCAATACACCCCGGACGAATTTGACTCACGCCACCGGCTGGCGATCGTCGCAGCCCAGCGGGCGAAGCACATTTTGCAGGGATCACGCCATGGCGCTTCGCGCTTCACCAAAGAAACGACCATCGCCCTCGATGAAGTCCTCCGGGGACAAGTCAAATACTTCGTCGGCCAGGAAGCGCGGGATGCGATGAAGGAAGCGAAGCGCGGCAAGGAAGGCGAAATGGAGCGCATCGCCATGATGACCGGCGACGATGCGAAGGAAATCAAGAAAGAGCTGAGCGTCTATGTCGACGACAGCCCGAAGCCAGTGGTGGGCGAGAGCGAGGAGTAATTAGTGAAGATCTCCGGCTCCATAGGGCCGACGTTGATCGGGAAGCAGATCGTGCTCGGCGTGACCGGCAGCATTGCGGCCTATAAGGCCGTCGCGTTGCTCCGGACCTTGCTCCGTGAAGGAGCGACCGTGCACGTCGTGATGACGCAATCGGCTACGAAGTTCGTCACCCCGTTGACGTTTGAAGTGCTCTCCGGCCATCCGGTCTCGACGGATGTGTTCGAGGCGCATCAGGAGATGAAGCACCTGTCATTGCCTGAGCAGGCAGATGCCATCGTCATTGCGCCGGCCACGGCCAATTGTCTTGCAAAGGCCGCGCTGGGGTTGGGTGACGATTTGCTCTCGACCATGCTCCTCACGGCGCAGTGCCCGCTGATTGTGGCCCCCGCCATGGATGGAGGGATGTGGATCCATCCATCCGTCACAGAACACGTAGGAACGTTGCGTGCGCGGGGAACGGTCGTGGTGAATCCAGAAATAGGCCCGCTCGCATCCGGAGGGATCGGCCAAGGCCGCTTGGCAGAGGAAGACACCATTCTGGAGGCAATTCAGACGGCGCTGGCTCCACGACGCGATTGGCAAGGGCACCGTATTCTAGTTTCGGCAGGCCCGACACAAGAGCCGATCGATCCAGTGCGCTTCATTTCAAACCGCTCCTCCGGCAAGATGGGTTATGCCATCGCCGAAGCCGCCCAGGCAAGGGGAGCCCAGGTGGTTCTTGTCACCGGTCCCACGGCCTTGCCAGCTCCGAGAGGCGTCGAGGTCGTTTCGGTCGCCACGGCTGAAGACATGACGAAGGCCCTGTCCGTTCGCCTTGCATGGTCTACAATTGTGATCATGGCCGCTGCCGTGGCAGATTTTCGTCCCAAGCACCCGGCCTCGGAAAAAATAAAAAAACAGGAGCAATCCGATCAGACGCTTGATCTCGAACGGACCACTGACATCCTGGCCTCCTTATCTGCCCAACGGACCACGCAACTCATGGTTGGCTTCGCCGCTGAGACCAGCGATCTGATCGCCCACGCGAAAGACAAGCTGACGGCGAAAGGGCTCGACCTCATCGTCGCAAACGATGTCACGACAGAGGGAGCGGGATTCGGCAGCGATCAGAACGCAGCCACATTGATCGACCGGCAGGGGGCCATGACAGAACTGCCGCTAATGCCAAAGCGAGCACTCGCCGACGCGATCCTGAACCGGGCGCACGAACTGCTCCGCACCAGACAATCCAACCAGACCCCCAAGCCAGTGGCGGGAGGACGCTAGCAGCCCATGGCTCAGAATCAGAACGCCGCCGAGAATGCTCTGGAAATCGATCGACTGGCCACCCAGTTAGCCAAAGATCCACATTCCAAAGTGTTCATGCCACTGGCCGAAGAGTACGGAAAAGTCGGCATGTGGCAAGAAGCCGCGGCTGTCCTCGAAGACGGCCTGAAATTGTATCCCGGCTTCATTACCGCCATGGTCGCCCTAGGACGTGCCTACGACCACATGGCTCAGACCACGAAGGCCAAGGCGATTCTGGAAGAATCCGTCAAATTGAGCCCCGAAAACCTGCGCGCCCACCGGACCTTGATCAAGATCTACACGAGCCAGGGGTTGAACGAATCGGCACTGCAATCCTGCGCCGTCATCCTGGCGGTCAACCCGCGTGATGAAGAAGCGCTCTCAGTCCAATCTGCGCTAGGCGGACCGCTGAAACGCAAGAAGGAACCAGAACGGGCAAAGCCGGCGGCTCCAGTCACGCGTCACCTCTCCGCCCAGCCGGCAACTGCAGCGCCTGCGCCTGTCGAATTCACGGCCACCGCCCCGGAGGCGAGTTCCGCACCAGAAGAGATTTTCGTCTCAACGCCAGCCGAACCAAAGATCACTTCTACCGATCCATTTATTATGCCGGTGGAAGTGATGGAGAACGCCCTCCGCACACACGATCAGACAGGAGAGCAGGTCACGGTACCGGAGCCGGATTCCCAAGCCGCCGATACGATGTTGATGCCTCCTCCATCGCCTCACGCTGGAGTCGTGGCCCAACTGGAAGCCTGGCTTCTCACCATCGAATCACATCGGCAGGATCGTGACACCACGAACAAGCCGCACCCCAAGACTTCATAATATTTTTCGCACGTTTGACCGGTCTGAAGCAGACTGCTACAATGCCGCCCGGCTGGACCCTGTCATGAAGGATCGTCCTCACGTATCCAGTATGTGAACACAAAGACATGCTACGAATACGAGTCTTACACGGTCCAAATCTGAATCTCCTCGGGACCAGAGAGCAGTCAATTTACGGCACCCTGTCCCTCGACGCCCTGGACTCAGCCATCACGAAGCTGGCGAAGGAGTTGGCCGTGAAGGTGGACCTGCGCCAGTCTAATAGCGAGGGTGAACTGGTCACTTGGATTCAAGAGGCTCGGACAGGATACGACGGGATCATCATTAACCCGGCCGCCTATACCCACACCAGCATCGCAATCCGGGACGCTATTGCGGCGGTCGGCTTGCCGACGGTCGAGGTGCATCTGTCCAATATTCATCAGCGGGAAGAATTTCGCCATCGGTCCTATGTCGCGGGAGTCGCGATCGGGCAGATTGCCGGCTTGGGTCCGACCGGCTATCTCCTCGCACTCCGTGGGCTGCACGACCATCTGACTGCATCCCGACGCCAGAAGAAGGCGACCGCACCAGCGACAGCGCGACGGACGGAAAAAGGTACGAGATAATTACGGAGCGCGTCGAGTGGCCGCTTACAGTCTGAAGGGAGTATCGAGTGATTTCCACGACCGATTTTCGCGGTGGCGTGCGGCTCATGGTAGATAACCAGCCGTTTTATATCATTGAGTTTCAACATGTAAAACCAGGTAAGGGCGGAGCCTTCGTACGCACCAAGCTCAAGAGCTATCTTTCAGGCAATGTTCTGGATCGTACCTTCCGATCCGGCGAACGGTTCGAAGAGCCGGATCTCGAAGAACGGAATATGCAATTTCTTTACGCGACCGACGACGCCTATACCTTTATGGACACGGAGACCTTTGAGCAACTGACGTTCGAAAAGGGCAAGCTCGGCGACAATGCGGACCTCTTGAAAGAAAACATGACGGTGAAGATTCTGGTATACGAGCATCGCCCGATCGACGTCGAGCTCCCGATCTTTATCGAGTTGGAGGTCACCGATACCGAACCGGGCTTCCGGGGCGATACCGCCACGGGCGGCACCAAGCTCGCCACCCTTGAAACCGGCGCCACCCTCAAGGTGCCGCTCTATTTGGAAACTGGGACCGTGATCAAGATCGATACGCGTACGCGAGCCTACGTGGAGCGTGTTCGGTGAGTAAACAGAAGTCGCGCAAGACGAGGAAACGCAGGCCGCCGATCATCCTGCCTCAGGCCTTTGCCGCGGCCCCGAGCGAGCCGGGTACACCCTTGCTGTCCGGACAACAGACCAAGCACATCCAAGAACTCATCGATCTGCTCAAGAAGAACAACCTGACCGAACTGGAACTGGAGCGCGAAGGCCTCAGAATCCGCGTGCGATACGAAATCGGAGTCAAAACGATCACGGCCACCGTCGCCGACCAGGGAACGCCCGGCTCGATCTCAGCCGCTCAACCCACTGGGGCAGCAGGCGTACAGACCGAAGACATGACCGGCATGATCACCATCGCGTCCCCGATCGTCGGAACCTTCTATCGCTCCCCCTCGCAGGATGCCGACCCCTATGTTGAAGAAGGGGACTACGTGAAAAAAGGACAGGTCCTGTGCATCGTCGAAGCGATGAAGTTGATGAACGAAATCGAGTCGGAGGTGGATGGGCGGGTCACGAAAATTCTGGCCGAAAGCACCAAGCCGGTGGAGTATGGCCAGGCGCTCTTCCTCGTCGATCCGACAGCCACCCCTTAGGAGCCTATCCGACATTGACCGTTCTAC
>PLBR01000140.1 GCA_003135435.1 Nitrospira sp. | reverse complement strand
CAAATTTCCGGGGCCACTTCTGTCCTGTATGAACCGAAAAAAGGTACCCGTGTCGGCGTCACGTATTATTCTCCGATCAAATTGAATTTCTCGGACACCCCCACCTTCTCGAACCTGGGGACCATCGGCACCGCGTTGCAAAACAACGGGGTCCTGAATCGCCGGGTCGATTTGGGTATCACGGTGCCCCAGCATGTCATGGTCAGCGGCTATCATGAACTCAGTGAAGCGTGGGCGATCATGGGTGACTTCGGATGGGAAAATTGGAGTAAATTTGGCCAGGTGGATGTGGCAGTCGTCAGCAGCACCACCAATTCGGTGACGACCGCTGGCAAGTTCGATGATACCTACCATGTTGGGATCGGTACCCAGTACAAGCTGAATCCCGAGTGGCTGCTCAACGGCGGGTTCGCCTATGGTTCTTCGATGGTGTCGGCCGCAAACCGAAGTATCGCCCTCCCGACCGGCGCGACCTATAAGTTCGGCATGGGCGCCGATTGGCTGATGAACCAGAACATCAAATTGGGATTCAGCTACGAGCTGGCCTATATGGGTAATATGTCGATCTCGCAAAATCGTGGTCCGCTGGCTGGGCAGGTGACCGGCGAATTTAAGGACACCATGATGCACATCTTCGCCTTTACCCTGAACTGGGGATCTCAAGGGGTGACCTTCGGTCCTGGCGGCTCGGCGTCTTGACGACAAGGGAATCCAGGATGCGAGTTCCGGGATACGGGATACGGGATGTGAGAAATGAGATACGAGATACGAGCTGTGAATCTCGTATCCCGAATCGCGGATCCCTGATCACGAATCGCGAAACTCGTATCGCGCAACGCAGTCACCACTGAAAGGACACAACAATGAAAACCACTGATCACGGCCAACTCTTTGTACTCGAAAGGAATAGTTATGAAGCGAAGTCTACTCTTTGCGATCAGCCTGGCGGGGCTGCTACTGCTGCCCCTGGGCGTCGGATTTGAGACCTTGGCGCAGGAAAAGGTCCAGGAATCGGAGACGGAACTCGCCAAGAAAACCCAAAATCCTGTGGCCAACCTGATCAGCATTCCGTTGCAGAACAGGATGAACTTCGGGATCGGCCCGAACAACCGGATGCAGAATGTGCTGAACGTGCAGCCGGTCGTTCCGATTAGTTTGAACTCAGAGTGGAACCTCATCACCAGAACGGTTATGCCGATCATCAAGCAGCCTGATATTTCCACGACGAACGACAACACCTGGGGGATCGGGTCCACACTCTTTACGGCATTGCTCTCGCCGGCCAATTCCGGCTCCGTGATCTGGGGAGCCGGGCCGGCCATTCAGCTTCCGACCACCACCGATGACCAACTCGGGTCTAGAAAATGGGGCGCGGGACCGTCGGTCGTGGTCCTGAACATGCAAGGCCACTGGGTAGTAGGGGCAATCTCCAATCAAGTCTGGTCCATCGGCGGCAACAATGACCGCCCGAACACGAGCACGTTCTTCACCAACGCCTTCATCAACTACAACTTGTCGGACGGCTGGTATCTCACCTCCTCGCCGATCATCACGGCAGACTGGGAGGCCTCGAACGGGCATAAGTGGACGGTGCCGGTTGGGGGCGGCTTCGGCAAGATCCAGCGCATCGGGAAGCTGCCCTTCAACCTCTCATTGGCCGCGTACTCGAACGTGGTCCGACCCGATCCGGGAGCGGACTGGGAACTGCGACTCCAGATTGCCTTGCTATTACCGAAATCGATCTTCACGAAATGACCTGGACCACTGAGTACGACAGAGGGACTTGAAGCCAATGCAGGTTAGACCAGATTCTCGAACAATGACGATAGGGGTTGGATTGAGTGTGTGCGCTCTGCTCATGGGCGCCTGGTACTTCTTGGGCGGATCGCCAAGCGCATCAGCAGAAGATGGGATGCGATCCGGCATAACGTGCGGCATGGGTATTTCGGCTGCGAAGGCCGGCCTCGGCGCCGCGGCTGTCAGTGAGCCACCGGTTGCAGCTGATACCCAAACAGCCCAGCCTGCCACCGAATCCCCACGTACGAAAGTTCCGCCGCCGCCTGGCCCCGTGCCGGAGGGCATGGTCTGGATTCCCGGCGGCGAGTTCTGGATGGGGGCGGAGGAGTTTCCCGATGCCCAACCCTGGCATCGTGTCTCAGTGGATGGATTCTGGATGGACAAGACCGAAGTCACGAACGGCCAGTTCGCGAAGTTCGTCAAGGCGACCAAGTATGTGACGCTCGCCGAGCGGGCGCCGCGCGCGGAGGATTTTCCAGGGGCGCCACCGGAAAATCTCGTAGCCGGGTCGGTCGTCTTCTCGCCGCCTGACCATGCTGTGAAATTGAACGACCACTTCCAATGGTGGAGCTACGTGAAGGGCGCCAACTGGCGGCACCCGGAGGGACCGAAAAGCACGATTAAGGATCGTGGGAACTATCCTGTCGTGCACATCGCCTACGACGACGCGCTGGCCTATGCGAAGTGGGCGGGCAAGCGTGTGCCGACGGAAGCCGAGTTCGAATTCGCACAGCGCGGCGGGCTCGAGCGAAAACCCTACTCCTGGGGCGATGAGCTAAAACCAGGCGGGAAGTTCATGGCCAACACGTTCCAGGGGCATTTTCCGGACAAGAATACAAAGGAAGATGGCTACGAGCGCGCGGCGCCGGTCGCGTCCTTCCCACCCAACAGCTACGGTCTCTACGATATGGCCGGCAACGTCTGGGAGTGGACCAGCGACTGGTACCGCCATGACTACTATAAGACACTGGTCGCGGAGGGGCCGCTCGCGCACAATCCGCTAGGGCCGGTTGACAGTCTCGATCCCAGCGAGCCCGGCGTGAAGAAGAAAGTCCACAGGGGCGGCTCATTCCTCTGCACCGACCAATATTGCGCGCGCTACATCGCCGGTGGGCGCGGCAAGGGCGAACCGGATACGGGGACAAATCATGTCGGATTCAGGCTGGTGCGTGATGTGCGCTGATCGCCTGATGGCACAGCCAAATGGCTGTCCTGAACAGCGTTGTGAACTGACTGACCCTTCCGATGCCATTGCGACGTCATAAGGGTTGAACAGAGTTTCGTACAGGAGCACAACACGTGCAGCTGCCAGGATCTATCTCATCATAGGAGGTCTGTCATGCAATTCCTTACGCGCATCGCATTCTGTGTATTGGCCTTGGTCGTGGCGGCCGGGTGTGCCTCAACCGAGACAACCAACCGCCAGAGACTCGTTTACGAAAAGCTCCCTCGTCCCGGTCACATCTGGGTATACGACTTTGCTGCCACGCCCGCCGAGGTTCCGGCCAACTCCGCGCTCGCAGGTCAGCCTGCCGAGCCTCAAACCGCCGAGCAGATCGCGACCGGCCGGAAGGTGGGCGATGCAATTGCGGCGCAGCTGGTCGAGCAGATCCTCGACATGGGATTGCTGGCAGAGCGGGCTTCGGCGGGCACGAAGCCGCAAATCAACGATATTGTGATCCGGGGCTATCTCCTCTCGATCGACGAGGGCAACGCGACCAAGCGCGTCGCAATCGGTTTCGGCTCCGGGGCATCCCAGTTGACGACGGCGGTCGAAGGCTTCCAGATGACGGCTCAGGGGCTGCGAAAACTTGGATCCGGCAACGTGGGCGCCGGCGGAGGTAAAAGTCCGGGCGCGGCATTGGGAGTTGTCGGATTGATTGCCACGGCCAACCCTGCGGGCCTCATCGTCGGCGGTGGGATAAAAGCGTACGGGGAGTATACCGGCAGCAGTAAAATTGAAGGCCGGGCCAAAGCCACCGCCAAGGAAATCGCCGATGTGCTCAAGAAGCGATTTCAGGAAGAGGGCTGGATCAACTAAATGGCACTCCCGATCTGAGTCATCAAGTCTTAGGAAGGTCAGGCCTTACATGTGACATATCACCCCTCGGGGTATACCAGGTAGTTCACAAGCATCAGGAAGGCATGATCGACCGGTTGTGCCGGGCAACGATGGATTTGAACGAGAGGAGAGAGACGATGAGACTAAACACAAGGTCGGTTGTGCTCACCATCATGCTGATGGGGTTGTCAGCGGTGATGGCAGTTGGAGGCGTCCCTGCCCAGGCGGCGGATATGCTCGATCGAACGGTGCTACCGATTCCGGAACCCAAGCGCCCGCCGATCACGGAGCTCGACGCGCGCAAGGCTACGCCGCCGCCGCGGTTCGAGGTCAAGGCGCCGGCCAATGCACCGAACGTGCTCCTCGTGATGATCGACGACATGGGGTTCGGCATGTCCAGCGCGTTCGGCGGCCCCATTCACATGCCGACCGTTGAACGCCTCGGCAACGAGGGGCTCCGCTACAACCATTTCCATACGACAGCGCTCTGCTCGCCGACCAGGACGGCGCTGCTGAGCGGCCGCAACCACCACATGAACAATATGGGCGGGATCACCGAGATCGCGACTGCGTTCCCTGGTAACACGGGCCAACGTCCTAACAACGTGGCGCCGCTCGCCGAGATGCTGCGGCTGAACGGCTACAGCACCAGCTTCTTCGGCAAGAACCACGAGGCTGCCGCCTGGGAAGTCAGTCCTTCCGGCCCGACCGATCGCTGGCCGACCCGCTCTGGCTTCGACAAATTCTATGGCTTCATCGGCGGCGAGACCAACCAATGGGCGCCGCTGCTCTATGACGGATTGACGCAGGTGGAGTTGCGAAAAGATCCGAACTATCACTTGATGACCGATATGACGAATCAGGCGATCCACTGGATGCGCTACCAGAAATCGCTCACGCCGGACAAGCCGTTCTTCATGTATTTCGCCCCCGGCGCCACGCACGCACCGCACCATGTCCCGAAGGAATGGATCGCCAAGTACAAGGGCCAGTTCGATGGAGGGTGGGACAAGTTCCGCGAAGAGACGCTGGCTCGGCAGATCAAACTGGGCGTAGTGCCGCAGGGGACTGTGCTCGCCCCCAAACCGGAAGCCATCAAGGATTGGGAGAAGCTCTCGGATGACGAGAAAAAACTGTTTAGCCGTCAGATGGAAATCTTCGCCGGCTTCGGCGAGTACGCGGATACCGAGATTTGCGGGCTGATTCAGGCCCTCGAGCAGACGGGCCAAATGGCCAACACGCTGATCTTCTACATCATCGGCGACAACGGCACGAGCGCCGAAGGTGGCATGGTGGGACTCTTCAACGAGATGACCTACTTCAATGGCGCCCACGAAACTGTCCAGGATATTCTGAAACACTACGACGACCTCGGCGGCCCGCTGTCGTATCCCCACATGGCCGCCGGGTGGGCTGTCGCAGGCGATACGCCCTTCACCTGGACCAAACAGATCCCGTCCAACTTCGGGGGCACCCGCAACGGGATGGTCATTCACTGGCCCAAGCGCATCACGGCGAAAGGCGAGGTGCGCGCGCAGTTCCATCATGTCATCGACATCGCGCCGACGGTCCTGGAAGCCGCCGGGTTGCCGGAGCCGAAAGTCGTGAATGGGACCGAGCAGGCCCCGATCGAAGGGGTGAGCATGGTCTACACGTTTGCCAAGGCCATGGCGAACAGCCGGCATCTGGTGCAGTACTTCGAGATCTTAGGCAACCGCGGCATCTACGCGGATGGCTGGTTTGCCGGCACCCTTCACCGCGCACCGTGGGAGATGAAGCCACGGGCGACGCTCCTCGACGACAAGTGGGAGTTATACAACACGAAGGAGGACTTCAGCCTGGCGAATAACCTCGCAGTCAAGAATCCGGTGAAGCTCAAGGAGCTGCAAGACCTCTTTCTCAAGGAAGCGGTCAAGTATCGTGTGCTGCCCATCGATGACCGCACCATCGAGCGGTTCAACGCCAAACTGGCCGGACGCCCGGATCTGATGGGGGACCGCACCTCGCTGACGGTGTATGAAGGCATGACCGGCATCTCGGAGAACGCCTTCATCAATACGAAGAACCGGTCCCACACGATTACGGCTGACGTGGAGATTCCCCAGGGTGGCGCCAACGGCGTGATCCTCGCCCAAGGCGGCCGGTTCGGAGGGTGGAGTCTCTACCTGAAGGACGGCAAGCCGGCCTACACCTACAACTTTCTCGGCTTGCAGCGCTTCAACATCGCTGCGTTACAGCCGATTGCAGCCGGTAAGGCGACAATTCGATATGAGTTTACCTCTGATGGCCCTGGCATGGGCAAGGGCGGCATCGGGACGATTTCCGTCAACGGCCAGAAGGTGGCAGAAGGACGGATTGAGCACACCCAGTGCTGTCTCTTCTCGCTGGACGACGCTACAGACGTAGGGATGGATGAAGGTACGCCGGTCACGGAGGACTACAAGGAACGCGGTAACAAGTTCACCGGCACGATCGACAAGGTGACGATCGATTTAAAAGAAATGAAAGTGGCGAACGCCGAGGCAGGGGAGCAGGCCGTGCGCGAGGCCCACGCGCGCAAGCAATTGGGGGATTGACCGAGCGTCGCTGAGGAGAAACAGGGCGCTCCCGTCAAGGCGGGAGCGCCCTGTGTTATCTCAAGGAAGGAAAAGCGATGTCCCTGAGATTCTTACTGCTCCTGTCCGGCGGCCATTCCTCGTTGACGGTCCGGTAGATGTCATTGGCCGGCATTCAGTGGATGCCGCCATCGAAGACCGGGAAAGCGGGCATAATCTCGATCGGTGGTGATCCACTCTGCGCCACTCTCGATGGCAAGCGCGGCCAGATAGGCATCAGGAATGAGGTTGCCCTTGGCATTGGCCTCGCGACATAGATGCTGGAAGATATCCCAGTGTCGTTCGCCGGGGGAAAGAGTCACGGCGTTGGGATGGTCTCGTATTGAGGTAGCGAATATCAGGGCACGGTCGAGCGGTGTGGGATCGCGAAAGACACGTGGATGGGTCACGACTCTCAGGAAACCGCTTACGACAAGATCGGACACCCCAAAGGCTGCGTCGGAACTCAGCACCTGATTCAACCAGCCGAGGTATTCGTGGTGCCGCGCCGCATCTTGACGGTGCGCGTAGACCAACACGTTAACGTCAGCCAGGACCATGAGGCGGCTCCATCAGATCGAGCAAGGCAGTGCCGTCGTCGAGATCCACGCCGGGGTGGAGGCCTTTTTTCCCATAAGTCGGCAAGCTCACGCGCCCGTTCCGCCGTTTGTGGCGCCGCTTGGCAAGCGCTTCTCGCAGCGCGTCGCCGATCAGCGCGGTGACCGTGGAATGCGACGTGGCCGCAAGCTTCTTGATTTGAGCCAGAAGGTCATCCGGGAGGTTAATGGTTGTTCGCATGCATCAAAGCATATCGAAGGAACATATTGATGTCAACGCGTGACCTGATTGGTTGTCGACGGCGTTGGTGCCGTGTATTGTCTTGAAGGGAGATGGCGCGATGTCGTTGAGACTCTTACTGCTCCTGTCCGGCGGTCTTGAAATACTCGCGGGGTCGGCGGCACTGATCATTCCGGCACCGGTGGTATCGTTGCTACTCGGAAGTTCGCTGGACCCGATCGCATCAGTCCTGGCGCGGCTCTTCGGCGCAGGGGTGTTCGCACTTGGGCTGGCCTGCCTGAAAACCCGTCATGATGTTGGAAGTCCTGCCGGGCTGGCGGTGAGTCTCGGGATCACCGCATATAACGTGTTGGCCGCCGTGGTTCTTTTCTGGGCTGCAGCAGGATTGAGTCTCGGCGGCCTGTTGTTGTGGGGAGCGGGGATCGGCCATGCCGTCATCGGCGCCCTGTTCGTGTCAGCACTCGTGACGTCGAGACGGTGACGGAGATGACTCGGTGAAAGGGCGGGTTAGGCCACGTGGCGATGGTATGATTGCTCAGGACTAGCAGGCTGCGGAAAAATTATTTGTGGCACAGCGGAAATTCATTGGTCCTCACGTCTAAGGCAAGCCCGATTTGTCTGGTTATCTGATCTATATGGTTCGTCTCATGCAACCAAACAAACCAGACAGACCGAACAGACCACATGAACAAGACAAGCTGGCGGACTTTTTCAGCATCCTGCTAGAAAAAGAGGAACTCTAGCTATTATCTTACCGCGCATCCAGGTACTTTTGCAGCTCGCGGTAAAAGTTCTCATGCGGCCCCACGTCGAGAGCCTCGACCAGGTTGCGTTTGGGATCGAACTGGTAGGCGAGGAGGAGTTGCTGCGGGCCGACCTTGTACTTGACGACGCGGACACCCTTGAGGGCGCCAACCTTGGGCGCGCCAGAAAGAGGATCGGCGAGGATACCTCTGATGGTCTCGTCCACTGCGAGCTGGGCCTGCTCCGGAAGGCGCCGTTTAGCCTTGGCGAACCGCGGTGCCTGGAGGATTTGACACGCAGACCTAGCGGGCGGGGCCAATCACACCCCACTGGTAGGGCTGGCCCAGCCCGGCCTTAAGCTCGGCCTGGGCCTCGAGGATGCCCTGGATCATCGAGAGGGGCAGGTCGGGGTTGTCCTCCGCGATCATCGCGAGCCGGGCGTAGTGCTTGAGTTGCCCCGACACCGAGCGGCTTTGGGCTGAAGCGCGTGCCTGGAGAAGCCTGAGCAGGGTGGACTCCTCTGCCCCAAACCGCACGGGGACAGGCGTTGAAGTAGGCTTACGGCTCGTCCTGGAGGCTATCGGCATAATAGGCTTCCTCCTCGGTTTTTAGATCGTGGCTACAATGTATCCGGCACACGGGAAATCTGTCAAGAGTTTCGACCTGGGATGTAGATCGCACATCATTTGTCCAGTTTTTGTAGCAGGTGCATTGTCCGGTTTAGGGCGAGCCTTCAAGGAGGTCCACCATGGCGCCCGGTGCTGCCTGGGCGCAGAAGTATGTGGGTGAGGCTGGGGGTCGGCTTGTGGGAAGATAACGTCAAAGACGCATATGACTGGTACTCGGAAGCTGGAGTGCGATATATGTTTTGTCTGCGCCGACGAGGTGGCGGTCCGCAAGAGAACCAGAGAGGATAATCATGTCGCATTCGACATCGAAGCCACCCGGCAACCGGCTTGAGGCCTTGCAAGGCAGCCGCGCAGGACAGTACAGCATCCGCGTGAATGATCAGTTCCGCCTGTGTTTTCGCTGGACGGCGGCCTGCCCGGAAGACGTCGAGATCGTTGACTACCACTGACGGAGAACTGCGATGATCAAAAACGGCATGCGGCCGGTTCATCCGGGCGAAATATTGCGAGAGGATTAGTCACGAGGGGAAAGCCGTGAAGCAGCGCCGTTGCCGCAATCAGACTGTCCTTGATGGGCATGGATTGGCCCGTGGCCCGAAGGTCGGCAAGCAATTTGGCCAAGCGCAGTCCTGTGGCGGCGTCCCACGGTACACAAAGAATTTTCGCGGCGCCTTCCCTGAACCAGCGTTCCAGGCGTTGACGCCGTTTGCCGGGGGGGAGAAGAAGAATGCCGAACCGGATTTCTCCAAGGATGAACGGATCCACAGCAATCTCACGTTCGTTCTGCTTCAGCCATTCGAGCACACCAGGATTGGGCGATGGCTTGGTGGCCTCGCTGAGCACATTAGCATCCACCAGGTAGGTCAAAGAGTGTCCGTGGACTCCGATTCGATGGCAACGAAGAACCCCTTATCGGGGCAAGCGAGCAGCCAATCCACCAGGCCTTGGTTCGGCCGGGGCTTGCGCCGCACCAGCCGGTATTCGCCGCGCTCGCCGCGCTCGACCTCGAACGCCTGCCCGGCCTCGATGCCATCCCGCTGGCGGAATTCGGCGGGCAGCACAATCTGGCCCCTGGTGGAAACGGTGGTCTTCACAGAAAATAAGATGCCGTCTTACTCAGACCGTGTCAAGGGGTTTTCTCCCTCCCGCCCTGGATCGTGCCGGGTCGTTGTCGAACAACCGAGCAAGCTGAGTAAGTTCACTATCGAACTCGACAAGAGCGGCCTCACGGCGGACGATGAGCGGGATACGAGATGCGAGTTCCGGGATTCGAGATATCTCGAATCCCGGAACTCGCATCTCGTATCCCGACTTACAAATCCCGCATCGCGATTCCCGAATCTCGCATCTGTCTTATAGGAGAAAAGATTGATATGCGTGGTAGGTGCATCATCGACAGGGCAGTGAACGGGCGCAGAGAGGAACGCTATGGCAGAACGGCAATTTGATCTCACTCGCGACACGCTCGCGGTCGTGTTTCTATTCGCGTTGATCGCGGCCTCGGTCTGGATTCTGTGGGCGTTTCTCGGCGCGATCGTGTGGGCGACCATGATCGTGGTTGCGACCTGGCCGTTCATGCTCAGGCTCCAACGCTGGCTGCTGGGCCGGCGTTGGCTCGCCGTGACGGTGATGACGCTCCTGTTGGTGGCGATATTCGTTCTGCCTTTCGCGTTCGTCATCGGCGCCTTCATAGAGCATTTCAAGGAGATCACCGCCTGGGCGACTTCACTTGCCAATTTCAAGCTGCCTCCACCTCCCGACTGGCTTGGAAAACTCCCTCTGGTCGGCGCGCGGGTGACGTCGAATTGGCAGCAAATCGCCGCGCTGAGTCATGAGGAGCTGGCTGCGCGACTTTCGCCATACCTGGGCGGGATCATGGAATGGCTGGCCGGGCAGATCGGCGGTTTTGGGGGACTGCTTGTCCAGGTCGCTCTGATGGTCATCGTCTCAGCGGTACTCTATGCCACGGGAGAGTCTGCCGCTGCGATGGCCCTGCGGTTTGGCTCTCGACTCGCGGGGGACCAGGGCGAGCAGGCCATCCGCCTGGCCGGACAGGCAATCCGTGGGGTGGCACTGGGAGTGGTAGTGACTGCCATGGTGCAGGCCCTGGCCGCCGGGATCGGTCTGGCAGTCGTTGGGGTGCCGTTCGCCGTGGTATTGACCGCGGTGATGTTTCTCTTGGCGATCGTGCAAGTCGGCGTAGCTCCGGTGCTGATCTGTGCCGTGACATGGCTCTACTGGACGGGCAGCGCCACTTCGGGGACCGTGCTGCTGGTGTGGACCGTGCCCGTCGCCTTAATCGATAATTTTTTGCGGCCTATCTTGATCAAACAAGGGGTGGATCTCCCGATGCTGCTGGTCATTGCGGGCGTGGTCGGCGGATTGCTCGCCTTCGGCCTTATCGGGATCTTTGTCGGTCCGGTGGTGCTCGCGGTGGCCTATACGCTGTTCACTGCGTGGATTGACGAGGATGGGGCAATTTCCAAGAACCGTGAAACGTGAGGCGTGAAACGTGAAACGAGGGTCAGCCTCGGGCCTGCGGCCTCGCATCTGGCCGCACCTCTTTCGCCTCGTCACGAGCGGCAATGCCGGACGGGCTCCTTGCCGTTAGGAAGAAATCGTGGTGACAACCGGCTAGTTAATTTTCTTCGTCTATGTGGTATAAGCCCCCCAGAGCTGGACAGGAAACCAGGCACCGAAGACCGTTGTTTGGTCTATTTGGTCTGTCTTGTCTGTTTGGTTGAACAAAACAAACCAGACAGACCAGATGAACCAGACAGACCGCAGTATTTTCGCAGCCTGCTAGCAGATGACCGTTTTCACTTGTGAACAAAGGAGGGTCTAGATGAAGACGAGAATTATGGCACTTGGGATACTCTGCGGAATGGCCGGACTCCTGGCCAGCTGCGGCGGAGGTTATTATCGGGTGAACGATCCGGCAGGCGACAGGCAGTACTATACGTCCGACATCGACAAGACCAAGACCGGTGCAATTACCTTTAAGGATGAGAAGGGTGGCAGCGTGGTGACGCTGGAATCGTCTGAGGTCAAGGAGATTTCTGAGGATGAGTTCAAGGCAGCGGTGAAGCCAGAAGACAAAAAGACCAAATAACCAGGCTCATTGGCAGGATGACGCAACAGGCCTCAATTGCCTCGATGCATCAGGGTGGGCCCTCAGGGTGGTGGGCAACCTATCTTGGGCATCGCTACGCCGTCCTGTTCTATTCGCTGCTCCTGACTCTGGTCGGCGCCCCGATTTTGAAAGCGATCGGAATGCCCGGCACTGGCATGCAGGTGTTCTTGGGCCTGAATTTACTGGCCGCCGCTCTTCCGGCCGACAGTCGAAAAGGGCGCTGGGTTCTGCCGGCGATTCTGCTGGTCGCCGTCGTGCTTAGAATTGTGTCCTTGCAGGCCGGCTACGCAGCCCTCGGCATTGTAAGTCTGGTGCTCTAGACTCTGATCGCACTGTACGCGGTGTTCGGCGCGCTACGTTTTTCTCTCCGCTCGACGGTCATCACCTCCGAGCATCTATATGCCGCCCTCAGCGCATATCTATTGGTGGGGGTGTTCCTGGGCGTGCTGTACTTTAGTTCGATGCAGGTGTGGCCGAACTCGATCATCGTCAGCGGTGAGGGCGCATCCCACCAGTTTTCGCTGCTGAACGGCATCTAATTCAGCTTCATCACGCTTGCCACTGTTGGTTACGGTGACTTCGTGCCAGGGAACGATATCGTGCGAGGAGTTGCGATTGTGGAGGCTATTGCAGGGCAGTTCTACCTCGCCGTGAAGATCGCTCGTCTGATGAGTATGTACATGAGCGAGGCACGCGAGGCACGGTAACATTAACGTGATGCGATCGATGAAACAGAATGTACGGTCGAACAGGGAGGGTGGCTCGTGGCAGCATGGACAAGACTGACGGGTGGATCGCTCTGGATCGTGACGACGCTCCTACTCTCAGCGATCATCAGCGGCTGCGGCAGCATCGGTCCGACCACCGTTTATCGAGACCGGTTCGATTACATTACCGCGATCAGCGAATCATGGAAGCAACAGACGCTATTGAACATCGTCAAGCTTCGGTATGGGGATGTCCCGGTTTTCATGGAAGTGGGCCAGGTGATCAGCGGCTATGAACTCGAGACCACCGTCTCGGCCGTCGGTACCCTCGGCGACAAAGCTTGGCGCACCGCGGGCGGAGCCCTCGGAACCTTTGTCGACCTTGGCGCCTCGGGCCGGTATTTGGATCGTCCGACCGTGACCTATACGCCGCTCACGGGCCCGGACTTCGTCAAGACCATGATGACGCCGTTTCCACCAGGCGCGATCATGTTTCTCATCGAGGCCGGGTGGTCTGTGGATATTCTGTTACAGGTGAGTGCCCAGGCGATCAATGGACTTCAAAACCACAGAGGCGGGCTGAGCGGCCATCCGGCCGATCCGGAGTTCCTCGAGGTTGTCCGGTTGTTGAAACGGATTCAATCGTCAGGCGGTGTCGGAGTCAAGCTGCAACGCGAGAAAGATAAAGAGGACGCGAATATCCTCGTGTTTCAGACGCGCCGCTTGACACTGGAGATCGCGCAAGATGTTGCGGAGGTCAAGCGGCTGTTGCGGCTGAATCCTGAGGCAACGGACATCCGCATCACATACGGAGCCGACTCGCAAGGGGATCAGGAGATCGCCCTCCATACCCGCTCCGGATATCAAGTCCTGATCGAACTTGCTTCGCTGGTGGCCGTGCCCACGGAACACGTCGCGGAGCACCGGACGTACGGCCTGGGGCCCACGATTCCTAAAGAAACATCGGGGCTGTCGGAGGTCGTGGTCATTCAAAGCGGAGCCGAACGACCAAGCGATTCGTTTGCGCAGGTCAAGTATCGAGGCCACTGGTACTGGGTCGACGACCGGGACTTTCTCACCAAGCGGGTCTTTACGTTTATGACGGTCCTCTTCACATTGAGCGAAACGGGCCAGAAAATCCAGCAGCCGATTTTGACGATCCGGGCGAATTAGCTGGATAGGTCTGGAGCGCCGCTGGATACCGAGTGTGTGAAGGGACCGCAGCAATCCATCGACAAAAGGCCAGCGCGATGAACAACCTACGGAGACGGAATCTTTGCACCGCCGGTCTACTTATTATGAGTGGACTCATCATGGGCGTCGAGGTCGGCTGCGCGGTCAATCCCGTCAGTGGACGGCCCGAAATCACACTCATCTCTGCGAAACAAGAGCAGGAACTTGGCGCGGAAGAAGGCAAGAAGGTCGAGGAGGGGATGGGCTTCGCGGACGATTCGGGTTTCGCCCCGTTTCTCGATCAACTGGGCCAACGTCTGGCTGAGCATTCTCCACGCAAGAATGTCGGCTTTCAATTTCATATCGTTGATATGGCGGAACCGAACGCCTTCGCGCTGCCGGGAGGGTATATCTATGTGTCGCGCGGGCTCCAGGCCCTGACGAATACTGAAGGGGAACTGGCCGGCGTGGTCGGGCACGAGATCGGTCATGTCGCAGGGAAACATGCCGTTCAGCGGATTTCGAAACAGGCTCCGTTGGCGGCGCTATTCGGACTAGTCTCCGGCATCACCGGATTGGTGAGCCAGACAGTCGGCGATCTTATCGGCGGCATCGGGGATCTCGCCCAGAGCGCAATCTTCTCGCCCTACAGTCGCTCTCAAGAAACGGAAGCCGATGAAGTCGGCCAGCAAATTGCCGCAGCAGCAGGCTGGGACCCTCTCGAACTCTCCACGTTTCTCGCTAACCTGGAACGTGAGGTGACGCTTCACGAAAAAGGCTCTTCTCCTTGGTGAGTG
>PLBR01000211.1 GCA_003135435.1 Nitrospira sp. | reverse complement strand
GCGCGACAGGTAGGGACAGGGCTCACACGTCACGCAAGTCGCGCTCCTCACGCTTGTCGTGCGCCCCCTCCCTCACCCTCCCCCATCGTATGGGGAAGGGTGAGGGAGGGGGACGACGAACCGTCATGAATAATGCGGGCTAAGCATGGTATAAGCGCACGCGACGATTCCCGTACCGTACGGAGCATCCATCACCCATGCAACAATTGTGGCGTCAGCTTCGATACATCCTGTTCCTGTCGAGCAGTCTGCTGGTCGTCGTGCCCGGACTCGCGGCCGATACCGCGCAGGAATTCCGAATCGCCACGGAAGGCTATCGATACGCCTTCCCGCGCGATCACGGGGCGCATGAGGAGTTTCGCACTGAATGGTGGTACTACACCGGCCAGCTTACGGCGAAGGACGGCCGGCCATTCGGCTATCAACTCACCTTCTTCCGCCGTGGCATGCCGCGCGATCAGACGAAGACCCTGCCGTCACAGTGGGCCGTCACGCAACTGTATCTGGCCCATTTCGCCGTGAGTGATCTCAGCAAGGGTCGTTTCCACTTTGCGGAGAAAATCAGCCGGGCCGGTTTGGGCAAGGCCGGTGCGGCGCACGATGGGCTCCACGTCTGGATCGATCACTGGAGCGCCGAATCGCCATCGGCCGCTCCCGGCACACAGACCCTCCAGGCAGCAGAGGGCGACCTGGCCATCCAACTCACGGTCTCGTCGGGAAAACCGCTTGTCGTACATGGCGCCGATGGGATCAGCCGCAAAGGGGCAGGTATAGGACAAGCCTCCCATTACTATTCCTTCACCAGACTGGCCACAACCGGCACCCTCACAATCGGGAATGAGTCGTTCGACGTGACCGGTACAAGTTGGATGGACCATGAGTTCGGCTCTGCCGACCTTGGCAAGGATCTGGTTGGATGGGACTGGTTCAGTCTGCAACTCGACGACCAAAGGGAACTGATGCTCTATAGACTCCGCCGGACGGATGGATCGGCCGACCCGGCGTCAAGCGGTACCGTCATTGACCGCGACGGACATGGGCACCATCTTTCGATCGGAGACTTCACCCTGGAGCCCACGAGTTATTGGACCAGCCAGACCAGCCACGCACGCTATCCACAGCGTTGGCGCCTGACAATCCCCTCACAACAACTCTCGCTGGAACTCGTTCCGCTCATGGCTGAGCAAGAACTCTCCACCACGCACAGTACGCAAGTGACCTATTGGGAAGGCGCCATCGAGACAGCCGGCACGGCAGAGGGAAAGCCGATTCACGGACAGGGGTATATGGAACTCACCGGCTACGCCGAACGCGTTCCCAATAAGTTGTAACAGGATCGGTTCCCTGACTCAGCGCTGAATCCTATGATGAGCAGGATGCTGAAAAAGTCCGCCAGCGTCGTTCTCGCCGCGCTCAGAGGCTCCACGTACCGGACAGAGTACGTATCGCCTCTTCGCTTGCTGCGGCCTTGCTGGACGCCCTTTTTGAGCATCCTGCGGGATATTCATCTGTTGTCCATGACGTGCGGGCCATTGGGTTTTCTGTATGCCACAATAGTTTTTCCGCAATCTGTTAGGTCTCCCGCCGCTACACCCATGTTGATTCGAACCGCCTCTCAGTTCGCTCAACTCGCCTCTCTGATTTTCGTGTTGTTCTGTCTCGGCTGCAACAAGGAGAGCCAGGCGATCGTCTCGATCGCCCTGCATCCGACCAACGCGGACATCCTCTATGTCGCGACGAACGACTCCGTCTATAAGTCGCGCGACGGGGGCCAGCTGTGGGAGCGGTTCCCGAGTTTCAGCGCCAGACGTGTGACGACTCTCGCAATCGATCCTCAGTTCCCGGCCACGATCTATGCCGGCACCATGGCAGACGCCGTCTACAAGAGTCCGGATGGCGGGCAACATTGGCTCCCCCACAACGTCGGACTCAAAGAGCACGTCTCCTTTATCAATCAATTCGTCTTTCACCCGACAGACCACGAGCAAATCTACCCCGCCACGACCGTCGGCGCCTTTTATACCAAAGACGGCGGGCGTGAATGGGAAGAACGCATGGCTGGGATGAAGGAGGTCCACATCGTGGTCTCCATCGCCATGCATCCCCGCGATGCTCGGGTCCTCTATGCGGGAACCACGGGAGGGATCTATCGGTCCGACAACGCCGGGATGGGATGGAAGAAAATCAATAACGGGCTGATTCCTGAACAGGAGCTGATGAGGGCGATGGCACTGGGGGTCAATGTCATTGTCTTCGATGTGGTCAACACAGACATCGTCTATGCCGGAACCACGAAGGGCCTCTTCCGTACCGCGACACGTGGAGAACAATGGGAGCGAATCGGACAATCGCTCCCCGATCTGTTCGTGAGCAGTATCCTCCTCGACCCGACCCAGCCTCAGACGCTCTATATCGGAGGGCCGGGGGGAGTCTGGAAAAGCCCCGACAGCGGACAGACCTGGACCGCGGCCAACAGCGGACTGGGCTCGCTGAATATTCGCGCCCTCGCGATGAGCCAACGCGATTCGCACATACTCTATGCCGGCACGAACGGCAGCGGCCTCTACCGCTCGACCGACGCCGGCGCAGCCTGGACGCCCCTACCACTCAAGGCCGCGCCGGATCAGACTCAGTAACCGCCCTTCGGCGAAGCGCCACCGTGCTGGTATCGGCTGCTGTAGGCCAGCATCTGGTCCGACAAGGCCTTCCACTCCTCGACCGTCATGAGGTCCTTCATCTTGAAACGAAGCGAGAGAATCTTCGCGGCTGACTGCATTCGCTGATTATTCGCCTCATCCAGGATCTTGGTGAACTCCTCCGGAGTCGCCGCGTAGTTCGCATTCAACTCATACATCCGGCGGTGCCCCGCACGAGCTTGCTCGCGGCTTGCCTTCAATTCCGCGACAATGTCGTTCACGACGGACTTGACCTGCTCGGCCTTCCCCTGATCCTTGACGGTGCGATCGATCAATAATGCCATGTCCTGCTGCCCCTTCTGCCAGTAGGCATCCCCCTTCTCTTCACCGACCATCCCATGATGATGGTGGGACGAACAACCAGCCAAGGCGAACACGGCAACGAGTCCAAGGACATATTGCTGAATACGTTTCATACTACCCTCCGTGAAATATGGATGAAATACACATGATACTCAGAATGCGAAACAAGCCGCTCCCAGGAACCGTGAAACGTTAGACGTGAAAGGTGAAACGTAAGATTGCCGAGTGTTCTCCCTCAGAAACCTCTCACGTTTTACGTTTCACCTTTCACGAACGAAGAAGGTGGACTTTTTCAGCATCCTGTTAGACTGTTGTCACAACGACGGTATATCCCGTATCATTCGTCCCGGCTATCATGTCTGAACCTTCTCCTCCCCTAACCGATCACACCCTGGCGCTCCGAGAGGAGTTCCGTCATCACCTCGAAACATTCTACGCCCAACTCAAGCTGGCGCCGCCCTATGAGAGCGTCGAGAAGGCCATTCGTTCCCTTACGACCTCGGTCCACGCGTTGCCGCCATTGGAACGCGCGCGTCTGGCCACCGACGCTACCGCGCGATGGCAACACTTCCGCCAGGCCTTCGAATCATCCGGGCTCAACAAGAAACATCGCGGCATCATTGCCGGTCTCGCCCGCAACCGGCCCGACCTGAATCTCCCCGCCGAATACGATCAGTTCCTGAGCCTGTATCTCTCCTAATCTTGTTCATTTGGTTTATCTGGTTTATCTGGTCTATCTGGTCTGTTCGGTCTGTCTGGTTTGTTTGGTTGCCGGAGACTAACCAGATGGACCAGACAAACAAGGAAGACCGAACAGACCAGATAGACCGGGCTTGCCTCAGACGTGCAATCTGGCTCCTTCGAGCACCTCCCGGAGTTCTTGATACACCGTCATAAGCCGGGCGCTCTCTAGCCGATAGGCGAATACTACCGTAAGGGCTCCGGACAGTAACAACACCAGTCCCAACCCGACAATCCCGAGCGCCAACACCACTCCGCCGAGTGCCGCCATTTCGCCCTCGATGAACAAGGCGATCAGACTCCCCACCATACCCGCCGCCACCAGGGCAAACCATGTGCCGGTGAGAAGAGCCGAGGACCAGGGAGTGAGCTTTCGGCAGAGCACCGCGAGCGCATCGCCTTCCGGAGACAGGAAGATCAACCCTTTTAACGGCCACAAGGTTCGGAAGCCTACGGCGAACAGCCGGTATTTCTGGCGAATCACGATCTGGTTCAGATCCTGGAAAAACCGCGCGGTTCCATGCGGCAACGTCAACAGACCGCCGGCATCAAACCGGTCGGCCAACTGCGTCACAGTCGTATGCGTGAATCGATCGTGCGTGCGGGCAACCCCGCATCCGTACCGACTCGCATCCGGCGTGAGGCGCACGAAGTAGAGCCAGTCTCCGAGAATGAGACCGAGGCACAACGCACCGGCGAAGAAGCCAGCGAGGATCATGTTCGTACCTATCCCATAGGGGCCACAGATGAATCAAGTGACGGAACCGAGAGAATCTGTTGACTCGTCGCAGCGAGTTGGCTAGAGTAGGCTGCGTTTGTTGTTCAGGCGGTTCCCCTCGCTCCATTCAGGTGCTCCGCCGCACAAATTTTTCCCCCTCTGTAGTTGTGACAGTCGGCCATCCCTTCCTTGGTCGAGGAGTGTACGGAGCATTTTTTAATGTGGAGTCGGAGGTGACATGGATTTAGCGAAAATTGAGCGCGTCTATACGTCCTACGCCGGAGTCTATGATCGGATCTTCGGGAAGGTGTTTCACGAAGGGCGTGAGTCAGTGATTCGGAATTTAAACGTCCAGCCTGATGAGAAAATCCTCGAAGTGGGAATTGGAACCGGGTTGGCCCTGCCGATGTACCCCCGCCATTGCCAGATCGTCGGTATCGATTTTTCAGAAGGCATGCTGGACAAAGCAAAGCAGCGAGCGACAGAACACCGGATGGGCCATGTGCAACTGCACCGGATGGATGCCGGCGCGATGAAATTCAAGGACGATAGTTTCGACACCGTCGTCGCGGCCTACGTCGTCACCGCTGTCCCCGACTACCGCAAAGTCGTCAGCGAAATGATCCGCGTCTGCCGACCCGGCGGACGGATCATCATGCTGAATCACTTCAGCAACGACAATAAGATCATCGCCGCCATCGAGAAAGCAATTTCCCCATTCACAAACCGCTTAGGGTGGCGGACAGACCTGTCACTCCAGACGGTGTTGGATGGGACGTCGCTGCACGTTGCCCGGAAGCAGAATGTGAATCCGTTGCGGTTGTGGGCCTTGGTGGAATGTGTGAACGGGAAGAACGGAAACGGCAAGACTCACATCAACGGCGTGAAAAACGGGAACGGCGCTGCGGCCTACACACATATCAACGGTGTGCATCTGCCGGAACATGCCAACGGACAGGCGCTGGTCTGACAGGCTGTTGAAAAAGCCCGCCAGCTTCGTTCTCGCATCATTCAGACCCCCAACGTACCCCCGAGGGTACGCCTCGGCCCTTCACTCGCTGCGGCCTTGCTGAACGGCCTTTTTGAACAGCCCGCTTACTTCACCAACTTCCGCCTCGCCTCCGTTCACTACCCATCAGCCCCGCGTTGCTGTTCGAATGATTTCCAATTCTGCCATTCTCCGCCTGGAATGATCGTATTGCCCACCAAGCACTGGCCGGAAAACCGTTGGGCGATCAGATCCGCCAGGAGCGAGAGCACCTGACCTGTGCGGCGATCCTGCACCCCACGGACCCGCAGCACCACGCCAAACCCCGGCCCATCGAGCGGCCCATACAACATACAGTGCACCCCTGTGGCATCCACTGCGCCTTGCATCGACTCCAGGAGCAGATCCCCTTCCCACTGAATGGCAGAGTGACGCCCGGGGGACGAGTCGGTGGCCCGCCAGATACAGGGGACACCCTCCACGTCTAGCTCGGCCAAAAGCCATGTCACCGTCGGCCAATCCGGCATCTCACTTTGAAACGTCCATTGAGCCACCTGCCCCAGTGACAAGGGTTCGAGGCTCGGCGCCGCCACTTCCTCCAACTGCGCTTCCTCGCACACCACATAGAGTTCGCCCTGCGGATCGAACCAGAAGCGCAATTTCCCGTCGGTCCACTCCGCTTGAATGACCCCCAGCGTCGAGCAATCGGCCCCTTCCTGTTCAAACATCGAGAAATCCGTCACGCCGGTCATCGTGAGTTTTGCGACGCGAGCCATCTGACGAATACGATAGCGGATCACTACCGTGACCGTGGTCCCCGCCAGCACCTCGCGGCCCGACGCTTCGTCTAACAGCCGTCGCTTCGACACCTGCACATCCGTCACATAGCCGCCTCGAAACCCGCCGGTATGGCCCAGCAGCCAACGCACATCTTCGATGCTCACAACCTGATATTTCATGGCATGAATGCTCGCGAACTCCGAACGATCATGACGAGCTTCGAAAAAACCATTTCAACTCACCGGAACTTCGATGGCCTGCGTGTGTGACACAACAGAAGAATACCAGGCAGGATGCTCAAAAAGGCCGGCCTTGTCGTTCGTGAAAGGTGAAACGTAAAAGGTGAAAGGTTTCGGAGGGACGGCACTCGGCAATCCTACGTTTCACGGTTCACCTTTCACGTCTAACGTTTCAGGGTTCCTGGGAGCGAATTTATCAGTATCCTGCTAGAACAACGGCTGTTGCTGCTTTAGCCCATCCACCTGACGCTCTAACTCCTCCACGCGATCCTGCAGACGGGTGTTGTCGAGCCGAAGCAGGTCCAAGCGATCCAAGAGCTGCTCCTGCTGGATCTCTGTCCACTCCAGCGTTCGCTTCAACCCCTCCAG